>DASZDU010000214.1:0-8836 GCA_035941655.1 Pyrinomonadaceae bacterium | reverse complement strand
AACAACGGGGAGTTAGCCCGAGAATTAAGGAGGGCTCGGCGAACCAATGAGCCCGCTAACGGTCGGGCTACTTCCCCGGTTTTTTCTTTAGCGCCACGAACCCCGCAATCCTGCGGCCATGGGCTGAATCATCAATCAACTGCTCCAGCCGTTTGAGTCGAGTCTCTTCTTTCTTTGCACACAACACCCACCAGTTGATGGCCTTTTTATAATACGGTGCCTGGGCATCGAAGAACTTCCACGCGGCAGAGTTCTTCTTTAGTAGCTTTCCATAATGGTCCGGCAGATCCGCGGTCCGTTGTTCGTAGGAATAAATGCCGGAACGATACTCCTTCCGTGATGCAAAAGCCTTAAGCCCCGCAGGTTGCATCAACCCCTCTGCTACAAGTTCGCCGGCGCGCTTGATGTTCACGGCACTCCAGATGCTGCGGGGCCTGCGCGGCGAGAAGCGAATCATGTAGCTGATTTCATCGATACTCTTCCTGATGCCATCGATCCAGCCAAAGCACAGGGCTTCATCGACTGACTCGGGCCAGGTAATACTCGCCTTGCCGGAGTCCTTCTTATAAAAACCAACCCAAAGCTCAGTCGCCGACGCGTGATGCGTGCGAAACCATTTGCGCAAGTCTGAGGGAGTCTTAAAAAACTTTGGTTTCATTGGTTCTGCGTCGTGTGAGCGACGGTATGACCTTAGCCCGGTCTTTTAAGGCCGGCCGACAACACTTGATGCTCTTTCAGAAGTTGACCCCCCACGCAGCCAGTAGCGCCAGCACCACGGCCAGCAATGCTTCGCCGGCAATCAATCCAGACGCCAACGGAATCCGAAAATCATCTTCTGATTTCGGTGCGGTTCTTGCCCAGATCAGCTGGGCCAGGCCGCCGAGAATAAAAGTCATTAAGACGGACGCAGGAATCAGCATGCCGATACCGATGGCTGCGGGTGAAGGAGTGTGCTTTTCATATTTCTCCGCCAGCAAAGTCAGCAAAATGCCGACTGCAATACCAATCATCAGGCCGACCAGACATCCCGGCGGCAGCGCACTTAACCCCTGAGTAAGCAGCTCGGCAAAACCGGCCCACTTCACACTGATCGGCGATGACAAACCGCCGGGACCCAGACCAAACTTATCGCGCAACACCGGGTAGACCAAAGCGGTCGCCATCGAGCCTATGGGCGCGGCTATCAGTTGCGCAATCGTAAGGTTGCGTGGATTGGAGCGGACTAATTGTCCCGCCTTGAAGTCCTGCATCAACGCTTCTGAAGTTACCGCGATGGTCCCGGTTAGTCCGCTTGAAGACATATTAACCGGCACGTTTCCGGGCGAGATGAAAGCGAAGATCGCCTGCATCATGTTTGACATCGCGCTGATTGGGCCCCAGTTTGTCTCGCCCAAAACACGTAGTCCCACCAACATCAACGGCAGCGAGAGCAGGATGGCGATGAGCGACAGCCATAACGGGATGCCCATGCTGAAGTACTGAACGAGACAGATAATTACCGTCATCACCAACGATCCGATAACGACCCACTGCATGGGAAACTCGCGTCGATCCGGATCAACGACGCTGCTGCCTTTAAGTCCGCGAAACGTTTTCACAATAAGGTTCCACTTCAAAGCGAGCGAAGTCAGGCCGCCGGCCACCATCAACCCCGTCGCTGGCCACATCACCCAACGCAAGGTGAGTGGATAAGTCGCCTCGGCGATCATTCCGTGGGAGACAAGAAATGAGGGCAGTATGAACCAACTAATAGCGGTGCCGATCGCCATCGCCATACAGATCCGAAAGCCGACCAGCAGTCCTGAGCCAAACGACAGCAGGCTCCAGTTGAAACCAATGTTCATGGGCGCCATGCCGGGTAGCAGCCAGGTGTCGGGAAAAAGTTTGAGGAAGCTGGTGAGGATCATCAACCCACCCGAGGCCAGGCTGCCGAGCGCAAGCGCTTTGACTGGTCCGGCCGAAGCACCCTTTGCCCGTCCCTCATGCAACACGAGAATCGTCTCGCCTGCCGCCAGACCATCCGCGTAAGTTAGATTTTCTTCATCAATGTAGTGGCGGCGCATGGGAACAGCGAGCAGGATGCCGAGCAGGCTGGCGCTGCAGAGCCAGAAAAATATCTGCGCGGTTCCCAGATGAATGGGCGGATTTAGCACGCCCTTGGTGTTGAGCATGTCGAATGCCGCTAGCAAGACACACATGAACGCCGTTTGCCCGGCGCTCGTGCCCATCGTTTGCACGATGTTGTTTTCGCGTGCATTCGTGTCGGTCAGACGCAGCAGGACGACGAGCGGCACGAGCGTCATGAAACCGAGGAACGCCGACACCACGGAAAGGTTTGGTCCGAAGCCGAGCTTCAGGACGCAATAGGGATAAGCGCTGCCGATTATCATTGCTACGAACAGACCAATGACAATGGAGCGACCGCTTAGTTCCGGACCTGACTGGCTGGCTGTAATGGTCTTATCGGACATATGTGCTCCCTGGCTGGAGTTTTCGTTCGCAAAAGAGCGGGGGCAAACCCGCACTTCTTCACCTGAAAATATTCTTTGTAGCTCTCCCTTAAATGTCTTCGACGCGTAAGCGTACCGGGCCTTTCAAGGCCGGGATCAATTGCAGTAGGATCCCCTTCGCTTTAGCGACGGCTCAATCGTCGCTACGCGACGAGGAGTTACAACCTACCCTTTCTCCCAGCCTTCAAAGGCTGGGCTAAACTCAGGTTGCCGCTACGCGGCACAAGGGCGACGATACAACTATGGAGTGGTCGGCTTCGCATCCGGCTTACCCTGTAAATTCTTCGGCCGACCTGCCGGGGTATCGACTATTCGCTTTCCGGTTGTCTTATCGAAAACTGCATTACGCAGAAACTGCTCCGTGGTCCACGGCGCCGGTCCACCGCCAAGATATTTGTTGAACCACTCGATGTGCGCGGTGTAGTAAAGCGCCATCTCGTACCAACTCGGCCAGTGCCCGGCGTCTGAGTAGATGATCAAACGCGAAGGGACTTTCATCTCCTGCAGATCAGTAAAGAAATGCAGCGATTGGGTGTACGGCACTCGGTAATCGCGTTCTCCTGAAATGACCAGCGTCGGTGTCTTGAAATTCTTCACGAAGCTTGAGGGCGACCATTTTTCATATTGCGATGAGTCCCATGGTTGGCCTTTCAAGTCCCACTCGGGAAACCAAAGTTCTTCAGTAGCGCCATGAAACGAACGCAGGTCGTAGAGACCCATCATAGAGACGATGGCCTTGAAGCGATCTGTGTGGCCTTCAAACCACATCATCATATAGCCACCATAAGACCAACCCATGGCGCCCATGCGCGTGGAATCGACGTACGGAAGTTTTTCGAGTGAGTCAGTCACCATCATCAAGTCTTCGTAAACCCGCCCACCCCAATCGCCCGAAATCTCGGCCGTGTATTCCTGCCCGAAGCCGGTCGATCCATGCGGATTTGGAAAAGCCACTACGTAACCCAGGCCGGGATAAACCTGCCAGTCGCCGCGAAAGGCGTCAGCCCAATTTGACTGAGGGCCGCCATGAACATTCAGAATCAGCGGATACTTGCGGGATGGATCGAAGTTGTGAGGTTTGACAATGAAGACTTGCACGCGTTTGCCAGCTGCGCCGGTAACCCACATTGTTTCCGCGGGCCGGATATCAACTTCGTTCATCAGCGCTTCGTTGAAACGGGAAAGCTTCCGCGGTTGCACAGCCTTACCGTTGACAAGGTCGGCGCTGTAAATCTCGGCCGGTTCTCCCACTGCCCGCTTGATGTAGACCAACTGGCGTTCGGATGGATCGAGGTCTGAGGCATCAATAGTTTTGTCAGCCAACACCTGTGTGAATTCTTTTGAACCGATGTCCAGACGGAAAATCGGGTTCTGACCTTCAACCGGTCCGAGGAAGTAGATGGCTTTTGAATCCTTAGACCAGCGAAACTCATCCACCCAGTTGTCGAACACTTCAGTGACGGTCGTTATCTGACGAGTGTCCCTATCGTAAAGCGCGAGGCGAAAGCGATCCGACTCGTAACCAGGTTGCAGCTGCGTGCGAAACGCGATGTATTTCCCATCCGGTGAATATTTCGGGCTGCCATCATAAGCGGGATTGTTTGCCGTGAGATTTCGCGCCGCCGGTTGCGAATTCTCAAGCGAAATGAGCCAGAGATCGTTGTTCGTGGAGACGGCGGGAACCGGGTCATGATTTGAAACATAAACCAGCTCCTTGCTGTCAGGCGAGAAATCATATTGTAACGGACCGCCGAGCTGGAACGTGGGCGCGTCATAATTGCCCGGGGTCACATCGCGCGTTTGTCCGGTCAGCGCATTTGCAATGAACGTGTGAGTGCGCTTGCCGTCTTTCCAGTCGGTCCAGTGGCGATAGAGAAGTTCGTCTGCCATGTGTGCCTTGAGTGAGCCTGCTTCCCAGCGCTCAGCAGTCCGTTTGTTACACGCATCGTCACCATTGCATTCGGGATAGACGTCAGACGAAAACGCAATCCACTTGCCGTCCGGCGACCAGAGCGGGTCGGAAACTCCGGTCGACAAATTGGTGAGCTTGCGCCAAACGCCCTTGCCATTCGCGTTCATCAGGTAGAGGTTCGGGCTGCCATCTTTCGAGCTGACGAACACTATCTGCCTGCCGTCTGGCGAGAACAAAGGAGATGACTCGCTCTTGTCACCCGTCGTCAACTGGCGCGGATTCTTCCCATCAATCTCCATCGTCCAGATATGAGTATCACGCTTGGCGCGCGCCAGGTCGGTGACCGCCACCACAAAAATAATTGTCTTGCCGTCAGGCGAAACATGCAGGTCGGAAATGTTTTTGACTCGATAAAGATCTTCAATCGTGAAGGCACGCTTTTGAGCTTGTAGGCAACTGAATGCGATCAGCAGGAAAACAGAAGACAAGAGAACACGACGGCTCATTCGTTAGACTCCTTTAATGGACCTCGATTGTTTCGCTGGCTGCGTATTCTATTACGAAACGAGGAAAGGGCAATTATGAAACAGGCAGCAGAGGCTTATCCCTTGATGTGTTTCAAGCGCCGCGGAAGATTGCAATTCCGTTAGCCCGGTCAAATTTCACCAGCCGCTCAAACTGACAGACTCTGATTCAAGTTGACCGCCTCGCTCAGAGGTTGATTCCGGCGGACGAATGAGAATCGCGTCTTCTCCTCACTAAAGACAACTTAACGAAGCAAAGGGATTGTTGGCACATCGGTTGCTCAATAGTCTCGAGCCCGATTGGGACTTTTGTACAAACACTCACGCTATCGCCCCGCTCCAAGATTAGCCATGAGAAAAAACCTACCCCCGCTAATAAAGAAGCTCATCAGCTGTTCGCTGGTTCTCTATCTCACAATCGGCTTCCTGGCCGTCGAGAGAGCCCAGGCGCAATCACTGTTGGGTGGTCTTACACAAACCACGCAGAACGTGCTGCAGGTAGTAAGGGTTTCCAGCGATTTGCTGGACCTGGTGCTCGAAGGAAAAATCGGCGACCGAGCGAACGTTGTTGTTCAATCAAACGGTCCCTGGAGTTTTACGCTCGATACGCTTGTGCTGCTGCTGGGCGGTAAAGTCACTGCCAGCTATAACAACTTCAACATGCGGGCCATTGAGATGCCTCTCGGCGGCATCCTGCAACTCGCGACCAATCTGCAAGTCTCCTACATTTCATTGGACAGACCGGTTAGTTTGCTTGGTCACGTGTCAGCTACGACGGGCGCCGATGCGGTGAGCACGTCGAGTAGTTCCGACACCAGTGTGGATGGTTCGGGCATCGGCATCGCGGTGATCGATTCAGGAATCTATACAGCTCACCGCTCTTTCCTCAGCAAGAACAATAACATTCGAGTGGTGGTAAACAAGGATTTCACCGGTGACGGCCGCACAGACGATCTTTATGGCCACGGCACTCACGTCGCTTCGATTGCGGCGGGGAACGGACGTGTTTCCAGCGGTTCTTATCTCGGCATTGCTCCGAACGCCAACATCATCAATTTACGGGTATTGAACGCACAGGGAACTGGCTCGACAGCCCGGTTGTTAACCGCTCTTGACTGGGTGATGAGTAATCGCGCGACTTACAACATTCGTGTGGTCAACCTGAGTCTTGGTTCAGCGGCTATCGATTCCTATCAGTTTGATCCTGCCTGCAAGGCTGTGCGCCGGCTAGTGGACGCTGGAATCGTTGTCGTGGCAGCGGCCGGAAACAACGGGCAAGACTCGGCTGGCCAAAAGACATATGGCCAAATACATTCGCCCGGGATCGAACCGTCCGCGATCACTGTGGGTGCTTCTAACACTTATGGAACGGATCTTCGCGCCGACGATACGATGACGACGTATAGCTCGCGCGGCCCAACCCGTGGCTATTCGACGGATTCAAGCGGATTAAGACACTACGACAACCTCATCAAGCCAGACCTGGTTGCACCAGGCAACAAAATTGTCGCCGCGGAAGCCATTAAAAATCTTCTTGTTACTCAACATCCGGAATTAGACGCAGCGGTAAGCTCAGTCGATAACCGGAAGATGATGCGCCTGAGCGGTACGTCGATGGCGACGCCGGTTGCGGCCGGAGCCGCCGCCCTCGTTTTGCAGTCGAATCCGAAATTGACGCCGAACATGGTTAAGGCAATCTTGATGTACACCTCGCAGCCGCTATCCGGTTACAACATGTTCGAGCAGGGAGCCGGCCAAATCAATATCGAAGGCGCGGTTCGGCTGGCGCGACTTGTGCGGGTCGACCTTACAAGTTCAACACCTCTCGGCGCTCCTCTGTTGACCGCCAATCCGCCTGACGCGCGATCTACAATTGGAGGCGAGACGTTCAACTGGTCGCAAGGTCTGATACTCAACTACACCTACGCCACCGGCGTCAGCCTCATCACTCGTTATCAGAAAATCTACGGTATGGGATTCCTTTTGAGCGACGGTGTGATTGCCGGCGACGGCGTCATTGCTGGTGATACCAGGATGTTTTCAACGGGGATCGCTCTCGGCGACAACATCATGACTAGCAACGGCGTAATCGCTGGAGACGGCTTCGTGTTTTGCTCCTCCGGATTGCTGCTGAGCAACGGGGTTCTTCTCACAGATGGACAAGTAATCGGAGACGGCGTAATCGCTGGAGATAGCGCAGGAGTTATTGCCGGCGACACGCAGCTCTGTGGTGACAACACAATTGCAATGGGCGCGACACCCGACAGTGGCAGCTAGCTCAAGCGCCGCCTAATCTCCGCATTTCCAACCCACAATTCTCGAACAAGGGCATGGCAGACAAACAACATCCTAATAACATTTTCCGGTGGCTGATCATTTCGATTGGCGCGGCGGTTTTCCTTTGGTGCTTCATTTATCTTCCCGTTGTTCGACTCGACCTGCGCTTCGTTTTGCTGACTCTGACGATTCTGCTTACCGCCCGAATTGCGGTCCAGATTCCCAGCATCAACTATCACATCACCGTTTCAGATACGCTGATCTTCTTGACGCTTTTGCTATACGGGGGAAACGCAGCAGTTCTGCTGGCGGCTCTGGACGGCGTCTGTTCGAGCATGCGCATAAGTAAAAAGCCGACCACGCTTCTTTTCAACGCCAGCGTAATGTCCATTTCGACCTTTGCAACCGCGGCCATAGTTGGACTCTGCTTCGGCCCTGTGTTAGGTGTGCCGCCGCGCGATGTGTCGAAGACCTTTATCACCTCCGTTAGCGTGATGGCCCTTGTTCAGTACCTGACGAATACCGGATTAATAGCTCTCGACAGGTCGCTGAAAACCAAACAGCCGATCTGGCAAACATGGAGAAAGTATTATCTATGGACCTCGATAACCTATTTTGCCGGCGCCTCCACGGCGAGCATCACCGCCATTTTGATAACCGATTTCGGCTTCTACCCGATAGTCCTGACGGTGCCTATCATCGCTATCGTTTATTTTACCTATCGAACATATCTGAAGAGCGTCGAGGCCTCAGAAGCTCAGGCAACTCAAGCTGTGTCTCACGTGGAGGAGCAAAGAAGATACATTTCAGAGTTGGAACTTATCCGGAAAGAGTTACAGGAAAGCAGAGAACATTTCCGCAATGCTGCGCTGCATGACGGACTCACAGGTTTGCCTAATCGTGCTTTGTTGTTGGATCGCCTCAAACTCGTAGTAGCGCAGGCCAAGCGGCGCCCGGATCATCTCTTCGCTGTTCTCTTTCTAGATCTCGACAGGTTCAAGATGATCAACGACAGTCTTGGTCACGTTGCGGGTGACGAGTTATTAGTCGAAACGTCTCGACGACTAACAAAAAATTTGCGTACAGCCGACACAGTGGCGCGGCTCGGAGGCGATGAGTTTGCGATATTGCTTGATGGCCTCGAAAGCAATAGCAGCGTCTTGCATGTAGTGGAGCGCCTGCAGAAAGATTTGCTTAAACCTTACTACATCCGAGGGCAGGAGGTATTTACTACGGCCAGCATCGGCATCACCTTCAGTACTACCGGTTACGAATCTGCAGAGACCATTCTCCGTGATGCCGACACCGCGATGTATCGTGCCAAGCAGAATGGCAAAGCTCGTTACGAACTCTTTGATCAAAACATGCATGCGAATGCCGTAGCAATGCTCAGGCTTGAAAATGACTTGCGCCGAGCCCTTGATCGTGACGAGCTGGTGGTTTTCTACCAGCCAATAGTTTCGCTGAAGGATGGGGATATCTGTGGTTTTGAATCCCTGGTGCGCTGGCAACATCCGCAGCACGGATTAATGCTTCCAAAAGACTTTATTCCGATAGCGGAGGACACGGGCCTGATTATTGACATCGGCCAACGCGTACTGCGCGAGTCGTGT
>DASZDU010000213.1:0-5174 GCA_035941655.1 Pyrinomonadaceae bacterium | reverse complement strand
CCCCACATTTGACGCGACAAGCAGCGCCGGCAAGTCTAATCGTAAACGCAATGAAGAAGCGGCGCGCAAGAATGCGTTGCTGCTGCGAGATCTCGATTGGATTTTTGGCAGTAAGCCTCAGCGTGGCTGGTATCTTTACGTCCCGCTCATCAAGAAGCTGATTAAGACAAAGGATGATCCCGTCAGTCCGAAGTTTGCGTCGGCTGTCGCGAATTGGCAGGAGAAGTCGGGTCGTAACCCAAGCGGGGTGCTGGACGATGAAACGCTCTACGCGATGATCGGCGTCTGGCAAGCCGCGCGTCTTAAAGATCGCAGCGTAGCGCCACCCGAGCAACTGCTCACCGCACCGATTTCAGATTTCTATGACCCCACGCGCGCCGAAGAACTCAGGCAAGTTGAGCGACGCACCTATGCCGCCTACAAACGCATGGTTGCCGCCGCAGTTGCTGATCGTTCGCTTGGACTCGGTCGAACAAAGAAGGGCGAACTCGCCGCCGATGAGAAGTTTTTGAAGATCGTCTCGGCTTTTCGTTCGCCTGCTTACCAGGAAAAACTGCGTCGCGAGTCGCCAAATTCCGGTACGGCGGGTCTGGCAGTTAACAGCCCACACTTTACTGGCCGCGCCCTGGACCTCTACGTGGGCGGCGACCCCGTGGATACCCAGGATTCAAATCGAAAACTGCAGGTGGAAACACGCGTCTACCAATGGCTCGTTAAAAATGCGGAGCGCTTCGGCTTTCGGCCGTACTGCTATGAACCATGGCACTGGGAATTTGTTAAGTAGAGTGGAATGCTAAGTAGGAAGAGAAGAAAATTTCCATTTATCATTTTTCATTTGTCATTTGTCATCGTCAGGAAAAAAGACAACCAACCCATTGAGATCCTAACTCGGCCTTCGTCAGAGTTGTCTCCGGCGATGACAAATGGAAAATAACAAATGAAAAATGGAAAATGGTTTTCTTTGACTTAGTGCCTCTTGGCCGCAGCCTTCCTTGGTATTAACGGCACAACCCTTCCCTCAGAAAGCGCCTCTCCTTGCTCAAGGCCGCTCTTGTCGACGATGAACTGTGTGCGTCGAGTCACCTTGCGCAGCATTTTCTTAATCACGGCATCGCTCAGATTTGCGTCATCGATACCTGCTGCCTGCAACTCCGCGCGCAGTAGTGCCGGCCGATTGGTGCCGCGGTCGTAGACGTCCGGGTAGATGTGAAGCTCGCCGTTCTCCACCACGAGCGTGTCGTAATTAATATCCACCGGCACAGCCTCTTCGAGCCGCACCACCAGTGTTCGTGAGCTACGCTTTGCGGCCTCAATGCGCTTGCGCGAGACCGGTGCATTCCGCGCCGCGATAATTTTTTCGGCGAGGTCGTAAAGTTCACTACGCAGCACGCGCACGCAGCCATGAGAAACTAAATTGCCCACGTCACTTAGCTTCGCCGCCTGGTGAAGGAGATAGCGGTCGCCTAAGGGAATTTTCATCTTGCCAAGTGGGTTGCGCGGATCGCTCGCCTTGATAATCTCACCCGGTTTTACCGTCTTCATCTCCAGCACCCAATCACTCGACGGCGGTATCCATGCCGGGTTCCAGATAATCTCCGTCGCTTCGCGGTCGCCAATATAGATTGGGTGCGCCTTCATGCCCACGCCGACGTAGTAACTCTTCACCTCTTTTCCGTTTTGCCACAGCGTCAAACGAAAGGAAGGAACATTCAAAGTGAGATGAATGTCTGGTTCGTTTGCTGCAAACTCCGCGGTTTCGATAACTCCTCCGGTGAGTTTGTCTGAACGTTCCGACTCATTGCGATCTTCGGGCTTTTGTAACGCCGTTGTCGTTTGGTCCGGAGACGGCATTGGGCGGGAAACAGTTTGTGCACCGGCGTCGACAGTTGCCAGGCACCCAACAGCCACAACGGCGATAACCATGTGCCGCGTGACGCCTGCAACATTTATGAATGGTGACCTGGAGAGTTCAGGCGGTAAATTAAACATACCGGTATTCTTGCGCGCTTGCGGATGACGAACAGAATTTCGCGCGTTTGCCAACCTAAGTATCAACGCCATTCAGCCCGCAGGTACAGGCTGCAAGTTCGGCCTTCAAGCCTTTTTATCTTCCTAATCAAACATTGACTCTCCTGCGAAATGCAAATATTCTTGCATCACTTCGATAAAACTTTCAGGCTGGTCCTCCGAGCCTGCAACCCGTTGCATCCTCCGTCCGGCTTGGAACAACTTTACCACCGCTACCAAACGTTGAGGAGAACCCATGAGATCACCCATCCAGATATGCCAAAGGATCAAAAGCCGATACTTGCGGCTAAGCTTTGCATTGTCAGTACTGGTGCTGTTGCCGGTAGCCGTTAGTGCTCAAATAGAAATTACTTTGAAGAATTCTTTCATTGAAAAATTCAAGAATCGAGTAACTGTTGACACTACTTTCACGGTCGACAAAGCTCACAAACACCCCAATACCGCCAAGAAGGATGCTGACCTGCACATTGCCGGGAGAGCGCCCGAGATTGGGCTGCCAATCGTCGCTGAGATCATGAACGCCAAAGGCGAGGAAGCGGCGCTTGATTTGATTCACAGTGTCGAAGGTACCAACCAGACGATCAAATTGTCAGGCGCGTGGAGACTGTGGTGCGAACACGGTGGAGAGTCGCAACAAATCCAGGGAGCACAGCTTAACCCTTTCACCACCACGAACCCAGATCACGTTTTTGAGATACATCCCATCACATCTCTTAACGGAAAATCCGTCACCCGCTCGTTAAAACCCATTAAGGACTTTCCCACCAAAGATGCCGAAACCGCCTTCATGAGTTATGAGAATAAGAGATCGCAGATCATCTCAAACGGAGCGAAGAAGACCACGACGATAATTACCAGCATGGGCGGCTTCAATTATGTCGAGTTTAAGATGGAAATCATCGATGATCTTTTTGCCGTGCCGGATGGCACCCTGGTTTTTGCTAAGGTGCTGGATCTGGACGATGAAGTATTGGTGCAGAAGCGGCGGATGGTTTTCGTGAAAGACTCGGAACCTGAAAAGGCCGTCAAGAAACTTCACAAAGGAGACATCATGCACGTGCTGGGGGTGCCGAGGATAAATCTGGCGCTCGTTTCTTATAGAAGAACGCATGCCAAAACCCAACCGGGTATTCTGACCTGGAACCTACCCTACGAAATGTTGATTGTAGGCGTATACGAAAACTAAGTATCTCTGGAGGCGGAAGTCGAGGGAGATCGCGACTGGCTATCAAGTGTCTCAACGCCTGCTGGCGAAAACTAATGCGAATGAAAAACGGGCGACTTGTTGTCGCCCGTTTCAATAAAACTGGTGAGCCGTGGAGGGCTCGAACCTCCGACCCGCTGATTAAGAGTCAGCTGCTCTACCAACTGAGCTAACGGCCCACAACGGAAGAAAAATTATACGTGCGTAGACTGACCTGTCAAGGCGACGTTTGTCGAATGACCTCTCTGCGTTAGTCCAATGAGAAGCGGAGGGCAGTTTTACTTATGTCGTCGCCGCGGCGCATTCTCTTTGCGAGAGCAGCCTTTGGACATTTTCGATCAAGCCAGTGATGTCAGGCTTCGCTACATAGGCATGAGCGCCCGCAGCCATCGCTTCGGATCTGTGAATGTCGTAAGCGTCACCCGTATAGAAGATGCACGGCACGCCGGGGGTTAAATCGTTGAGCTTCATACACAGTTCGAGGCCACTCCCGTCGGGCAAATGCTTATCCAGCACGTACAGATCGAAGCTTTGGGTTATAGCCAGTCTCAATGCTTCCTGAACTGACCCCGCAGTAGCAATTTCGTAGTCTTCCTCGCCCAACAGCAGTGTGAGCATTTCCGACGTGTCTTCATGATCGTCGATGAAGAGGACTCGACATTTTTCTTGTGACATTTGGGAAACCTTCCTGTCTTCGGGTAGTCATATATGTAGGGTACGTCGAAATCAGAAGCACATTTTCCATTTTTCCATTTGTCATTTTTCATTTGCCCTTGCCATTCGGTCTTATGCCCGTTCCTTAAATGGAAAATGAAAAATGGTAAATGACAAATGGAAAATCTCCCCGGTCTTTTCTCACGCTAAGCTCTACACCCCCGTGCGGCGTGGATCCTGCATCGCTTTGAGCAATTGATTGATCGCTTCAGTCTCCTCGTCGTCTGGTTGCCGCAACTCTTTGTAATTAGCGATAGCTGCAAGCGCGGAAGTCAGGTCGTTCAACTTAAAATGTGCGAGCGCAAGATTGAAATAAACCAGGGAGAAACGCGGTTCGATTTGCGCCGCCGCTTCATAGTGCAAGCGGGCGAGCGGAAGTTCGCCGGCGTCGAAATACAGATTGCCTAAATTGTAGTGTGCCTCAACGTGCCTCGGCTCGTGCTTTAGCGCAAGCGTAAAATTGTCGAGTGCTTTACCAATCTGGCCCAGGTCCTTGTTGATGATGCCCAGGTTACAATATGCTTCGGCAACGTTGTCGCCCTCATTGATCGCTTCCAGGTAAGACTCGACCGCTCGTGGATCGCTTCGATCGTCAAGCAACAACGCTTCCTCAAACGGCGTCAGCAGACGGGCTACTCTGGCCGATTCCGCGCCACGGAACAGACTCAACTGCCCCTGCAGCTCGGCCTCAATCTGACGAATACTGTGACCCTGCGCACGCAATTCACTAACACGCCTGAACTGCGTCAACGCCTGGAAATCGTAACTGTAATCGTTGAGGTCCGGTGTAGCCCTGCCCAGAATAATGCCTTGCTCGGTCCAGCGTCGGATGGTGCGCTCGCTCAGGCCGAACAGCTGCTTGATTTCACGGAGGGAATAGTTTGACTTGACGCGTTGGTAGTCAGCCTTCGCCGGCACGCGTGAGGGAAACGATAAAACCTTAGGGCTGTTTTCTTTCATCTATAACGCTTGACGTAAAGCAAACTGTTAGTTTGCGTGGCGATTGGCGCAGACGCAACCGCCGCTTCACTAACAACGCAAACTAACAGTTTGCTTTACAGACGCAAACCAACAGTTTGCGTTACTAACTGACTTACGAAGCTTTTCGTCTCTTAACCGTCTTGGCCTTTGCCGCCGGCTTCACCAGAGTCAGCGACTTCTTCTTCGCAGCTTCCGGTGTTGCCTTGACCATCGGTTTACGATTCGACTGCTGCAAACTCTTCTTCAG
>DASZDU010000212.1:0-5900 GCA_035941655.1 Pyrinomonadaceae bacterium | reverse complement strand
TACAACGTTCAACGTTGGACTGAATTCCCTGTTGGCGGCCACTTCGCAGCTATGGAAGAACCCGAGCTGCTCGCAGCAGACATCAGAGAGTTCTTCCGTCCCCTGCGGTAGTTTTGGTAGTGGCACGAAGTTTTTCTCTGTACAACCTCTGCGACCTCTGCGTCTCTGTGGTGAATTCGATAACGAAGTACTTAACCACAGAGACACAGAGAACACGGAGGACGCACAGAGATGACAAATTGCGACACTACCCAGCTTTGAACTTTGTCTCGCGGTCGATTAAAGTATGCGGCGTCTGCCCACATTAGTCCGTACATTTTCCAGTTTTGGAATACATCCTCAGGAGAATATCCGATGAAGAGAAGTAATTCTGTGTCTTTGTTTTTAAGCCGTGAGCGAGAACTTTTGGCTATCGCATTAGTCGCTCTGGCGCTATCGATCTTTTCAGTCTCTCAATTTACGTCCCGGTCCAGCGCGCAAACCGGACAAAAGATGTCGTCCGCACCTGCGGCGAATAACGAGAACGGCTCACGGGCTATCGTTTATCCAGAGACGAAAAAGGTCGACACCGTTGATGACTATTTTGGGACAAAAGTAGCCGATCCATATCGCTGGCTCGAAGCTGATGCAAACGTTCCGGAGGTCGCAGCGTGGGTTGAGGCGCAAAACAAAGTCACCTTCAGTTATCTCGAGAAGATTCCTTTTCGTCAGAAAATCAAAGATCGTCTTACGCAGCTCTACAATTATCCGCGCTACACGGCGCCTACCCGACGCGGTGATTATTTCTTCTATACAAAAAACGATGGCCTGCAGAACCAGAGCGTTTGGTACCGGCAAAAAGGTCTCGACGGCACACCGGAAGTCTTGCTGGACCCTAACAAACTTTCAACCGACGGCACTACGAAGCTAGGCGCGGTGGGAATTTCAAAAGACGGAAAGTACTTTGGTTACGGCGTTTCCAAGGGCGGCTCAGATTGGAATGAAATCTACGTGCTCGATGCGGCGACGAAGCAGTTGCAATCGGATCACGTCGAGTGGGCCAAGTTCACCGGCGTCGCCTGGCAGGGCAACGGCTTCTATTACAGCCGCTATCCGACCCCAGCACCAGGTCATGAGCTCACCACCGCGAACGAGTTTCATCAGGTTTTCTATCACAAGCTGGGAACGCCGCAATCGGCAGACGTGTTGGTTTACGAAAACAAGTCGAACGCCATGCGCTTCCATTCGATCGCGACCAGCGACGATGAGCGCTTCGCCTTTTTGTACGTTTCGGAGGGCGGCAGTGGCAAAAAAGGCAACGCGCTTTACTATCGCGATAGCTCAAAAACCGGCAGCGCTTTCATTCCGATCGTCGCTGAAGTTGGAGAAGACAGCTTTGGTGTTGTCGGCAACATAGGCGACAAGTTTTTGGTGTCTACTGATCACAAGGCCCCAAACAGTCGCGTGTTTCTCTTCGAATCGGATAAACCCGAAGAAAAGAATTGGAAAGATATCATCCCGGAAAAACCCGAGCCCCTGGATATCGCCAATGTAGTAGGCGGCAAACTCTTCGTCGCCTACCTCAAAGACGTTACAGCCCATGCCTACGTCTATAGTCTCGACGGCAAATTGGAAAATGAGATCGCGTTGCCGGGGCTGGGAACGGTTGGCGGATTCGGTGGCAGAGAAGACGATAAGTTTACTTTCTATTCGTTTACCACGTTCAACTTCCCTCCGACGATTTACAAGTATGACATCGCCACGAAGAAGTCTACGCTTTTCCGGCAACCGGAGATTCCCGGTTTCAAGAGCGCGGACTATGAAACCAAACAGGTCTTCTACACGAGCAAGGATGGCACGCGCGTGCCCATGTTCATCGTCTACAAGAAAGGCCTGAAGCTCGATGGCAATAATCCGACGCTGCTTTACGGTTATGGCGGTTTCAACGCCACTAACTCGCCGGGATTCAGCTCGCTGCGTCTGGCACTACTGGAGCAGGGCTTTGTCTACGCGTCGGCTAACATGCGCGGCGGCGGCGAGTATGGCGAGAAGTGGCACGAAGCTGGAACGAAGCTGCAGAAGCAAAATGTTTTTGACGACTTCATTGCGGCCGCGGAGTACCTGATCGCTAACAAGTACACGTCACCCAGCCGGCTGGCGATTCATGGAGTTTCAAATGGCGGCTTGCTGGTGGGCGCGGTTGCGAATCAACGGCCCGAATTGTTTAAGGCAGTGATTCAACAGGCAGGTGTGATGGACATGTTGCGCTTTCACAAGTTCACCATCGGTTCAGCCTGGAAAGCGGATTACGGATCGAGCGAGGACGGGGCGCAGTTTAAAGCGCTTTACGCTTATTCTCCGATACACAACATCAAAACCGGAACAAGCTATCCGGCAACGCTGATCACAACGGCTGATCACGACGATCGTGTAGTGCCGGCGCACTCGTTCAAGTATGCGGCGGCGCTCCAGTCAGGACAGGGCGGCGACAATCCTATTCTGATTCGGATCGATACCAAGTCAGGCCACGGGGCGAGCAGTACGACGAAGGCCATCGAGCAAACGACTGACATCTACTCGTTTCTGATGTGGAACCTGGGCGTGACGCCGAACTAATCGGCTCCATTGAGCAATCAGAAAAGGCCGCGGATTTTCGCGGATCAACGCGGATAAGAATTGTACGAATATTCGGCAATCATGATCCGCGGGAATCCGCGTTAATCCGCGGCGCTTTTTCTGCTCGGTAGTGTAATCGTGACGAGTAGTCCGCCATCCGGGGCGTTGGACGCTGCGATGATTCCGCCATGCAGGCGCACCGCGCGTTCGGCAATCGCGAGACCAAGACCCACACCGCCCGCTTCGCGATCGCGCGCTTCGTCAACACGGTAAAACGGACGAAAGATTTCAGCTAGTGCTTCAGCCGGCACACCCGGACCGTGATCTCGCACAACGATACTCACAAATCGCGCGTTTGCTCCATTCAGCCTCGCCCCCGATCCTGGAGGCGCGTTCTCTAACTCACTTGCCGCCGCATCAAGCAGCTCTATTTCAACTTGCGTGCCCTCAGCCGTGTGGTGCACGGCGTTGCGGACCACATTTTCGATCGCTCGACGCAGCAGGTTGGGAACACCGTTAACGGTGACATTTGTCGCGCCGCAAAGTTTCACCGAACGGTTGCGCGCCTGCGCTTCAAACTCAGCGTCGGTTACGATCTCTTGCAGCAGCAGCGACAAATCAAATTCAGTCTTACTGATTTCTTCCGCGCCACTCTCCATTCGCGTCAGCGCCAACAGTTGACCGATCATTTCGTTGAGAGTTTCCGCTTCGCGTTGAATGCGTTCCAGTGCGCTCTGCGCCGTCTCGCCTGACCTCTGCCGCGCCAACTCGAGAGCCACATTCAAACGCGCGAGCGGTGAACGCAGCTCGTGAGAAATGTCACCCAGCAAGCGACGCTGGCTGTCGAGCAGTAATTGAATCTTCTCGGCCATCTCGTCGAAGTCAACGGCTAATGAAGCTAACTCGTCCCGCCGTCCACCTAACGCCGGCACCACCCGCGCGCGCAAATTGCCGCGAGCGAGTTCGCGCGTAGCCGCACGAAGTTTTGTTACCGGCGACGTCAAGTAACGGGCCAGCCCATAGCAAAAGAGGCCGCCCATTAAACCTACGGCTAACATGTGAACGACGGGGTGGAACATCCAGGACTGGGGTGGAGGCGGCAACTCCGCCACCAGCACATACTGCGTGCCGCTGTCCGCTCGCACCGGTCGTGCCAGCAGCGGTGAGCCGTCGCGGTTCGAGAACTCCGGCAGCCGCGTCTCAAAAACCTTGCGCGCAACATCAGGCGCGTCGGCAGGTATCCGCCGGCCCAACAACTCGCGCATTTGGTTATCAAAAATGAACAAGCGCAGATTTGACTGACGCTGAGCATTGTCGAGGTAATTGTTAAGTGAGGTCTGACCGCCTCGTTCATACTCTTCGGCGGCGTCCTTGCCGTATATGTTGAGAATTGGCTCGAGCGGCCGGCGAGTTCGCTGTTCTGATCGTTCCGGACGCAACAACTCTCCCACCAGAAAGGTGCCGAAGATCACGGTTAACATGACCAGCCCGAACCATAGAAAGATTTTCAGAAACAAACTTCGCAGCAATGGTTTCAATCTCCGTCGGGAGCGCTTGGTTGCGCGTAGATATATCCGACCCCTCTGATTGTTTTGATTCGCTCGCTCGTTCCCGATCGATGACCGAGTTTCTTTCGCAGATTGCTGATGTGCATGTCGATGCTGCGATCAAAGGGTGAGGAGCTTCGACCCAACACCTGTTGCGATAGTTCCTCGCGTTTGACGATGCGCCCGGCAGCGCGTAATAACTTCTCCAACAGATCAAACTCCACGGCCGTGAGCTCGACATTCTGGTCACTGCGAACTACGGTGCGCGTGCCGTTGTCCAACTCAACGTCACCAACCCTTATTTTCTTCAAGCCCGGTTGGTCCGTGGCTTCGTCAGATTTCGCACGTCGCAGAATCGCGCGTATCCGAGCCGTCAGCTCCCGCGGGTTGAACGGCTTCGGCAAGTAATCGTCAGCGCCGATCTCCAGGCCGACGATGCGATCGACATCATCGCCGCGCGCCGTAAGCATAAGCACCGGAATATTCGATTCCGCACGAATGCGGCGCAAAACCTCAAAGCCGTTTAGGCCGGGCAACATTACATCAAGCACCACGAGCGAGTGTTTGCCGGCAAGCGCTCGTTCGACGCCGGCATCGCCGCGATGCACCGTTTCGATCTTAAAGCCCAGCGGCTCGAGATACTCCGTGACCAATTCACAGAGCGCCACGTCGTCGTCGATGATGAGAACCTGATCCACGGTGGATTAATTCGTAAAGCAAACTGTTAGTTTGCGATTTGCTTCATCAGCTCATTTCCCGCGCGATCGCAAACTAACAGTTTGCGTTACGTTTCGCGCGCGATTGTAGCCCAAACCGATACACAGCATTTGTAAAGAAGTGTCAACAGCCAATCGCTTGCCACCGTCTTTACAAAACTTTACATTGCCTAACCGAGTCTTTACATCTGTCCCGTCAAATTTGGCGTATAAGAGTTCGCGTACCGCAAAGCGGCCCGATAGAACTCGGGTAGGGCAGGCCTTTAACAGCCTGTTGATTTTCAAAGACAGACTCTCGTAAGTCTGTCCTACTAAATGCAGAGGAGAATGAGAATGAAGAAACAAATATTAGTAATAGCCAGCGTTGCTGTTCTGGTCGTGGCCGCGACGGTTTTCGCGCTGGCCCAGGGCCATCCCGACGGCCAGAAGGAGAAGATGCGCGGCCCAGGTGGACCGGAGCAGATGATTGAACATCTTTCGCGCGAGCTAAATCTGACGGATGCTCAGAAGGAGCAGGCGAAGGCGTTATTCGAAGCACAGCGCGGCATCGAAGAGGAACGCCACGCAAAACTCGAAGCGATTCACAAACAAATCGAAGAGGCAACTGCAAATGGTCAGTTTGACGAGGCGACGGTCCGTCCGCTTGCCAGTCAACAAGCGCAGCTAATGACTGAGGAGATGATTGATCACCTGCGTTTGCACTCGAAACTTTTTGCGTTGTTGACGACGGAGCAAAAGGCCAAGGCTAGTGAGATGATGAAGCGTCACGGTGGACCTGGCGGTCCCGGCGGCCCAGGTCGACATCACGGTCCGCCGCCGCCTCCGCCCGGCTTCTAACTGAGGATCATTAAGCTGGGAGCGCAGGCATCTTGCCTGCTGCTGAGATCACAAACATGATGCAGACAAGACGTCTGCGCTTCCGGCACGTTAGTTTGCGGTGCCGGCCAGGGACGTGCCGGCTTTCCAGTCCGCGAAACGGACTCATTTCTTACCATACGAGATTCCCGCCGAGGAATCGGTAGGCTATTTTCATTCGTCCACC
>DASZDU010000211.1:0-9386 GCA_035941655.1 Pyrinomonadaceae bacterium | reverse complement strand
TAGTTGCCGGAAACCCTCCCTATGAAGAGTACGTTCGGAATATGACTGCTATGTTCGCGCAGATTGGTTTTGTTGGAATCGCGCCCAACATTTACTCAGTGCAAAAGGACGCGAAGACGCTCGAGCAGCTACGAAAAATCTTAGCCGAGAAAATTACCGACGAAAAAATTTTTAGGGACATTCGGTCGTCAATTAGTTATGCGAAAAAGCAGGGCTTTGGAAAATCTGATCACGTAGCTGTCACCGGATTTTGTTTCGGCGGTAGATGTGCGCTTATGTTCGCGGCGACTTATCCGAATGAAGTCCGGGCGGTGGTGCCTTTCTATGGCAATCTCAAGACGCCTGCGTTTGCAGGTAGAAAACTGGATCCCGTTGATGTCGTGGGAAGGATAAGGGTGCCGGTCCTGGGTCATTATGCGGAAAATGATCCAGAGATTCCGCCTGCACAGCTAAAAGATTTTGAAGCCTCGGCGAAGAAGAATAATAGTAACACCCAGATTTTTACCTATGCCGGTGCACGTCATGGATTTTTTGCGCACACGCAGCCGACTTACAACGCAGATGTATCCAAAATCGCGTGGGAGCGGACAGCCGTATTTCTCAAGAAATATTTGGATCACTGACGGCCGCATCATTTGAAAGCGCATGCGAGCCACCCAACACATCCTTGGACGCGAGCCGCGGGTTTGAAAAGTTCGAAATTCGAATTTCGAAATTCCTTTCGCCCCGCCCGGTCAACTCTGACGTTGGCCGCCTGTTAAATCTCATGTCTCTCCAAGTCTTCTGGCAAACGGAGCGCGGCGAAATCCTAGAGAGTTGTGCTGCTTGGTACAATCCATGGGACTATATCGATGACCCGGACGAACTGAAAGATACTTGTTGCCTGCGATTCGTCGACGAGTACGGTGACGCGACCTTCAATCAATATCAGTTGCCCGTGCTCGCCCACGAGCTTGAATCGATTCTCGCCAAAAGCAAAACCCCGGAAGCCAAGGAGTCCTTGGAATCTTTGATCGCTTTGTGCGGCGGTGTGAAAACAACGTGCACACCTACGTCAAATTTGTTGGTGACTGACTTGGGCGGCGCCAACAACTCGTTGGACGCGAGCGGCGAATTTCGAAATTCCCGTCGCGCCAATATTCGCCATAAGCAGGCAGCCAAGGTGGATAGGATGGCTAGCATTATTGATTTGCGTTATCGCTGGTTCTAATATTAATGATGATCCTGATGTAGATTGTCCTCTTGGGGCCCACGAACACAGCAAGAGTGGAAGGATGGCTAATACCCGTTAGAAACCTAAGAGTACTTGGGGCGAAAGATCAAGTTGGAAAAGGCTATAGGATCAAGCGTACGGCGAAACCTGGTGAGTAATCCCAAACGCGCCGAACAAGCGCTTGGAGCGGACTCGCCCATGAGCAGGCTTCTTTGTTTAGTTGCGTAGGCGAGCCGCTCAAGCGCAGCGTTGAATGCTTCCCGTTCACGATAACCTCGCGTAGTTGAATCAACTCGGCTGCGGAGTTCATCAAGGTCTGTTGGTGAATCGCAGTCGCCACTCAAAGTCGGAGAGGAGTGAATATGCGTAAGGTAAATCTGAGTACTAATGGAACCGCTATCTGTTTGCTGGTAATTGGCATTTTGCTTTTTATCTCAGCCAACAGTTTCACCGTGTCGCAAACTATGCTACTACCAGCCCGTACGGCGAATATTGTTATGCCTCCGGATTACACGAGGTTTTGTGGGTACAACCCGCGCGACAACGCATTTCTGGAACGAGGCCAGGAGGTGGTAGAGCACCCCATAACGTCAGCAACCGAGGACCATTATGAAATCTTTTTGCCGAATGTCAGACAGGCGATCACTGAATACAGGGATATAACTTTTCGGAAAGGCGATGAAGTGACGATTAATGCCTGTGGTTGTGTTCAGACGGGCGGAGAGGGCAAGACATGGAAACGCTATGTTTCCCCGCTTGGCGAGGATTCTGACCGCCTATATCATGGACTCTTCACACCATCAGGGGGACTGATCATAATTCCGCCTCCCGGGAAAACAAACCCTCAAAATCCACGCCAGAGTCCAACCGTTCGTAGCTACAAGGGGAGACCTATTAGTATTTTTCGAATTGATGAGATCATAACCGCACAGGGCAACGGTTGGCGATTTGGGATACCAAGAGATAGTTATTTAATCCTTGGTTATGAGGATGGAGGCGGCGATTACAACGACAATGGATATTCTGGACACGACGACGGCAATCCAGAACAATGCGTGAATATTGGCGGCGTCGGCGTAGAGATCATCGTCAAACATAAGTGAACTTGAGCTTTGCCTCTAACAAGATCGTTTTTCACGGGAGTTGGTTTTACTGGGAAAATCCGTTCTAACTCGGGGCGTTCTTTAGAGCTACCGCTCCATTGTGGGGCAGTTCGGTTATGACCGAACTTGAAACAAGCGCCGACGCTTCCTCGAAAAACTCAGATCGACCCCTAACCGCGCTGAACCCAAAGGCGTAATACTGCAGCGCCATCCAACAAATCGTTGCGACGACGTCCGGCGTTCAGATTTTCGGATCATCGCATTTGATCGAATCGTTTCACCCAATGCAACTTACGGGAAGAGCACTACGTAATAGCGGGCATTTCCCGTTTGAATCCTGAGTTGACGCCAACTGCAATCCGGACGGAGTGAAACGATGAAGATTAGCCGCCGATCCTTTCTCAAAGCTGCAGCAGCAATCGGTGCTTCGCTTGCATGGGCCGGACCCGCTCGAGGTTCGCGTGTCCAATGGCATGAACAGCGTGATCTCTATCCCCAAGGGGTCGCCTCGGGCGATCCCGATCCGCACAGCGTCATCCTGTGGACGAGGCATCCGTTTGCCCAGGGCACACGCCAGCTCTTGACCGTCGAGATCGCCGAGGATGAGGCATTCCGCCGAGTTATTGCGCACGCGCAGGCACCAGTCTCAAGCGCTGCGGACTGGACCGCGCGCGTTCTGATTGGCGGACTCAAGCCGGCGCGCACTTACTGGTATCGATTCACCGACACCGACGGAAATGGCAGCCGAATCGGCCGCACGATCACAGCGCCATTGCCAAACGATCCCCGCTCGGTGAACTTCGCATTCGTGAGCTGTCAGGACATCAACGAGGGCAAGCTCAACGCCTATCGGCGGATGATTTACGAAGATGAACGCGCTCCCGACGCCGAGAAGCTTGGTTTCGTTCTGCACCTTGGCGATTTCATCTACGAGGTGGTCCAGTATCCCGACGAGGTGAAGACACGCTACGACCGCACGATCTATGAGGTAGCGCGCATCCCAGACAGTCACAAGGTCGGCAACTTCCACATACCGCTGACCGTGGATGGCTACCGGGCCATCTACAAAGGCTATTTCGCCGATCCCGACCTCCAGGACGCGCGTGCGCGCTGGCCGTTCGTCGCTATCTGGGACAACCACGAATTCTCTTGGCAAGGTTGGCAAAGCATCGTAAAGGCGGGATCGTTCGAGCAGCCCGGCCAGAGCGTCAAGGTCGCGGCGAACCAAGCCTGGTTTGAATATCTTCCCGCACGTATCGCTAAACGGGGCAAGTTGCTCGAACGCTTCGATCCGCCCGCTGTGAAAGACGTACCCATCAAAGAGTTCGATAGCGATGGGTTGGGGGTGGAATCGAACAACCTGACGGCAATCAACAGCCTCCAGGGCTACAGGGCGCTGCGTTACGGTCAGCACCTGGACCTCATCATTACCGACCAGCATAGCTATCGAAGCGCGGATCCCTTCAGCGATCCGTCTCTCGGAAAGCTCGGCGGCGACGAGTTCATCGGAATGTTTCCCGAGTCTGAGATGCGGGCTCTCGACGGCGGCCGCGCCTTCAACGGCGGCAATCCCCCGCCGGAAATCCGGTTCAACGAAGCGCATGTCCCCAACCCGCAACGAACCGCGCCGCCGCAGACGATTCTCGGCGCGGAGCAGAAGGCATGGTTCAAGGACAGGCTCAAGAGCTCGACGGCGACGTGGAAAATCTGGGGTAACTCGCTGGGCGCGCTGGATTGGCGCGCCGACCCGCAAAACCTGCCTGCGGGTCTCACCAAGGAGTCGTGGCCCAAAAACGTTTACGCAGCTATGGGCGGGGCTGACTACGGAGCCGCTTACGCAGAGCGCGCTGAAATCTACCGCGTCGTTCGCGACGCGAAGATAACGGGCTTCGCAATCGTCTCGGGCGACCGCCACAGCTTCTGGGCCGGATATGCGGCTGCGGAACTTCCGCCCGGCAAGTTCGAGCCGGTAGGCTTGAGCTTCGTTGGTGGGTCTCTCGTCAGTCCCGGCGCCATGGAGTCCTACGAGCACAGCAGATTTCTAAAGAATGCTCCGCTACGACCGCTGTTCCTTGCGGACAGGGAGGCGGGGGTGAAACCGGACTGGACCTTCAATATGCTGCTGAGGCACGGCGTCCGTGCCTGCCTCGAATATGCAAAGAGCTTCGATCTCAAGCGCGCACGATCACTGTCCAATCCGGATCTTGCTCCGCACCTCGAGTTCGTCGATCTTGGCGGACACGGTTATGCGAAGGTCCGATTGTCGGTCGATCAGATGCGCACCGAGTTTGTCTGCATCCCACGCCCGATTGCCCGTAGCGAAAAACCGGACGGCGGGCCAATCAGGTATCGGGTATCGCACACTGCTGCACTGTGGAAGAGCGGAGAGCGCCCGCAACTGAAGACATCGGTGCTCGAAGGCGACGTTGGACTGGCGATTTGACGGACTCACGGCGCTCGTTTCCAGAGCGGCCGGAACGACCGTAGAGGCGCGGGTAATGACTGGCGTTCGGCGCTTACGTCGAAGGTCAAAGGCCATACAGAGAGCTATCGGAATCGTCCTTCTAATCTCCGGTTTTATTTCGGTAGTTTTGATTCACGTTTCAACTCAATCGAAAAGCAGCTTTCACGGCAGTGGGCTACGATTCGTAGGGGACTGCTTGAAATGCTAAACTCTCCAGACAAGTTGCTTAAGCGGGCACTAGATTGTTTACAGAACGAGAGGACAATTTAATGTCATGTATTACTTTACAAACGAGGATCGGACCGGAAGAGTACCAAGTTAGCGACTTGGATGAGGTAGTCTGGTGGCAAACCGAAAATGGAATAAAAGCAGTTGGTTACATGGACGTGGTTTCGGGTCTAATGAGTGAGAATGACTTAGAAACTTGTCGGATAAAACGACCAGAGATTGTTCGTGAAATTCTGGAGCAGCAAGCATCTGTAAAGTAATAGCTCGATCCATCTGCAGTGCCACAACCCACAGGACAAGCTAAAGCATATCGGACACAAGTTGCAGTTCCGGATCAAGAGGTTTCGCTCATGCGCCGATCGTTCCGCGTTTTTCGATCTTTGCCCAGGTATCGCGCAGGCCAATGGTACGATTGAACACCAATTTGTGCTCCGAGCTCCGATCAACGCAATAATAACCAAGGCGCTCAAACTGATATTTTGTCCCACGCTCTGCGTCTCGCACACTCGGTTCTATTTTGCAGTCGTGCAGTACTTGTAATGAATCAGGATTCAGATTTTTGGTAAAATCGTCTCCTTCTTCAACCTCGTTAGGATCCTCTTTAAGAAACAGGTTGTCGTAGAGACGAACCTCTGCTGGTAGGGCGTGAGCCGCTGAGACCCAGTGAATAGTTGACTTTACCTTTCGACCATCAGGTGTGTTACCGCCGCGTGTAGCCGGATCGTAAGTACAACGAAGTTCTACAATCCTGCCGCTGCTATCTTTAATGACTTCCTTGCAGGTGATTAAGTAAGCATAACGAAGGCGCACCTCGCGACCAGGGCTGAGCCGGTAAAACTGCTTCGGTGGGTCTTCACGAAAATCATCTTCTTCAATATACAGCGTCTTTGAAAAAGGAATCTTTCTGGCTCCTGCCGAAGCTTCTTCGGGGTTGTTGAGAGCATCCATTTCTTCCACAAGGTCGTCCGTGTAGTTTTCGATAACCACGCGTAATGGTTTCTGCACACACATCACTCGCGGAACAATTTGATTCAAGTTTTGCCGCAGAAAGTATTCGAGTTGCTGTAACTGAGTAATGCCATTCGTCTTCGAGACGCCAACACTCGCGCAGAAGTTGCGGATGGCTGTGGGGGTGTAACCGCGCCGGCGCATGCCCGACAGCGTTGGCATACGCGGATCATCCCAACCTTCGACATGTCCTTCTTCAACCAACTTCAGTAGCTTGCGTTTGCTAAGCAGAGTATGAGTGAGGGCCAGCCGGTCAAACTCGTATTGCCGCGAAGGAAATATGCCAAGCTGTTCGATGAACCAATTGTATAAAGGACGATTGTTATCGAACTCCAGAGTACACATGGAGTGCGTTACGCGCTCAATAGAATCCGACTGTCCGTGCGCGTAATCGTACATCGGATAAATACACCACTGACTACCCGTACGATGATGCTCCATGTGGAGAATTCGATACATGACCGGGTCGCGCAGATTAAGGTTCGGAGAACTCATATCGATTTTCGCCCGCAGCGTTCGCGAACCATCATTGAACTCTCCCTGTTTCATGCGCGCGAATAGATCAAGGTTCTCCTCCACAGATCGGTTGCGATACGGGCTTTCTCTGCCGGGTTCGGTTAAGGTGCCGCGATATTCGCGCATCTCGTCAGCGCTAAGATCGCATACGTATGCTTTTCCTGCTTTCGTCAACTGAATGGCCCAGTCGTACAGTTGTTGAAAGTAA
The DNA here is from genome assembly GCA_035941655.1 of Pyrinomonadaceae bacterium. Taxonomy (GTDB): domain Bacteria; phylum Acidobacteriota; class Blastocatellia; order Pyrinomonadales; family Pyrinomonadaceae; genus PSRF01. The sequence goes on along the minus strand of DASZDU010000211.1, from coordinate 2,646 downwards.
TCAGAGGCGTAATAGAGGCCGTCCCATTTGAACCCCAGCCACTGCACATCCTCCATGATGCCTTCAACATACTCTGTTTCTTCTTTTGACGGATTGGTGTCGTCAAATCGCAAATTGCACTTGCCGCCAAACTCGGCCGCCAATCCGAAATCGAGGCATATTGCTTTGGCGTGGCCGATGTGCAAGTACCCATTTGGTTCTGGAGGAAATCGGGTTTGTACACGGCCTCCATGTTTGCCACTCTTGAGGTCCTCGATAATGATGTTTCGAATAAAATTCGAAGGCCCATCATTACTTTGTCGCGATTCTGGCGAAGTTTCAGTCGATTCAGTTTCAAAAGGCACGTTTCTAATTTCTCCGTAACTAAGGCTGCGGATTAAGATATCTGTTTCAGTCTACAAAAGATGCTGGGCGGGGTCATCTCGCGGATTGAGTTGGACGCGACGGATATCGTTGCGCGTCAGCTGCAAGCCCTTATTCGGAACGCTGAAAGCGTTGACCAATTTTAGCCCAGGGTTGTGCTTTGACAACCCTGGGTACAGGACGAAGTTTTTTGCAAGACGCAACTCTGAAGGAGTTGCGTCGCTTTTACCGCAACGAACCGGCGCAACTCTTTCAGAGTTGCGCCAATCTCTGAAGGAGAATCGTTACCCAGGGTTTCAAAGCAAACCCTGGGCTCGAATTAGCGAACGCTTTCAGCGTTAACAGCGAGACGGTTTACCTGACTCTAAGCCACCGAACTGCAATTGGCTTATACGCTGCGCGACGCGTCGCTTCGCGTCAGCGCTCTGACACGTCTTAATACCTCGTCCTCCCCGAGGTTTTGAGCTACTAAGAAAAGTTCAGGACTCTGTTTTAGTCCGGTCAGGGCGATCCTAATGGCATTGCTCACATGACTGATCGAACCGGCAAAACTCTCCGGATTCTTCTTGTATTGCCCGGCTGTTGGTGCGAAGCCGTGGGCGGCTGCCAAGCTCCTAATCTGTTCGAACCAGGCCTCTTTGTCTTCCTCATGCCGATAGGAATCAGCGAAGCCTTTCGCCAACTTGACTACCATGTCAGGATCGACTGGAGCGAAGCGAGGATCTGAAGGATCACTTGCTGGTGGAAACAGCTCCTGGAAGTACAAACCGTAAGCCGTCCGGAACTCCCCCCATTTCGCGAGATCCTTTCGCTGTACGCCAGGCTGTCGCTCATTCGCAAAGATGCGCCGAGCCAACGGCAAATTCCTCGGTAGTATTGCGCCCAACTCAGGATCATAGTCCCGAGCCCAGGTAAGCAAACTTTCCAGCGCTGCTTCGGTGGGGAGTTGCGCGATAAACTCGCGGCTGATCGATTCAAGTTTCACCAGATCGAAGATCGGACCGGCCACTCCGCATTCGCTCAAACTGAGAGCAGACGACGCAGATTCCTCGAACGTCATTTCAGCAAACCTGCTGTTGGCCAGACCTCTTAAGTAGTGTAGCACCGCGCCTGCGGGATAACCCGATTCTATGTAAAACGCGACGTCAGCCTCATTATCTTTTCGCTTGCTCAGCTTGCGCCGGCTCGCTCCGTCGAATTTCATCAGCGGAGCGATATGGGCATACGGTATTGGCTTGAAGCCAAGTGCATTGAATAGTTGCAAATGCACAGGAACCGAAGAGATCCACTCTTCACCTCGCAGTACCACTGTGACTCTCATCAAAGTGTCGTCAACCACGTGAGCAAAGTGGTAAGTAGGAAGCCTGAGGAGTTGATCGCTACTCTTCAGCAACACGACGTCGTTGGTATTGTTCTGATGTTCGATTCGCCCCCGAATCAAATCAACAAACTCTACGCGCTCAGGTTGACCCTCGGGCGAACGAAACCGAATCGTATAGGGTTGATCCCTTTCGAGACGGCTCATGACTTCAGCCGGCGAAAGATTTCGGCAACGGGCCCACGAACCGTAATAGCCGGTCTGGACCTTTGCCGCATTTTGTTCTTCCGTCATCCGGGCCAACTCTTCACGAGTGCAAAAACATAGATAGGCATGGTCGCGCCGCAGCAACTCTCGCGCGTAGGTGTGGTAGATCCGCTCTCGCTTTGACTGTTCGTAAGGTCCCCATTTTGAGTTCGAGTCGTTCTCGTCTGATTCGATGTCGAAGTACTTGAATGCGCGCGCAAACTGTTCGCGCGAACCGGGGACTACGCGGGCCTGGTCGGTATCTTCGATGCGAATAAAGTAAGAACCCGCGGAATGGACTGCGAGGTTCTTGCCAAGATTAGCGGTGTAGACCCCGCCGGTGTGCAAAAAACCCGTTGGGCTTGGAGCAAAGCGCGTCACAATCGCGCCGGGCAGAAGATCGCGTGGGGGATAGGAAGATTCCCAATCGGACGGCTCTGGTAGTTCCGCATCAAATAACGTGTTAATGAACTCTGCCGCAAGCATAGTTTAATCGATCCAAACAAAGCGGGACGATTCGCGATCCTTTCGCACTCGATCTATGGGGAACACTTGTTTGTGCATTACAACATAGATGCCCGGATCAAGTATCCGAACTGCAAACAGACTCTCCGTGAGATTTTGCAAACCATCGCTTCCTTCAAACCCAAGTGGAGTCATCGCACCCGTTAACACAATAGGAATCTTCAGCGCAGTCAGGGCTTTCTTCAAATACAGAC
>DASZDU010000210.1:0-1786 GCA_035941655.1 Pyrinomonadaceae bacterium | reverse complement strand
GTACGCAGTCGCTGGAGTGGAGCAAACCGCGGCCGGTCGAAGTAGTTTGCAAGTCGTGCGGCAGCAGCTATTCAGGCGGGACGAAATTTTGCGGCCGCTGCGGCAAACCAATCAGCGCTTGAGCCTCACTCAGCTTTCATTAATAATGATGTATCGAATTTTGGAGTGCGCTGACCTGTCAGCGCTTTCGTCTTGCGCGGCTTGACGCGCTAGTTTTTAGTAGTTTGACATTCCACGGTGGCCGCGACAGGTCGCGACCGACTTAAAGCGCTGACAGGTCAGCGCACTCCAAAAAATGCGGCCCGCAAAGGACGACCCCGCTACCGCGTGGTGGTACTGACCTCATGTCGAACTGCCCCGCGTGTTACAATCGTTCTCAAATCAAAGTCCGCAAAGCTAGAGGAGAAATAGATGCCATATTCAGAACTGATGATTCGTCCGATGCGTGAGGAACTGACCAGGATTGGTGTTGAGGAATTGCGCACTCCTGAAGAGGTGCAAAAGACGCTCGAAGACAGCAAAGGCACGGTGATGGTGGTGGTTAACTCGATCTGCGGTTGCGCCGCGGGAAAGGCGAGGCCGGGAATTGCTCGCGCGCTGCAGCACAGCGTGCGCCCGGATAAGGTTGGGACTGTGTTCGCCGGCGCCGACATCGAAGCGACTGAAAAAGCTCGAAGCTACTTCACCGGTTATGAACCGTCGTCACCTTCCATCGCGCTGCTCAAGGACGGTCAACTCGTCTACATGATGGAACGTCGCCAAATCGAAGGCAAAGACGCATCGCAAGTGGCGAGTGAGCTGATCCAGGCTTTTGATCAGCACTGCGCCAAGGCGGATGCGACTACGAACTAAGCAATTCAGCTACAGCTGGGAGCGCAAACAAGCGGGGTCCCCATCGGGGGGAGCCCCGAGGGGGTGCTCGTCCTGCGTGCAATGAGCGGGCAGCGCGAACAATCGCCGGGTTCTCCTGTAGCTGCTTTCTTCTTTAGTGGATCTCTTTCGATAGCCTCACCGGCCCCAATTCCGCAGCAAACTCCGAATGCGCCAGCACCACTGCTGGCGATTGTTGCAGGGCGGCGAAGTATTTCCGCTGAAACTCTGAGCCCGACTCCGACGGCGTTAACAACATCTTCGCCTGCTGAACCAAAGCCAATGCGGTCGCCTCTTTCGGCGTTTCCTTCGACGCCAACAGTTCATCCATTTCCACAATCAACTCCGAGAGCTGGCGCAACCATGCGAACCAGGCGTCGCCCATCACCAGCTGGAGAAATTCATAACTGTTGCCAATCTTGCCGCGTGCGCGTTCATAACCCTCGCGCTCGAAATCGAGCAACGTCTTATGCAAACGGAGCAACGCGGTGCGGATCTTCGTAAGCAGCTCGCGTGTTTCGGCAGTTAATTCCTGATCAGTCGTCATTCGTCACTCTCTCGGTTCATTTGATCTCTATGTGAGTTTTGTTCCGTGCCATTATAAACCACTCGATCGGTTGCCCATCGGATGCTATTCGTAAACGCGTTAGATGGCCAAAACAAGCAGGGGCAAGCCCACCTTCCCGACCCCGAGATAACTAGACTCGAGCATCAACCATTGGTTTGAAAGGCTTGCAGACAAGGCAGACAAGGCGACGGTGAAATCTCAGGGTCGGGAAGGTGTATAGACCGGGGACATGGTGAACACCCGTTCGGGGACATGGTGAACACATTCTAGCTCAGTTTGTTGTCGCGAAGATCAAGCATGCCGATCTGGTGATTACAGAAGAAGACTGCAAACAGCGCATCAGTAGTT
>DASZDU010000209.1:0-3540 GCA_035941655.1 Pyrinomonadaceae bacterium | reverse complement strand
AAAGTCGTATTCAAGCTGCCGCTGGTTGCCGTAATAAACCAAGTCAATTCCTGGATAAACTTCCGTGTAGCGCACGCGAGCGAAAGTCGAAACATCCGTGCGCCACTTTGCCGGGTCGCTTCCCCTAAAGTAATTGACCTTACCAGCCAACTCGTCTTCACCTTTTGTGACTGCACTCGGACGCGCACCGACGACTTTCATTCGCAGCACCGCAGGCGGCTCGGAAGGGTGAGTATCTGCAGCGCTGACATCGTCTCCGACCGTGATGGCCGCATCGCCTTGATCGAGGCGGCTTGGCGACGCGCCGTTCTGCGACGGTGCAACAGACTCACGAGTCAGGGCGAAGGCCGCCTCGGTTGGAGAAAGCGCGAGTGTGTAGCCTGCGCCGCGCACCAGGTAGTTAACCGCCTTATCCGCCTGGCCGCGATTGACTTCAAAACTTAACGGGAGCTGTCCGTAAGCGGCGCGTGCCTGTGCGGCCGTGGACGGCGCGCTTTGCGACGACGTTGCGACGATGGGCGATGGTGCATTAGACGAGCTGCCGCTCATGAAGAGACAGAGGAAAGCGAAACCAGCCACAATAATTGCGTTGAGAATAATCAAGCGCACGGCTTGCGGCTTGGTCGAATGGCTGCAGCTGGAGTGGGTCGCGTTCGCGAGGGTAGGGCGGTTCATCTCAATTCTCCTCTTGCCGGCGTGGCCGGTCGGATATTGTGTCTCTATATGCACACGCGAAAATTGAAGGCGAAAACTGACAGAGGGCGAAAACTTTATGACCAGTAAGACTTCTGCAATACAATCAGCCGTCCAGGCTGGACTGCTCGACCGTATGAGCGGCGGACTCTAACACGACGCCGGCAACGTGATGGATAAAGGGAAGCGGAGCGCCATGAGGTATGTCGCTGTACTCGGAGAATTTACACCAACATTCAAACCGCACGTCGCGACGAATGCAGCGATCAAACATACGTGCGCTGCACTCGACCTCCGTGTCGAAGGAGAATGGGTCTCGACACAGGACATCGACCATTCTCTGTTCTCGCGCTATGCGGGTATTTGGGTTGCTCCGGGAAGCCCATACAAGAATCTTGAGCGAACGCTGTGGGCCATAGAGCACGCACGAACAAATAACATCCCGTGCTTCGGAACGTGCGGTGGGTTTCAGCATATGGTGCTCGAGTATGCTCGCAACGTCCTGCACTTCAGCGACGCGCAGCACGCCGAATACGATCCATACGCATCAGAGTTATTCATCACGCAGCTCGCTTGCTCGGTAGCGGGGCGTGAGATGACACTACAATTTGTCGCTGGTTCAAAGGTGGCTAAGATCTACGGAGCACTGACGGCGAAAGAGGAATATTACTGCAACTTCGGCGTGGACCCCGGCAAGGCTCAACTCTTGACCAGTGGCGCGCTTCGAGTTACCGGCTCAGACAGCGAGGGCGAGATTCGAGTGATCGAGTTGCCGGAGCATCCCTTTTTCGTGGGGACACTCTACGTTCCGCAAACGAGATCGACACAGGCCTCGCCGCATCCGTTGGTAAATGCCTTCTTGACAGCTGTGAGCCACGACGTTGTCCCTGCCCGGTAAAGCCCGATCGTTAGGCGCAGAGAGTGATATATGGATATTGTACAAAGACTCGAAAACACGAAGGCGCAGACGCTGAAGTTCTTCGAATTGACTGATGAAGAACTGAATAGGAGTTATGAACCAGGGAAATGGACAGTCAGATATATTTTGCATCATCTCGCAGATGCAGAAACCGTACTATTCGAAAGGATCAGGCGGGTTATCAGTGAGCCACGACAAGTGCTCTGGGCCTTTGACCAGGATGCATGGGCGAGAAAACTGGATTATGCGAATCTGCCTTTGGAGCTATCAAAGCACATTTACTCATCCGTGCGGGAGGGCATAATTCATAATGTTCGTTTGCACTATGATAGTAGTAGTCGCCTTGAATTTGTGCACAACGAGACGGGCGTGCGAACGCTGAAGGATGAATTCGAGAAGGTCGCGTGGCACAATGAGCACCATCTCGAACAGATCAGGAGAGCGTTAGGTATCTCCTGAAATGGCGAGCGCCGAACAATTCGTTTGACCGGAGTCCCGAAGAGTCGGAATGTTTCTCAACTTGAATGAAGGCGGCGAAGGTTGAATGAAATCGCCCCGCCCGATCAATCCTGACGGCTTGTTTTATGAAAACTTGTCCCACTTGCTATCGACCGTACGCCGACGACACGTTGGCTTTTTGTTTGGATGACGGAACACCCCTGTCCGTTGATAACAGCGAAGCGACTCGTATCATTCCGGCTGGTAGGATTGTGCCTGGCGCGACAATCCCGAGCACGTCCTCTCAGCCTCAGCAACCGCGCCAAACATACTCTAGCCAGGCGATTACTAACGGCCCTCGTAAAACCAATCCGCTGCTCTACGTCATAATTGCTCTGCTCGCGCTGATCGCCGGCGGAGGGCTGGTGGCGCTCCTGATGTTTGGGCGCTCGTCAACTGTGAAAAACCCCGTCGAAAATGTTGCCGCGAACAATCAACCGGATTCGTTACGGCAGCAAGAACGAGACCTGCAAAATAAACAAACGGAACTGGAACGAGAGCGGCAACGGCTTGAAGACGAACGTAAGCAACTACAATCGGAGCAAACTCCCGCTGTCGAAACAGCGGCGCCTTCAGTTGATTCGCCCGCACGAATCAGTTTTCGTCGCGGCAACGCGGAGGAGACGATTTCCGGCGTCGTCGCTCGCAGCAAGAGTTACGTCCTCAAGGCGAAGGCCGGCCAATCCCTTTCCGCGACGGTGACGTCGAACGGCTGCGTCGTCTTCAATACCGCGGGAAATTCTATGAACTATATAACCGCCAACGGCGACAACTGGATAACTGTCGTAAATAATTGTGGTGCTCAGACACCCTTTAACCTGACCGTATCCGTTCGTTAAGGTTCGCAACGAGCATCAACTCGGGAGCGGCGGGAGCAGAGAAAGATGAAGGATGACATATGAAAGATGAATAAGAACAGATTTCATCCCTCATCCTCCCCTTGTGCGCCGCCGCGTCAATTCTGACGTTATGCGACCCTTCGTTTCAGAACCGGGAGCGGTAGCGACCGGATCAATAGACTTAAGTTTGCTTAAAGAAGGCAATAGAAAGCTAAGCACACGCAGGATATTCATCGACCCACGCATATTAGTGGTTGGACCCGGTCGCTACCGCTCCCGGTTCTGACTTGTTGGGGCGGTGAAGATTGAATGAAATCGCGCCGCACAACTGCGAGTTATCTACAGATTACGCAGATTTCACAGATCAAATAACATTACACAAGTGGCCCGGAGTTCGTCTGACAACTACCTGAAACGATCCACTCGCCTGCCCTAAGAATTGAATCTGCGTAATCAGTGGATTTCCAACTACGTCGTCCAGTTGTGAATCAAGCGGACAATCCAGAACGAGAGCGCGGCAATCGTGGCGGCGGCGGGAATCGTCAGAATCCAGGCCCAAACAATACGTCCGGCGACTCCCCACTTCACTGC
>DASZDU010000208.1:0-2485 GCA_035941655.1 Pyrinomonadaceae bacterium | reverse complement strand
GAGCTACTCAAACAGTCTCGGGGTTAGGAAGGCGGGCTTGCCCCCGCTCTCTACTGATATTCAACCCGGCTCGTTACTAATATTCAACTTAGCTTGCTGAGGCAGAGGCCGTCATCATCCGGCTCAGACGAATGTTGCCATTAATTCCATTCGCGGAAATAGAGCTGCCGCCGCTGCCGATTTGAGCGCTGTAGTTTCCAAAGCTGCTCTTATTAACCACGACGTTCTGCAAATCAGAGGTTACCTGGCCATTCATGCCATGCGTCTCGAGACTCGCGTTTACATTCTCGCTGAACCGCAGTTCGATGTTTCCGTTGACGCCGCTAAATTTGACTCCGTCCTTGCCGATTGTTGTCAAACCGACGGTAACGTTTCCGTTGATGCCATTGATCTCTGCGGACCCCGACGCTTGCGCCACCTCGACGTTTCCATTAACGCCGTTTACTTCCAGTGAGCCATCAATTGCGCCTGAGGTAACAGCGCCATTAACACCGTTCGTCACCAGGGAAATCTGTTTCGGCAAACGCAACGTCACATGTTCGGTCGGGTTTGATCGGAAGACGCGCGACAAGAAGCTGCCGTCGCCTTTTTCACCACGAATAGTCAAACCTCTCGCGTTGCTGTCGATGGTAATTTTGCGCCGATTCAAGGCTTCCTGACTTTCACCGGTGCGTTCAATGTAGACGTCGGCCGTTTTCCGATCGGACGTCTCAATTTTCACCCAACCGTTGATGCCCGAAACCTCGACGCGCGCTCCAGCCGCGAGCTCGTAGGTTTTGCGAATCTCTTCCCGGACATCGGCGGTGGAGTGCTTTTCGGTGTTGAAGGACAGTTTCCAGCCGCTGCCTGTGCTTTTGGTGTGCGAACGAACCACGCCTGCAATACCAGCTATGGCTAGCAGAAGGATGATCAGTATTATCTTCTTCATTTGATAATTTCCGGCCTTTCGGGAAGCTTTCGTACCTATGCTTTAACGACGAAAGTCGTCGTTTGGTTCACATGAATTCGCGGATACTGGAATATTTATGGTTCTGTTTCGCCATGTAAAACGAGGATACGCAAAACAAAGTCAGAACCGGGAGCGGTAGCTACCGGGTATGATCTTAACAAAGTGCGTGAGCTCGCCGGGTCACCAGGTCGCTACCGCTCCCTGTTCTGACTTTGTCTTGCCGGCCCCGCTTGGTACCTACTACCGTTTCTTGACATAACGTTTAGCGGCGACATACAGTCAGATCTAATCCAAAAATCTTCAGAATTCGACAAGACGAGCAACCTGCGGCACTTCTGGCGGATCAAACGGCGCGAGCAATGGTGGAAAAAGATGTCAGGGATCAGACGATACTAATCGTCGAGGATTCAGATGATGCGCGCTATTTCATGCGTCTGGCGCTGGAGGATCTTGGTTACCTCATAATCGAGGCTGAGGATGGAGCCCAGGCTGTTGATCTTGCGCAAAGCGAACGTCCCAACATTATCCTGATGGACTTGAGTTTGCCCGTGATGGACGGCATCGCCGCAACTGAGAAAATACGCGCCTCCGACGGATTGAAAGGAATTCCAATCATAGCCGTCACGGCACACCAGGAAACCGATTTTCGTGCGGGAGCGAAGGCCGCAGGGTTCGACGCCTATGTGACGAAACCAATCGATATCAGTTTCCTTAGCGAACTCATCAAGGGTCTCCTCATTTGATCGCGGTAATGAGCGACGAAAACCAAAACCTCAATGATGCCGACCTTAATACGTTGCTCGTTTTTCTTGAAGGGACCCCAGCCAAACTCGTAAGCCTTACTTCAGATCTCTCGGACGCCGAGCTGCGTTGGAAGCATTCGAGCGAAGAGTTCTCGGCGCTCGAAAATATTTGTCATCTGCGGGACCTGGAGGTTCAGGGCTACGCGCCGCGCATAAGGCGCATGCTTGACGAAATTAATCCAGTCTTACCTGATTTTGACGGCGCGCGCGTGGCCGCGGAGAGCAACTACAACGATGAGCCGCGAGCGACGGCGCTTGAGGCCCTTGAAAAAGCACGACACGCAAACGTTGAGCGGTTGCGCAGCCTGACAGAGGAACAACTAAGACGCGCAGGCAAGCTTGAGGGAGTGGGGACGATCACCTTAAAACAGTTGGCGGAGAAACTGCGCGAACACGATGAGGCGCATCTTGAAGACATGCATGTCTTAAGGCTGCAATTGAGCCGCAGTCCTGAAATTAAGAAAGTCAACAGCTAAGAGCGGGGGCAAGCCCGCCTTCCTCACCCTGAGCTGATTACAGCTGAACGGTGATCCTTCACTTGAAAGCCTTTCAAGGTGATTGCAAGCTCTCAAGTTAAATCAGCTCAGGGTGAGGAAGGTGTATAGACCGGGGACATGGTGAACACCCGTTCGGGGACATGGTGAACACATTCTAGCTCAGTTTGTTGTCGCGAAGATCAAGCATGCCGATCTGGTGATTACAGAAGAAGACTGCAAACAGCGCATCAGTAGTT
>DASZDU010000207.1:0-5677 GCA_035941655.1 Pyrinomonadaceae bacterium | reverse complement strand
CTGCTCGCGCCCGGAGGCTCAGGCAACCTGACCGGCTTGTCGTAGTTCCCCACCACGAACTGATCAATTCTTCATCAGCAGGATTTTCGTTGTTTTGAGAAGTTATGATGGTTGGCGAAGATTAGCCTCTCGAAATGACCCGGTTCACTTCCGTTAGGCGTTTACCAATTCTTCCTCGCGCTCCTGCAAAAACTCAAACGGTTCGACGATCTTGCCGGCGATAGCTGAGGCTGCAACCACGTAGGGCGAGGCAAGGTACAACTTGCCGGGGCCGCTGCGGCCGGGGAAGTTTCTGTTTTGGGCGCTGACCGTAACAGTCTCAGCGGATGGAGAAGCGCCGGGACCAGCGTTGATGCAGGCACCGCAGGAAGGATCGATCAACTCGGCACCGGCGCGCTCAAAAATTTCGATGTAGCCTTTCGAGCGTGCGTACTGCTTGATCTTCTGCGAGCCAAACTGCAGATAAAGATGAACCCCAGGCGCGACGCGTTTTCCTTGCGCGAGCGCGTTCTGCAGCACCTCGGCATACATATCCATGTCGGCCATCTTGCCGCCGGTGCATGAACCACCGTAGGCCGCGTCGATGCGGACTTCGTCGCCCAACTCATCGATGGGAATGCCATTGCGCGGGTCTCCCGGCAACGCCACCATCGGACGGATCTCGTCTAAATCAATTTCGAACACTCCCGCATATTCAGCATCCGGATCGCTGTAAGTGAACCCTTTGCGCACTTCGTCCGCATCGAGTCCGCGCATTTTCACGATGTATTCCAGCGTTTGTTCGTCGGGCTCAATTATTCCGGTCGTGCCGCCGGCTTCAACTGACATGTTCGTCAGCGTCGCGCGTTCGTCCATGGGCCAGTTCTTCAGATCGTCGCCCGCAAACTGCAGAACTTTGCCGATGCCTTTACTCGTCTTCATGTAATCGCTTGCGAGAATTACCAGCATCACATCTTTCGCAGCCACATCGGCGCGCTTGCGTCCTTTCAAGACATAACGCACGGTCTCCGGGACCTTGATGCGAATATCTTTGGTGAACCAGGCGTTTGCCATATCAGTCGAGCCGACGCCAAAAGCAAAACAGCCGAGCACGCCGGCCATGCAGGTGTGCGAGTCGGTGCCGATTACAATTTGTCCCGGCAGCGCCAGGTCTTCAACGACGGCATTGTGACAGATCGCTTCGGAACCGCCTTCGGGGTTTTCGCCGTAAAGTCGAATGCCCTGCTTCGCAGTGAAGTCCGCTTGCGTAGTCGCCAGGCCTTCCGCTTTTTCCAGCAGTCCCAGCTCGCGGTGTTTGGGCGACATGACCTTGCTTAGAAACGTCAGGTGGTCGCGAAACGCAAACACCGACTCGGGTTCGGTTACACGGGCGTCGGCGCCGAGCGATTGCTTCAACAGCGACTCAGCCATGGGCGTTACATACTCGTGCGAGAACCGCACATCAGCGACAGCAAACAACGCATCGCCTGGTTTCACCGCAGCCACGCCAACTTCACCTGCACGCACAAACACATGACGCGCGATTATCTTTTCCACGATGGTCATCGGCCGCTCGGGCTGTTCGGTCGGGGTTTCGAGTGGCGGAGGCATGACTTCGCCAGCGATGCGCGCCTTGTTGTAGTTGAACAAACCGCCATGTTCGACGATGTCTTTGGAAATCGGATCGAGACCGTTGGTGAATTCGGCCAATTTAATTTCTTCGCCGGCGCGAATGCGCTGTATCAAGCCAAAGTCTGTTGAGGTTAACAGGCCAATGTTCTGCGAGTTTTGGCCGTAAATTTTTTCAATACTTTTCGCGATGACCAGTTGAATGCCTGCCGCCGTCTCGGCGTAAGGAGCGGTTTCACGAGAAGAACCGCAGCCTTTCGACAAACCAGAAACAACCACCGCAAAGCCGCCGTGCTTAACTTCGTCTTTCTTGACTGCGCCGTCGCGCATGCCGACATAGACGTACTGCCCGAGCGTTTCGTCGTAGTAAAAACAAACCCAGCCGGGCGTGATCTCGTCCGTCGAGATGTTACTCATCAGCGGCAAATCCTGAGCGAGCAGACGCTCGGCGAGTTCTGTCTCCAGCCGCCGGCGCTCATCGCCCTCAGCTTCCATTTGCTGCCGGATCAGGGAGGTGTCTTCGGTAAGGAAAAGTATGCGGCCGCTAAAACGCACCCGCTCGGGACGCGCTGAACTATTCTCGAAACTCATCAATATTCCTCGTTAGATTGTTGTAACCTAAACTGTTAGTTTGCGGGCGCGTTGAAAGCCATTCACCATCGCAAACTAACAGTTTGCTTTACTGAACTCATCATTATAACCTCGCGCCTACCAAAGCTTCGAATCACCATCATCGAATTTGATTTTCAGTTAGTCTCTGTGCGACCTGTGACTCTGTGGTGGGCAATTGATAGGAGCCTGCACCACAGAGACAGAGAACACAGAGGTCGCACAGAGAAGACCAAAGTATTCTTACTCGTTCAGGAGGACAGACATGCCAATCAGGAAAAGTGCGATTCTCAAAACTCGCGGAAGTGTTATCGGAATGGGCGCTCCACCGCCGCCGGCCCCGCCGCCACCGATGCCTGCAAGTTTTCCGAACGCACGATCGAGCGGATTATTCTCAGCGCCGAAGGAGGCCAGGTTCATTGATTGGACCGTGATGAACGGCGGCATCATTGGCCATTGGATTCGCGTGAGAGTTTACAAGTGTCCGGTGGGAGCACCAAAAATTCCGATCGCCGGACCCACCGGCGTTTTTCTGGACGCGATGGTCGCCGCTCACGAAGCAGTTTCACTTGCCGGTGGCAAGCCTGATCGACGCAGCGTCTATTACGAAGTGGTGGTAGAAGACGAAGATATGCGTATGCATCCGAGTGTGCAGCTCTTCCGGAAATATCCCACCGACGTGATCGTGGGCAGTTTGATTACGCCCGGAGACTTCGGGCAAACGGTAACTTAAAAGTAAATAGTGAATCGTAAATCGTAAATAGATTACTCGACGAATAGCCACGCGCTACTGCGGCTTTTCACTAATAAACATTCGCGAGCCGCCGTCGGCAGCGACGGCTCAGCCATCGAGCAGAGCAATCGACGTCGGGCTACGGAGCTTTCACTATTCACGATTTACGATTTACTACCTTACGGCGCTTCGTAAATCACGGCACGGTTGCGGCGGGAAATTCCGAATAACAAACCGCCGACAGCTCCCGCTCCGGCACCGTAAATCAATCCGACCGGCAGCCAAATCTCGCTGTCGTCCCGATCCGCGGAAACTTTCGAGGCGCCAATGGCCGCGCCGGTAGCGCCACCGATCCCGGCTCCGATCAAGGCCCACTTGCCCTTTGCTGCTTTTCCTTTCACCTGCTGAATCTGCCGGATACTGTCTCGAGAAATATTCACTACCTTGCCATTGCGCGACAACGACAGATTGGTTTCATTGGCTTCGATCATTTTTCCTTCAATCGTGCTGCCGTCTTTTTGCCTGACGATTAATCGCTCGTCAGTGGCCAGTGCCTGAACTGCGGACCAGTTTGACGTCTGGGCAAACGCAGTCGGGAACTGCATGATAAGTAGGGCCCCCGTGACAAGCAGGGAGGAGATTTTTGTTTTCATATTCGCTCCTAACCGAGGAAGTCTTTGGATGGACGCGCGCCAAAATGGCAAGCCGTGTTCCTTCAGATGGAGCAATAAACGTCTCTACAAACCGCAGGAAGATCCCTACAGAGTAATATCGCTGCCATAATTCGCCGACAGGTGGTGGGAATGACAATGCTTTTCGAGGGCGACATCGTCACGAACGTCCGACTAGACGAAGTCCCCAACGCGTTGGGAGCGCAGGCATCCTTGCCTGCTGCTACGAGGTCACGAACGTTGAGGCAGACAGGATGTCTGCGCTCCCAGCACGAGCTTGACGCTGACGGCGGCGGTAAGATAAAGATTAATGCCTCTCGCGATGAATAAAGCATTAAACGATACTACGCAGACATCGATGACTACGCCCGAGATCCTCGAGCGGCTCAACCGCGCCCGTAGGTTCATTGATCTCTGTTACGACCTGCCGCTCGATCTGGAGGAGATCTCAAGCCACGCGTGTTTTTCTCGTTACCACTTTCTGCGTTTGTTCCGCCAGGCATTTAACAAAACCCCTCATCAATACCTCACTGAGCGGCGCATCGAACGTGCGAAGGAACTGTTGAGCACAGACGAACTCAGAGTTACAGACGTTTGTTTCGAAGTCGGGTTCCAAAGCCTGGGATCGTTCAGCAGTTTATTCCACAAGTCGGTAGGTCATGCGCCCATTACATTCCGCGAGCAGAGCCGTCAGACGCAGGCGGCGAAGCGACAGGTGCCTGGATGTTTCCTGGTGATGTATAAGCTGGAATGCGCGTGAGATCGAATCCGCAGATTACACAGACAGCCATACACAAAGTCGGAACCGAGAGCCGTAGTGACCGGGTCGGATCGCAAGCACACTCCACAAGAACGGTCCATTCCTCCCAGTTCCTATGACAGCGACTGACCCGGTCGCTACCGCTCCCGGTTCTGATTTCGTCTAATCTGCGTAATCAGCGGATGTCCGGCTTTAGCAATTTTGGAGAAGCGACGAAGAACAAAATCCTTTATGCTCGCGAAAACTTTCCGGCAGGAGAATACAAATGATCCGCAAGATGTCGCACGCGACGATATTCGTTAACAACCAGGATGAGGCGCTCGCTTTCTATCGTGACAAGCTCGGTTTTAAAGTGCACACAGACGCGATGGTGGGCGCAGATTTTCGCTGGCTTACCGTCAATGCCCCTGACCAATCAGATTTCGAAATCATCCTAATGGAACCAAAAGCGGGCATGTTGATGGATGAGCCAACCGCGGCGCAGTTGCGAGAAATCATGAATAAGGGTGTGTTAGGTGCAGGCGCGTTCCATACTGACGACTGCCGCGGAACTTATGACGAACTGAAAGCTAAAGGCGTCCAGTTTGTTTCCGAACCCGCCGAACGACCCTACGGCATCGAAGCCGTCTTCAAAGACAACTCCGGAAACTGGTTCAGCCTGACGCAGCCAAGCGCAGAAACTTAAAAAAACGTCCAAGGTCCAAGGTCCAACGTCCAAAGTCCGCTTTGCAGTTCTTGACTTTGGACATTCGACGTTGGACTTTGGACTTTCTTTTTACCCTCTTCCCCTATTCCCTCTTCCCTTGTAATATTAGCCCGCTTCAATCCGAACCTCGCTGAAGTTTAGTTTTCCAAATCACCACGAAGGAGATTCACGTTCATGTTGAATAGAACTCGTGTCCTGGGAATTGCCATACTGCTTTGCACACTCGCCGCAATAACCTACGCCGATCAGCCTTTTATGAGAGCGGCGCGCGTTGATTTGCAGCAGGCAAGAGCACAACTCCAAGCCGCCGCACCCAACAAGGGCGGCCATCGGGTAAAGGCAATTGAACACGTAAACAAGGCAATCGGGTATATCAATGCCGGGATGGCCTATGACCGGAGAAACAATCATGCACAAAGTTTAATAGCTGCAGCATTGAATTTGGCGTCTGCTCCCGATCAGCCGCACATGCAGGCGGCGCTTGATAATCTGCGCGCGGCGAAGAATAACCTCGAGCGCGCCAGTTCCGCCACAGGCGGCTATCGCAAGAAAGCGTTTGACGAAGTCAACGACGCGATCAGTGAAACTAA
>DASZDU010000206.1:0-1943 GCA_035941655.1 Pyrinomonadaceae bacterium | reverse complement strand
CTGTTTTATCGCCTGAATGTTTTTCCTGTTCACGTGCCTCCTCTGCGTGAACGTGTGAACGACATTCCCGTGTTAGTGGATTACTTTGCGGCGCGGCTGGCGGCCCGCACGGGCAAGAAGATTACGCAAGTCGAGAAGCGTTCGTTGTCAGCAATGCAGCAATACTCTTGGCCTGGCAACATCCGCGAGTTGCAGAACGTGATCGAGCGTTGTGTGATCCTGGCGGACGGTGAGGTTCTGCGCGTTGATCCCGGCATGCTGTTGCAGGAGCCGTTATCGACCGTGAGAGCTGTAGCTGCGGCCGACTACGGATCGGATCGAAGATTTCAGATTGAATCCGTGCTGCGCGAGACGCGTGGCAAAGTTTATGGACCACGCGGCGCTGCCGCTCGGCTGGGTCTTCCGGCTACGACTCTTGATTCGCAACTCCGCGCGCTCGGAATCAACAAACATCAATTCAAATAGTGCTGCATCTCCCATCTTCGTAACTCCAGCTACACCTAGCGTTAGTAGACAACAGCCCTCGAAAGAGCGTCTCTCGCGACTCCAAAGGGAACGCTAACGCTGCCGATATTGCCGAACCGCTCACACTTTCGGCATTTCCAGTAAATGAAACCAGGCGGAGAATCTGTCCTAGTTAATTAAACCCCCAGCGGAGGATGAAACACTTGGTTTGATTTACAAAAGGAGAGACGTCATGGTTTCGGAAATACAGACACAGCAAGTAGCAAACAATTCCTTCTTCCTCGATCCCAAACTCAAATGTGCGCAGGCTCAGAAATTCGACGAACGGCTTTCGGCGCTCATTATCGGTCAGGAGAATGCGGTTCGCAGTATGGGCAATCTGTATCAGCTGTTCCTCGCGGGAATGAACCAGAGCAACAAACCTCTTGGAACCCTGCTTTTCCTGGGACCAACTGGTTCCGGCAAAACACGCGTCGTCGAAGCCGCAGCGGAGATTCTCTTTGGAGATCGTAACGCCGTTATCAAGATCGATTGCGCGGAATTTCAGCACTCGCACGAGATCGCTAAGTTGGTCGGATCTCCCCCGGGATATCTGGGTCACCGGGAAACTTCTCCACTTCTTGCGCAAGAAAATCTCGACCGTTTCCAAACGGAAGACACTCCGGTTTCGCTTGTTCTATTTGACGAAATTGAGAAGGCATCGGATTCGTTGTGGCGGCTGCTACTCGGCATCCTTGATAAGGCGACATTAACGTTGGGTGATAACCGGCGCGTCGATTTTTCGCGGTCTTTGATCGTCATGACCTCGAACCTGGGCGCGGGGGAGATCTCCGAATTGGTCGAAGGCCGGATCGGTTTTACCGCGCCGCAGGAACTGAAGAACCTCGAGAAGAGCCAGATTGCTATTGACGAGAAGATCCAACGCACGGCCGTCCAAGCGGCGAGCCGGAACTTCTCTCCCGAGTTCATGAACAGGATAGACAAAGTAGTGGTCTTTCACTCATTGAACGAACGGCATCTGCGGCAAATTCTCGATCTCGAACTTCAGTCCGTCCAGGAGCGGATCACGCGCTCTGCCAGAACCAAGTTTTTCTTTGACTGCTCTGATTCCGTGAAGGAACTGTTGTTACGCGAAGGTATGGATAGCCGGTATGGCGCGCGCCACTTGAAGCGTTCGATTGAACGACTGCTTGTCATGCCCATGTCAAATTTGGTGGCGAGTGGCCAGGTACATTTAGGTGACTCGATTTATCTCGATTTGGACCACAGTGGTGCCGACATTTCGTTCGCTAGTCGTTCGGGGCTAACAACGAATGACAATTCGTTTCTTGCCGAACATTCGGTAGAAGAATTTGACGCGCCGTTGCATGCGCCGCAGCTCAGTCAGCAAGCCGCTGCGTAATCCGGTCGACTTTACCGGTGAGGTACTTAAAATGCCGAGACGATCCTGGCCCGTTCTGCTCTTACTAATCGTATTC
>DASZDU010000205.1:0-1959 GCA_035941655.1 Pyrinomonadaceae bacterium | reverse complement strand
GGCCAGGCGGCGTTCAATCTCCGTCACGATCTCCACGAAGTTGTCGACGTCGAGGCGTCCGCAGGTTGGGCAGGCAACCACGGTAACACCACGCGTGCGCAGTCCCAGCGACTTCACAATCTCCCAGGCGACGCGGACTTCCTCCTGTGGCTCGGCTGCGAGCGAAACGCGAATTGTGTCGCCGATGCCTTCATGCAAAAGAATGCCGAGGCCGATCGATGATTTGATGGTACCGCCGAAAGCTGTTCCGGCTTCAGTTACGCCTAGATGAAATGGGTAATCGACTTTCTCAGCCAGCAGCCGGTAGGCGGCGACTGTCCGATGAACGTCGGAGGCCTTCAGTGAGATGATCGTGTCAGTAAAACCAAGGTCCTCCAGAATCTGAATGTGGCGCATCGCAGACTCAACCATGGCTTCCGGCGTGGCCGTCCCATACTTCTTCAACAAGTCTTTTTCCAGCGAGCCGCCGTTCACGCCGATGCGTATCGGTACCTGCTGCGCCTGCGCCGCACGGACCACTTCGACAATCCGCTCGTGTTTCCCAATATTCCCCGGGTTAAGTCGCAGCTTGTCGATGCCCGCTTCCAATGCCAGTAAAGCAAGTTTGTAGTGGAAGTGGATATCGGCAACCAGGGGCACGTCAGGAACCCGCTTGCGAATCTCTTTCAACGCGATGGCGGCGTCGTTGTCAGGGACCGCGAGGCGCACAACCTCACAGCCCGCGCGCACCATCTCCTCAATCTGCGCCACGGTGCCGGCGACGTCTGCCGTGTCAGTCTTGGTCATGGACTGCACCACCACCGGCGCACCGCCACCGATTTGAACGTTCTTAACTTTGACTGCTTTCGTCTTGCGCATAAACAAAAAAGTTTCGGGTTTCAAGTTCCAAGTTTCAAGTTTCAAGTTCAGACTCGTGGTCTCAAGCGTGTGGTTTGGAGTCTTTCCAAACTTGAAACTTGAAACTTGAAACCTTCTTATTTCCCCGGCGCGGTCGCCGCAGGCGGGTTATTTCCGCTCCTCCAGATAGACGCTTGCTTCAACAGATCATTGGTAATGACAAAAACCATCAACAGCAACACCATCACAAAACCAACCTGTTGAATTCGATCGCGCACGCGCATCGAAAGCTTCATTCCCAATATTGCCAACGCGCCTTCAATCAGCAACAGGAAAATCGCTCCGCCATCCAGCACCGGAATCGGCAACAGATTGAAGATACCGAGGTTCAAGCTTAAGAAGCCGAGCGTGGTAAAAAATCCGCCCCAGCCAAATCTCTCAACTGCGGAGCCCGCGGCCTTATAAATTCCTACCGGACCAGACAGTGTGTTTCTCGCGGAACGTTGGCCGCTAAAAAACTGTCCCAGCGCCTTGCCGGTCAGCCTGAGAATTTCGACGTTATTGTCTACCGCATATTTTGAAGCGCCGACAATGCCGACAGGAATCAAAGGAATATCTTCCGCCGGAGCAAATCCTAACCGCTCTTTTCCGTCAGGCAGTTTTCGCGCGGTGGCAGTGATATCTTTCTGACCCGCGCCGCGTTTGACGGTTAGGGTAATAGGCTGTCCCTTATGCTCGCTAATGTATTGCGTAACCTGCTCGGCGCTTCGAACCGGTTGACCGGCAACGGAAATGATTTGATCGTCGACTTGCAACCCAGCTTCGGATGCGGGGGAATCCGGGCTCACCTCTCGAACAATTACCGGAACGTCGCCGTAGTCAGGAACAAAGTCGAGGAAGCCGGCGGTTTCACCATCTTCCGTGCGTGAGACAGGCGTAATCGTCAAAGGCACACGTTCGCCATTCCGCTCCACCACCATCGGTAGAGGTTGGCCCGGTGACAAGAGCGCGTCTCCGCGGATAGTGTCCCACTTCGGATGCTCAATACCGTTAAAGGCGATGACTCTATCGCCACGCCGCAGTCCTGCGACCTCGGCCGCGCCGCCGCGGGTCAGGTTGCTG
>DASZDU010000204.1:0-16282 GCA_035941655.1 Pyrinomonadaceae bacterium | reverse complement strand
TCGTAATATGTTCAATGTGCCGGATCTTCGCCGGCGCATTTTGTTTACGCTTGGCATGCTCGCGGTCTATCGCCTGGGAGCGCATATCGGCGCGCCCGGAATCAATAAAGATCGTCTCGATCAGGTTTGGCACGACGTAGCGGGCACGCTGCTGGGAGTGTTGGATTTGTTTTCGGGCGGCAACTTCCGCACTATCTCAATTTTTGCTCTCGGCGTCACTCCTTACATCACCGCGTCCATCATCCTGCAATTAATGACCGTCGTTTCGCCGCAGTTGAAGAAGCTGCAGGAGGAAGGCGAGATGGGGCGGCAGAAGATCAACCAGTGGACGCGATATTTGACTGTCGGCCTGGCCGGCATTCAGACGTCGTTTGTCGCCCACTGGCTGCAGGTCAATGGCGTAGGTGCGCCTACCTGGGGATTTCTCTTAACGACCGTGCTTACGCTGACCACCGGCACGATCTTTGTGATGTGGCTGGGTGAACAGATTACCGACCGCGGTGTAGGCAACGGAATTTCTCTGTTGATCTTCGCGGGAATCGTCATCGGGCTGCCCAACGGGGTAACTCAAGTTGCACAGCGGCTGCGCAGTGGCGACACGCTCGAAACGATTGGTGTGATTGGATTGCTGTTGGCAATTGTTGCGATCATCGCGTTCATTGTTTTTGTTGAAGCAGCACGACGCAAGGTGCCGGTCAGTTATGCGAAGCGTCACGTGGGCCGGCAACTGGTCGGCGGCCAACAAACCACGATGCCGCTGAAGATCAACATGGGTGGCGTGATTCCGGTTATCTTTGCGTCGTCGGTGCTGTCAATGCCGCAAAGTTTGTTTGCGGCATTTCCACCCGATCCAGCCAAAATGGATACTGCGTGGGGAAAGATTTGGACGTTCTTTCAAATCTTCCATGCGAGCGATCCTTATTACGAGTTGATCTTTCTAACGCTGATTGTTTTCTTTACCTTCTTTTACGTGTCGATCGTCTTCAACGTTGAGGAAGTCGCTGATAACTTACGCAAGCATGGCGGCTTCATGCCGGGTATTCGCCCGGGCAGGGCTACCGCTGAATATCTCAACAGCATCCTGACTCGGCTGACGGTTGTAGGCGCTGTCTACCTGGCGCTCGTAGCATTCGTGCCACAGTTTATGCTGAGTGGTTTCAAAGTAGCTCGACTGCCGCTAATAGGCACCTGGCTGGATCAATTTGTGAGTAGTACACCTGGCCTCTCATGGATTCCAACAGGTATGGGTTATCAGTTTTACTTTGGCGGCACCTCGTTGTTGATTTTGGTCGGCGTAGCCATGGATACGGTGGCGCAGATTGAGGCTCAGCTTGTAATGCGAAACTACGAAGGCTTCCTCGGTGGCGGAGGACGCCTGCGAGGCAGACGAGCCTAGAGCAATTTTCGATTGCCGATTGCCGATTGCCGATTTGATCAAAACTCAATCTGAGAGCGAGGTACCAATCGGAAATTGGCAATCGCCAATCGGAAATTCCGTTATGGCGAAAATCATAGTTTTGATGGGAGCGCCTGGTGCTGGAAAAGGCACGCAGGCGCGCTTGCTTCATGAACGTCTGAATCTGCCGCAGATTTCAACTGGCGACATGTTTCGCGCGCTCAA
This sequence comes from Pyrinomonadaceae bacterium, assembly GCA_035941655.1. Taxonomy (GTDB): domain Bacteria; phylum Acidobacteriota; class Blastocatellia; order Pyrinomonadales; family Pyrinomonadaceae; genus PSRF01. The sequence continues at coordinate 14,661 of DASZDU010000204.1, read as the reverse complement.
AGAAGCACAGACTCCGCTTGCTGCGGAAGTGCGGGGGCTGATGGCAGCCGGACAGTTGGTGCCGGATGACGTGACCATACGGGTCGTTCAGGAGCGTACCAGCCAGGCGGACTGTCGCGAGGGTTACATTCTGGACGGCTTTCCGCGTACGCCGGCCCAGGCGGCCATGCTGGAAACACTCGCGATAGAGCAGGGGAAAAAGATTCAGGCGATTGAGATACAGATGCCGCGCGAGGCATTAGCGAAGCGGATGGTTGGTCGTCGTAATTGCCCGGTCTGCGGAGAAATCTATAACATCTATTTCAAGCCACCCAAATACGACAACGTTTGCGATTTTCATCCCGAGGCCCAGCTAAACCATCGCGCAGACGATAATCCGGGCACCGTCGAGGCGCGTCTGGTAACTTACGAGGAGCAGACTCGACCACTCCTCGACTATTACAAATCAAAGAACCGGCTGCATGTTGTTGATGGGACCAGAGAACCTGAAGCGATCTATCGAGACATTGAAAAGATTGTGAAAAGTGAAGAGTGAAAAGCAAGAGGTAACACGTGAAGTGTCCTGGGTACTTTTCACTCTTAACTTTTCACCGGTGACTGTCCTCTATGATTATCGGAAAGTCAAAAAAAGAGATCGAAAAAATGCGAGCCGCCGGTCGGCTTACGGGACTCGTTCTCCAGAAGCTTAGGGAGATGGCGGAACCGGGTATCTCTACTCTAGAAATAGATCGAGCGGCAGAGAAGATGATCCGGGACGCGGGCGGACTGCCAACTTTCAAGGGCTATCATGGGTTCCCCTATTCGATCTGTGCCTCTGTTAACGAACAGGTAGTTCACGGATTTCCGTCAGATTACAAGCTTAAGAACGGCGACATTTTCTCCATCGATTGCGGCGTAACGCTGGAGGGGTTCGTGGGAGACACGGCCACGACAGTTCCCGTCGGCAAGGTGAGCGACGACTGGTTGGCGCTGATACGTGTCACCGAAGAATGTTTGGATCTGGCCATTGAACAGTGCCGGCCCGGCAGGCACCTGGGAGACATTGGCGCGGCGGTGCAGCAACATGCGGAAGCTCGTGGTTACTCGGTTGTGCGTGAGTATGTCGGGCATGGCATTGGGCGCCGCATGCACGAAGATCCGCAGATACCAAATTACGGAAAGCCAGGACAAGGGCCCAAAATCAAGGCGGGATATGTTTTTGCGGTCGAGCCCATGATCAATTTGGGTACCCATTACACCAAGGTTCTGGCCGATGGTTGGACAGTGGTGACACTGGACGGCAAGCCGAGTGCGCATGCGGAGCACACCATAGCTATCACCGAAGATGGCCCGCAAGTGCTCACCAGAATCGGCTCAAAGCAGGCGCTGGAAGCAGTTCAGGCAAAGTAAAGCCGGCACGGTAAGCTCAACATGGAGCACGGCTTGGCAAAGCCATTATGGCATGGTACTATTTGCAGTTTGTCGGTACAGGCAAAATTCGTTCTGAGCGGATATGGCGAAGGAAGAAGCTATAGAGGTCATGGCTACGGTCCTTGAGACCCTGCCTAACGCCATGTTTCGAGTAGCCCTCGAGGAAAGCCAACACCAAGTCCTGGCTCATGTTTCGGGAAAAATGCGTAAGCATTTCATTCGCATTCTTCCGGGTGATCGAGTGCTGGTCGAGCTATCGCCTTACGATTTGAATCGTGGACGAATTACTTACCGTTACAAATAACTGCGAGTCTTGAGGGTTGATCAAATGAAAGTCCGTGCTTCAGTAAAAAAAATGTGTGACAAGTGCAAGGTCATCCACCGCAAAGGCGTAGTGCGAGTGATTTGCGTCAACCCGAAACACAAGCAACGACAGGGATAAGCCATTGCCGATTTTCGATTGCCGACTGGCGATTGAACAACAGACCAACGGAGAGTAGTTAGAAAATTATGGCACGTGTAGCAGGCGTCGATCTTCCACCGAACAAACGGGCCGAGGTTGGGCTGACATACATTTACGGTATTGGTCGTTCGCGCGCAAGCTCGATTCTTAATGAGGCCGCAGTCAACCTGGATACTCGCATAAGAGATTTGAGCGAGGACGAGCTGAGTCGTATCAGGGCGATTCTCGAAGCGCAAGGGGAAATTGAAGGCGACCTGCGAAAACGTATCCAGATGGACATCAAGCGATTGATGGATATCGGATGCTATCGCGGTCTGAGGCATCGCCGTTCTTTGCCTGTGCGGGGTCAACGGACGCATACCAACGCTCGCACTCGTAAAGGTCCGCGACGCGCAACGATCGCGAAGAAGAAAGCACCAGGCAAGAAGTAATCTTTTTCGGTTTCTGATCGGGCTAAACCAAGAAATCGAAACCTGAAATCTGAAATTTCAAAATGGCAAAAGCTACTGGAAAGAAAAAAGTTTTTCGTAAGAAAGAGAAGAAGCATGTGCCTATGGGTATTGCGCACGTTGCCGCCTCTTTCAACAACACGATGATTTCGATTACGGACCTCGAGGGTAATCTCATCGCGCAATCATCGGCCGGCGCGCGCGGATTCCGAGGCTCGCGCAAGGGAACTCCCTTCGCCGCGCAGCAGGCTGCCTATGAAGCGGCGAAAAAAGCGCACGAGGCCGGCATGCAGCAGTGCGAAGTGAGAGTCAAAGGACCGGGCGGCGGTCGCGAATCTGCGATCCGCGCGATTGCGAACGCCGGGATTCGGGTGGTCACGATTCGCGATACGACACCCATTCCACACAATGGCTGTCGGCCGCCCAAGCGTCGCAGGGTTTAGTTTGTTTGAGATTTGTGATCTCAAATTTGAGATCATAGGTTCGAGAGTTGAATAACCTAAAGGATGAAGGGCCAGCTTGGTTTCTTAGTTTTGAGATCTTAAATTTCAGATCTCAAATCCGGGAAATTTCAAAATTGAGATTTAAGATCTCACAGATGCAGCCTGTAAACTTTTCCGTCGAATTTAGACTGGAGGCAGAAACAGTTGGCTAGGTATAGAGATGCGGTGTGCCGCTTATGCCGCCGCGAGGGCGCAAAGCTTTTTCTCAAAGGTGACAGGTGCTACAAGCCTTCTTGTCCGATTGAAAAGCGCGGTACACAACCGCCCGGACAACATGGCAACTCGATGCGTCGTGGCAAGGCGCTGGTCGGCTATGGCCAGCAGCTGCGCGAAAAGCAGAAGGTCAAACGCATCTACTTCATTCTTGAAGGACAGTTCAGAAACTATTTCGAGCGCGCGGCGCGCATGAAGGGAATCACGGGCGAGAACCTGTTATTCCTGCTGGAGCGCCGTCTGGATAACGCAGTCTACCGCGCAGGTTTTTCAACCTCTCGCCGCCAGGCCCGTCAATTGGTTAACCACGGCCACATTCTGGTCAACGGAAAAAAAGTAGACATTCCGTCCTACCAGGTCAGGGCCGGAGAGGCGATCAGTATCAAAGAAGCAAGCCGCAAGAATCCGCACATCGAAGGCGCCTGGCAGACCGCCTCCGGACGCGGACGACCGTCCTGGATTTCACAGGATGGCGGCGAGATGTCGGCGCGCATCAGCGGCCTACCCGCGCGCGAAGATATCGATCGCTCAATAAATGAGCAGCTTATCGTTGAGCTTTATAGCAAGTAATACGCAGACCCGTCGGCTGCCGGTGACGGCAGTTCGACGGACAACAGTTTTTCTTAAATCGGGACTCAAAAACGCTATGGCTATGGATCAAAATAATCTTTGGACCGGATTTCAGATGCCGCGTCGGCTGGCTGCAGACTCTGAAACACTCACCGAACGTTACGGCCGCTTCTCCGCGCAGCCTTTTGAGCGCGGGTTCGGTACGACGGTCGGTAATTCATTGCGAAGAGCTTTACTATCCTCTATCGAGGGCGCAGCGGTAACCGCTGTAAAGATCGAAGGCGTTGAGCACGAGTTCTCCTCGATCAAGGGCGTCGTTGAAGACGCGACCGACGTGATTTTGAATTTAAAGCAAGTGCCTTTCAAACTACACGGAAACGAATCGAAGACTCTGCGGATCTCGAAAGACTCAGCCGGGGAAGTCACAGCCGCTGACATTGAGGCTGACGCAGATGTGGAAGTACTGGACCCGTCAGTCCACATCGCGACGGTTAGTGAAAGTGGATCGCTCAGAGTCGAAATGCGTTTGAAGCGCGGCCGCGGCTACGTTTCCGCTGACAGAAATTTCGATGAGGATCTCTCGCTCGGATATATTCCGATTGATTCTGTGCACACACCGGTTAAGAAAGTTAACTATACGGTGGAAGCCGCACGCCTCGGTCAGAACACTGAGTTTGACAAGCTCACGATCGAAGTTTGGACCGACGGCTCGGTTAAGCCCGAAGATTCAATCGGGCTGGCCGCGAAGTTAATCAAGGACCACATGTCGATCTTCATCAACTTTGAAGAAGACACTGACGACTTCGCTTATTCGAAAATTGAGCGACCGCCGCTGCCGCGAAACGATCAGCTCGATCGCTCAGTTGATGAATTGGAATTGTCGGTTCGCTCTTACAACTGTCTGAAAAACGCCGACATCCGCACGATCCGCGATTTGGTACAACGCAGCGAGCGTGAAATGTTGGCCACCAAGAATTTCGGCAAGAAGTCGTTGAATGAAATCAAGGAGATCTTGAACGGAATGGGTCTGGATTTTGGAATGGAGTTTGACGAACAGGGAAATCCAATCCCCGGAACTGGTGGTCGCGACGGGGCAGATCTCAGCGACTTCCCGGACAACGACGAGGAGCAGTAAGTAGTAACGACCTGCACACAGAACTTTAATACAACGGATCTTTCGACGTCATGCGACACCTAAAAGCACATCGCAAACTTGGTAGAACAAGCGAACATCGCATGTCTATGCTTCGCAACCTTGCTGTCTCGCTGATCACTTCTCGCGAGGAACGGATCGTGACGACGCTGCCGAAGGCAAAGGAGCTGCGGCCGTTTGTTGAGCGCGCCATCACGCTCTCTCGCAAAGCAAACAATCTCGAAGGCGATGATACGGGTGCGCGAGCATTGCACCTGCGACGCCAGGCAGCCGGATTCTTTCATGCAGGGAATATGCAAGCCGCGGCATTGAGTGGAAAGCGCGGACAGGTGCGTTTGCCTCGAACCGCGGGCGTGGCGGCATTGAGGCGCTTGTTCGATGAGCTGGGAGAGCGCTACAAGGATCGACCCGGTGGTTACACCAGAATATTCAAACTGGGCCGACGCGCTGGAGACAACGCTGAACTGGCGATAATCGAACTGGTCGATAACCAGGGCGAACGCGAGGCCCTTGAGGCCGCGAAGAAGCGCAAGACTGCCAGCACAATGAAGAAAAAGGGCTCTGAGGCGAAGAGCTCACGCAGTACAGCTGCGAAAAAAGAGACCGCCGACACTTCTGCGAAAGCTTCCGACAAGCGTGAAGATGTTAAGTCTGCCGATGCAAGCGAGTCGGCGGTGGAAAGCAGTGACGATACTGGCGCAGTTGAGACCGAATCTGGCCCCACTGAAGAGAGCTAGGTTCAAAGTTTGTTGACGCCGCAGCAATGCGGAACACGGCCGGGAATGCCCCAATCGACCAACGGAATGCCAACCGCGTCTTTTGGGGCTGAACACTTTGATAGGGCCGACGGTTTGAACTGGTCAGAAACAAGATGAGCGATCCTCGTATCGAAAAAGCAGAACTTGAGCCGCCGGCAGAAAGCGACGCCGAAGTCACAGTTGAACCGACTCGTGGTCGACGCCGGCGTAATCGATCCCTTGCTGCCGAGAGTTCCGTGAACATGGATGAGTTGCGGGAGTTGATACAACTAATCCGCGAGAATGAGTTTTCAGAATTTGAACTCGAACGCGAAGGTTTCCGCGTGCGATTTCGCCGGGGCGCAGAAGTAAGTGAAGGAGCCGCTGGGGTACCTGCTGCATCCCGGGAATTGCAATCCGTTTCGGCCGGCAACGTAATTGACAATAGTGTTCGCACTGCCTCGGCCCCGTCACACCCGGGCGCGAAAGCTCAAACCGAAGCTTCTGAAGATCAGGATCTTCATATCATTCCTTCCCCGATAGTCGGCACGTTTTATCGCGCCGCCTCTCCTACAGCTGATGCGTTTGTAAAGATTGGCAGCGAGGTTGAACCTGATAGCGTGGTCTGTATCATTGAGGCGATGAAGTTGATGAATGAAATTCAGGCCGAGACTAGTGGAGAAGTCGCAAAGATTTACGTCGAGAATGGCCAGCCGGTCGAGTATGGCCAGCCGCTGTTCGGAATCAAAAAATAGTCTAATGTCCAAAGTCCAACTTCCAACGTCCGCCAGGGCAGAGGACCTTGGACTTTCGACTTTGGACATTGGACAAACATGCAGCCCGAGATCAGGAAATTCAAAAAGATTTTAATCGCCAACCGCGGCGAAATTGCGTGCCGGATCATCTGGACTTGCAAAGAGATGGGCATCCGCACAGTCGCCGTTCACAGCGATGTCGATCGTGATTCACTTCACGTGCGCTTTGCCGACGAGGCTGCGTGCATTGGTCCCGCGCCTTCCGCCCAGAGCTATCTCAACATTCCCGCCATCATCAGCACCGCCGAGATTTTCAATGTTGACGCCATTCATCCTGGTTACGGTTTCCTGGCCGAGTCGTCCTACTTTGCTGAAATTTGTGCCGCCTGCAACATCAAGTTTATTGGGCCGCCCGCAAGTATCATTCGTTTGATGGGCGACAAGGTCGAAGCCAGACGAGCGATGGCGGAAGCTGGCTTGCCAGTGCTTCCCGGCAGTCCCGAACCCGTAACCTCCGAAGAAGAAGGTTTGAAACTGGCTCGCGAAATTGGTTTCCCGGTGATCGTGAAAGCTTCAGCGGGTGGTGGTGGCCGAGGAATGCGAATCGTCCGCACCGAAGATGAGCTGGGCAAGGCCTTGGAGACCGCCTCAACTGAAGCGGCGGCAGCGTTCAAGGACGGCAGCGTCTACATCGAACGATACGTACAGAATCCACGTCACATCGAGATTCAGGTCCTGGCTGACGAGTATGGCGACTGCATCCATCTGGGCGAGCGCGAATGTTCGATACAGCGTCGTCACCAGAAGCTCCTGGAAGAAGCGCCTTCGCCGGTGCTTTCGCCCCAGTTGCGCAATCAAATGGGCGATGCGGCCGTCGCGGCGTGCAAGCAACTCGGTTATGCAAGCGCCGGCACCGTCGAGTTCCTGCTGGACGAGGACAACAAGTTCTATTTCATGGAAATGAATACCCGAATCCAGGTCGAACATGCGGTGACCGAGATGGTTACGCTGGCCGACGTGGTTCGCAATCAGATCCGGATCGCTGAAGGCGAGCGGCTCGGATACACACAGGACGATCTCATGATCGTGGGACACGCAATCGAGTGTCGCATCAACGCTGAGAATCCGGAGACGTTCGCTCCTTCACCGGGTTTGATTACTGCTTTCAACTTGCCGGGAGGGCCGGGTGTACGCGTTGACACTTATGTCTATGCCGGCTACCGCGTTCCTCCATTTTACGACTCGATGATCGCCAAAGTGATTACACACGCACGCACGCGGGATTTGGCAATCGCGCGCATGAAGCGGGCGCTGGAGGCGATGGTGATTGAAGGCATTAAAACGACGATCCCGCTGCACTTGAACATCATGGACGATCCGAAGTTTCGGGCTGGCGACATCTCTACGAACTTCATGGAGTATTTCCTGGCGCAAAAGGGTGGAAAAACAGCGAAAGCTGAAGCCTGAGCTGGTGCTTTGGCGGGATGCGCACGACCGTTTGCCGTTTGCCCGTCAGATGCCTATAATAATCGACTTTTCGATGGCGGCCGGACTCGTCTGAGAGGATAAAGACATGGCATATGCAGTAATAAAGACAGGCGGCAAGCAGTTTGTCGTGGAAAAGGGCAGCACCATACGCATTCCTTCAATCGACGCCGAAGCCGGCAAGTCGATCGAGCTGGATGCGATGTTGTCGGCCGGCGGAAACGACGGCAAGGCAGACGCGCCCGTGGTTGGAGCAGCGAAGGTTTCTGCGACCGTAGTTGACCATGGCCGGGGCGCGAAGATTGTGATCTTCAAAAAGAAGCGTCGCAAGCATTACAAGCGTAAACAGGGACACCGGCAAGGCTACACGACGATAACAATTGATTCAATAAACAGTGAAAAGTGAAGAGTGAAAAGTGATAAGTGAAAACAAGGACCTAATTGCTCTAACTTTTCACTTTTCACTCTTCACTGGGAGTTTACATATGGCACACAAAAAGGGAGTCGGCTCATCTCGCAATGGTCGCGATTCGAATTCGCAGCGACTGGGTCTGAAAAAATTTGGCGGCGAGAGCGTGTTGGGCGGCAATATTCTGGCCCGTCAACGCGGAACGAAATGGAAACCCGGCAAAAACGTCGGCCGCGGCAAGGACGACACATTGTTTGCGCTCGTCGCGGGCGTTGTGAAGTTTGAAGACAAGGGTCGTACCGGAAAATTCATCAGCGTGTATCCGCAGGAGCAGGCGACTTCAGTATAGAACGTGCAAACGAACCAACGCTATTACGCGACGCCTGAGCCAAGTCACAGACTTAGCGGGCGTCGCTTTCGATTTAAATGTTTATTGATCGCGTCAAGATTCACGTACGAGGCGGCCATGGGGGCAATGGCGTAACTGCTTTTCGTCGGGAGAAGTTTGTGCCGCGCGGTGGTCCATCAGGTGGCGATGGCGGACGCGGCGGGGATGTTTGGATCGTCGCCGATTCATCGCTCAATACCTTGCTTCACCTTCGTTATAACCCTGAACACATTGCCGAGCGCGGCAGGCACGGTGAAGGATCGAATTGCTCAGGTCGCGACGGTGAGGATCGAACGGTGAGAGTGCCGGTAGGTACTCAGATCTTTGAGAGCACGACAGGACAACTTCTGCAGGATCTTGCCGCCGACGGTGCGCGCTGGCTGGCGGCAAAGGGCGGGCGCGGGGGCTTTGGCAATTCACATTTCGCCACCTCAACAAATCGTGCGCCGCGATATCACCAAATGGGAAGCGAGGGCGAAGAGCTTGAGTTGCAGTTGGAACTCAAACTGCTGGCGGATGTCGGTCTGGTCGGATTTCCGAACGCCGGCAAGTCGACCCTTATCTCAACCATCTCGGCGGCTAAACCGAAGATTGCAGATTATCCCTTCACAACTCTCGAGCCGCATCTGGGTGTGGTTGACCTGGGAGACTTTCGCACGTTTGTAGTCGCAGATATGCCGGGATTGATTGAGGGAGCGCACCAGGGAGCAGGACTCGGCGATCGTTTTCTTCGTCATATCGAGCGCACCAAACTGCTGCTGCATTTGGTCGACGTCTCCTCGGCTTCCGGACGCGATGCTGTCGCTGATTATGTAACGGTGAATCACGAATTGCGCGCGTATAACCCCGAACTGGCTCAGCGCCCGCAGATGGTGGTGGCGACCAAGATCGATGCGCTTGATGAACCTGAGCGGCTGGAAAATCTGAAGCGGCAGGTGGTTGCTGATGGATTACCGTTTTACGAGATATCGTCCGTCACGAACCAGGGAACGAAGGAACTGGTCGCCGCCATCGCTGTTCGGCTTGATGAACTCAAGGAAGCTACACAGCAAGACGGGATCATTGAATTAGCGCTGTAAGTAGGACAGACATTCCTGTCTGTGTCATGGAGAGAGCTAACGTATCGTGCGAAGAAAAAAGATTTTCCATTTATCATTTTTCATTTGCCGTTTTTATTTTAAACCAGACTCGGGCGAGTGAGGGCAGTCTGTTAATGACAAATGAAAAATTTTAAATGAGAAATGGAAAATCTGGTTGTTTTTGGATTTCTGATACTAACGAGCCGGCGATAGACAGGAATGTCTGTCCTACAAGATGGAACAGCGGAAGCGTATTGCGATTTATGGTGGCACGTTTGATCCGGTTCACTCGGGCCATCTGGAAATAGCGAGACGAGTTACGCAGCTATTTGAGATCGACGAATTCTTGTTTGTGCCGGCGCGAGTGGCACCGCACAAATTCGATCGCGAAGTCTCTCCGGCGCTTCACCGCTACGCGATGTTGGCGCTGGCGACGAAAGCAGAACCGCGGCTTTGCATTTCCAGTTTTGAACTGGATGGTCCCGGTCGGCAATACACGGTTGATACGCTCTCGTATTTCCGCTCGCAGTTCGGAGAGTCAACCAATTTCTTTTTCGTGATGGGGGCCGACTCCTGGGGGGAAATTACGACCTGGTATGAATGGCGCCGGCTATTTACATTGACGAATCTGGTTGTGGTAACACGGCCCGGCTACGAGATTAGTAGTAGGCAGGTGGATGCGGACAGCGCAGCAAGAGTTGTTGATTTGCGTGATGCAAAGAAGGGTGCACCAGGAGGCGCAATTGAGCACGGCGTGCAGAAAATATATATCACCGACGCAGTAATGCTCGATGTCTCAGCCACCGACATCAGGCGCGCAGCGGCAGACAACAGTGACGAGTTGAATAGCTTAGTCCCGAGTGAGGTGGCGGAATACATAAGGAAATATCACTTATACCGAAAACAAGCATGAAGCAAAATACAAGTATTAAGGAACAATCGCTAAGTCCGGTAAGTCCTGCGACAAGCGGGAATCGGCAACTCCAGAGTGCGTCGAAAGAGACGCAAGCGACGGAACTCGACGAACCCATCCTGATGGCTCTTGCCGCCGCCGCGGAAAAGAAGGCCCTCAACGTGGTCGTCCTCGACCTGCGGGAGATAGCGAGTTTTACTGACTTTTTTGTTATCGCAAACGGCACTAATGAGCGTCAGGTGCAGGCGATTTCGGATGAGGTCGTGGAAACGCTCAAGAAGGCCGGCACGCCGGTTACTCGCGTTGAAGGTTACAACTCCGCTGAATGGATCCTGCTGGATTACGGCGATTTTGTAATGCACATTTTTAATGAGAAGGCGCGAGCCTTTTATGACCTTGAAAGACTCTGGCGAGAATCGAAACGAGTTGCGTTGCCACCGGAATATTCTTCCGCGGCGCCTAGTTCTTTGAGAAGTGAATCGTGATCGAGATCGTTGCGCAGTCTGAAGCGATGCGCGAGGCGGTTCGTCTCGCCGAGCGTGTTGCGACAACTGACGCGAACGTGCTGGTGACAGGCGAGTCGGGCGTCGGCAAAGACGCGCTCGCTTTTTACATTCACGCGAAATCAAAGCGTGCCGCCGAGTCGTTTGTGAAGATTGATTGCGGCACGCTGCCGAGCGGTCTGCTGGAAGCCGAGCTGTTTGGCTATGAACGCGGCGCTTTCACCGGCGCAAACGAAGAAAAGCCGGGACGTCTCGAGGCTTCGCATCGGGGGACTTTAGTCCTCGATGAAATCGCGCACCTGTCAAACGACTCGCAGGCGAAGCTGCTGCGCGTGATTGAAACAAGAGAGTTCGAGCGACTTGGCGGCCGTAAGACGATCAAGGTGGATGCGCGCCTGATTGCTCTGACCAACGTTGATCTAACTGATGCGGTTAGGCGGCAACATTTTCGGGAAGATTTGTACTACCGGCTGCATGTTGTCCAAATTGAAGTGCCGCCGTTGCGCGATCGTCGGGAAGATTTGCCGGAACTGGCCCACTCGTTTGCAAGCGCCTACTCGGCCAAACATGGACGGAAGGCAAACGATCTCTCCGCTGAGGCGGTGGCGTTGCTCCAGGACTATCAGTTTCCGGGCAACGTGCGAGAGTTGGCGAATATTATCGAACGCGCGGTGATTGTCTCGAATGCCGATCATATTGACATCGACAACTTGCCCGAACCCATTCGCGCGGCTGTCGGCGTGCAGAGATTGCGAAGCCAGCCGCGATCGCTTGCCGAAGTTGAAGCTGAATACGTGGCGGAAATTCTCGCGGGCACGAACGGCAACAAGACTGAAGCAGCACGCATTCTCGGTATTAGCCGGAAGAATCTTTACGAGAAACTGGCGCGGAGGGAAAGGATGAAGGAAGAGGGATGAAAGATTGGCGATTGGGAGCGATCAAACAGTTCAGAGTTCAAACTTGAGTTTGTCACCGGCTAGCGAAGACAAGCTAAAGCTTGAACTCTGAACTACGAGAATCATGCGGATTAGAGTGATTTGGACTGGCAAGACCAAAGACGCTCATTTGAGAGCGCTGGTCGCTGATTACTTTGAAAGACTTTCGCATTTCGCGCGCTGCGAGGTTTCCGAATTTCGAGAGAGCGGCGCGCCCGATGAAAAGACGGGCATCGATAGAGATTCGAAGCGCATCTCAGACGGGCTGCGCGAGGGTGCCATCAATATATTGCTGGATCCTTCAGGAACTGAGTGGAGTTCGCAGGAGTTGGCGGAAACAATTCAGTGTTGGCAGGACAGTGGAACAAAGGAAGTGGCTTTCATCGTAGGTGGACCAAATGGAGTCTCACAGGAACTGGCGGCGCGAGCGAACAAGCGCTGGAGTCTTACGCGATTGACGCTGACTCACGAGATGGCGCGAGTCCTGTTGCTGGAACAATTGTACCGGGCTTACACGATCATTCACGGTCTGCCGTATCAGAAGTGAGTAAGCAAATTGGGCGATAACAAGTAGGGTGGAGGGTCTAACGCATAATGGATAAAAGACGAGTACGAGTTTTTCGTGACAAGCTTATGGATCGGCGTGAGAGCCTGGTGGGACAGGTGCAGCAGGCCGAGTTATACAGCCGTGAACGCGACGCTGAGGCAACCCAGGATCCGGCCGACATGGCTGCGAATGCTTACACCAAAGAATTGCTGGTTTCGATGTCGGACAATGACCGTCAGTTGTTGAACCTGATCGATGAAGCGTTGGTGCGTATGGACGACAGTGGCTATGGCAAGTGCATTCGCTGTGGACAGGCAGTGCCGGAAAAACGTCTCGAAGCGGTGCCGTGGGCGCGTCATTGCGTACGCTGTCAGGAACTGCAGGAGCGAGGGCTGCTTAACGAAGACGACGAATAGTGGTCCGATATACTTGGTGGCATAATTAACGGCCTCTTGAGTTTGTACTCAAGAGGCCGTTTGGTTTTAAGAAAGTTTCAAGTTCCAAGTTCCAAGTTCTGGTTTCCAGTTTTGCGTCTTATGATCCAGCTTGCTGATTTCAAACTTGAAACTTGAAACTTGAAACTTGAAACTTGGAACAAGTCATGCTCCTGACTCGCGCTGCCAGTCTATGTTACGACTCCTTGCTTACAGTCGTGTATCCGCGCGCGTGCGCAGTTTGTGGCGGCAGCGTCGAATCGCGCGCCCTGGGTGCCGCATGCTCCAACTGTTGGCAACAGACCAGGATATTTTCAACTGAAAGTCTTTGCTGGAAGTGCGGACAACCTTCTATCGGGACTGTTGCGGACGATAAAAGAGAAGCGGTGCGCTGTCATCGTTGTAACGATGCGAGCTTCACTGCTGCTCGCGCATGTGGAGTTTATGAGGGAGCACTACGAGCTTCCGTTCTTCTGCTCAAACGTGAACCGCATGTCTGTCAGAAGTTGCGCGAGGAACTATTGCAGACGCAGCAACGCTCTCCATTAAATAGGGCCACGCAAATCATTCCGGTGCCGCTGCACGCTGAACGTGAGAAAGACCGTGGCTTCAACCAGGCGCTGCTTATTGGCCGCGAGCTTTCGCGCACCACGTCGCTTCCGCTGAATACAGTGAGTTTAGTTCGCGTAAAAAATATCAAACGGCATCGCGCGGGTATGGACGCTAAAGGCAGAAAAGATACCGTCGCAGATGCTTTCCGTGTCATTCACCCGGGTCTGATCACAGGCGAGCGGGTGTTGCTTGTTGACGACGTCTTTACCACCGGCGCCACTGTCTCGTCCTGCGCAGGGGCACTGTTGGAAGCAGGCGCTGCAGAAGTCTTTGTGCTTACGATCGCCAGGCCGGTGCGCTACTAACTTACTTAACCACAAACAACAACTGACTTTTTGGATCATCGAGGTTTGCCATGCGACTCTCGAGTGAGGCGAACGCGATACTATGTTTAGGTGCGATAAGAAGAAGGTATGCGTCGGTCCACTGGCGATGTCCTTGCATCGAACGCATTCCCAAGTCTGTGAACGGTGCATCGTCTTTCAAGAAACCGTGGCCTGCGACTTCTGTGAATTCTCTTAATTTGTTCAGAGCCTCCTTCATTTCCAGCCGTGGCGGCTGTTGCTCACCGCGCTCATTTTTCAAGGGTCGCGCGTAGCGAATCGGAGGAAGCCACCCTGCACGGTTGGCGTCGTATAGAATCGGTCGAGGGATTCGACGAAGCGCCGGGCAGAGCGATGCATGACGTGGTCGGCAAAAACTGAGCAATGATCACGTTAACATCCAGCAGCGCCTCAGTCGGAATCGAAGGCATCGTCAATGTCTTGCTGGGTGATAGCGTTTCCTGTCGGCGGTACTAGCGGTAAGTGTCGTTTTGGTTCTTCCGGTTGATTGAAGCGCGTCGCTAGATGGCGGAACAATTCCTTCTGCTGCGTTTCCGGCAGGGCGTCAACGGCGGCTTCGATCTCATGGAGGGTGTCCATGTGGGAAGGCTAGCATTGCCCGAGCGTGAACTTGAAGCCTTTTGAAAGTCCGTGATGATCGTGGCAGGTAGATTTCGGATTAGGATGTAGGTAGTTTTTTTATTATTCACGCGGATGTTAACATTTGCGTCTCTCGGTAGTTAACTGAACTAGACCGGATTCCGGTTACAGCATGACAAC
>DASZDU010000203.1:0-6666 GCA_035941655.1 Pyrinomonadaceae bacterium | reverse complement strand
AGGGGCGCTCCCCGTTACCGCCGAATCAATCATCGACAGCATCCGATCAGTGTTCGCGCGCATCGCACGACGCTCAACGGGATTTGGTAAATCTGTCTGACAAGCGGCGACTGAGTATCGAATTTGGTCCATGCTTTTTCTTTCTACGGTACATCCTTTGGCGACGTCGGGGTGCGTGGTCGGGCAGTAGCCCGACCGTCAGGGGGGCTTGTCGGGGCCGCGACTGAGCCCTCCTTGACAGTCGGGCTACTGCCCCGATACGACAGTATCGATCGATGGCAGCTCAGCTGCGACCCGTCGGGTATTGTATTTATCGATGTACCCCCGCCGGGCCGAGTTCATGGGGTACGCTTCAGGAGCTGCATACGGATATTTAGTCATGCCATGGAAAGGCAAAGGTGACACCTGATCCGGACTGGCGGAGTTTATGTCCATCTCCTTGCTGAACCCGTCGGAGTAGAGCAGGAAAGTGCGCGTCCAGCCCGTAGGCAGAAAGGGCAACTTAAGCGCGTCGAACGACAGACTGATTTCATCACCCGGTCGAGAGATGACAAACATGTCATCTGTTTTGGTCAGTAACTCGCGCACGTCACCTTCGCGCGTGTATCGCCCCGGCATAACTTTCCAGGGAGACGAAAACGTTATCTGTTCGTAGTCGTAAGCAAACGGCTCACGGCCGTCGGGCGTAATTTCCTGGGAGAAACCACGCCAGCGCAGTTCAGCATCAACTGGTTCGAGCCGAGTCATTCGCAGCGGCTTTTGATCACCGGAAGTGTCGACCAGAATTTGGTCCCAAAGAATACGCATGTTGGTGACGATACGGACTTCACGGCTGCGACTGAGAAACTTTCCGGTGAGATCAACGGTGACGGTTTGTGGTCGACCGACTGGAATGCCGATGTCTTCAATAACAGTGCGCCATGCTCCGTGCGCATCCTTTATCTGGAGCGCCGGCAACATCATGCTCTTGCCGGCCTGGGCTGCGGCGACGTTGTCACTGGACCACGCGTAGTCCGTCCAGCCGGTAAGTAACAAGAGTGTATTCTGGATAGCGCCATTTACCGTGTCGGTATTTGCCAGGTTCATTGTCAGGGTGTGTTCGGCTGCGTAACCCCGAATGCGATCCCGAAGAAAGTCATCAGGGTAACGTCGATCCATGGTGGTGATGCGGGAGAGCACATCGTGTCCATGATCGTCCACGGCGCTAAGCGGTGGATGCGCGCGGCGTGTCGTATAAAGTTTGAAAGGGCGCGGTGGATCGGTCATGCCTTCATTCGGGTAAACCTCCGTGCCCTGCGGGTGGTCCACAGCGATCAGTTGAAACCGATCGGCAAACAGTGCTTCTTCCAATTCATTCGTCACGCGCAACTCATAACGACCGTTGCGTTCCCGCAGTTGATCCCCGCGAATGCGAACGTATTCCACCGGATCAGGAGTATTGTGACGGCCAGGCTCTTCCAGATATCCCATCTCGCCACCGCCCATGAAGTCTGTGACGAACTCAAAGCGCTCGCCATTCCAGGTATAGAGATAGGGACAAGACGAAGGCTTGCGATCAAGTTCGGTGACGGGCAGCGTCACAAAAGACGCGGTCTGTTTCGGATCGATCGTGTTAGCAAGTCTGGCTATGTCGGTCTCGGCCTGCACGATGCCGGCGGGCCATAACACCCGAACGGCGTCTGCCGTGAGGCGTTTGCCCAAGCCAAAGAGAACATCGGCCGGAGCAATCGACGGACTGACCGACGAGGTTTCGAGTTTCTGTACCAGGCTTCCGGACCTGGCCTCGATTTTTGCGCCGACGCCGCTTCGGTTGCTGACCTTGCCGGTCAGGTTAACGCGCAGCGAGTGATTCAAATTTCCACCGTCATTGCGACCGACGCGCAGGCCGCCCGGAAACGAGCCGAGAATGATGTCTGTGTCACCATCACTATCGATATCGCCTGATACAAACAGCCCGTCGGCGGCGATAGACTTCAACTCACGGGCGACAGCCCGCTCGCTGGTGTCGATCCAACTGTCACCTACGTTGCGCCAAACGCGCACACCTTTGTCCGTAAGCAGCACACAATCGAGCAGGCCGTCGTTGTCGTAATCCATAAATTGCGCCGCCCGCGCTCCGTCTGAACCAACCGGCCCAGCCATCGCTTTGAACTTTTCCTTTCCATCGCTAATCGCAAACATTCCAGCTGCGTCGACACGTCCGAAAAAGAAATCGGTGAATCCGTCCTTATTGAGGTCACCCGCAGCCACGCAGGTCCAGGCCCCAAGCATTTCAAGGCCAACGTCCCTGGCGATGTTGCGAAACGTCCCATCGCGTTGGTTGCTAAATAGTTCAGGCGCCTTGCCGAAATTGACGACCAGCAGATCCATATCGCGCCGATTATTAAAGTCCGTTGGCACCACTGCCACCACGTGGCCTAACGAACTCAACTTTGCTGCGGCGGTGGTGTCGGTAAATTTGCCGTTCCCGTCGTTGCGCAAAAGGAGATTCGGCGCACCGGCGAAATCAGTAGGGAAGACTGCCGTTGCGCCCGCTTTCGGAGTTTGGGAAATATCTGCCAAACCGCCGACGAAAATGTCGAGATCACCGTCGTGGTCCACGTCAACGAAAGCGACCGACGAAGGGAGATACGGATAGGCCGGGATTGCGGCGGCGCTGGTCACATCCGAGAACTTTCCGCTGCCGTCGTTATGAAAAAGTGAAAGGCTGCCATCTCGTATGACGAATAGATCAGGTTTGCCATCATTATCGAAATCGCCCGCTACCGCGCCAATGGTGTTATTGGACTTCGTTGCAAGCGCCGCTGACTGGCTGGTGATATCAATGAACTTGCCAACGTCATTGCGATAGAGGTGCTGCTCACCCTGAGTAGCTGAGAACAGATCAAGATCGCCATCGCCGTCATAGTCAAAGAGCGTCGCATCACCCGCGAGCGCATAGGCAATCTCGCGTCGTGCGGCATCACTCAACTCGCCGAGTTTCAACTCACGGCTAAGGGCAGGGGATGAAGAACCCGGGAAGCTGGCCGTGGCATCGGTAAATGTGACTGATGGTATCGCTCGATCAACCAGTTCAGCCTCGGCGCCGGTTGAAGCCAGGGCTTCGGCGTAACGACCTTGCTCGAGGTAGTTCTGTCCGAGAGTTGTCGCGCTGCCACGTTCGCGCAACTGTTTGAAGCGTTCGGTGACATTTAGTCCCTCCTCACGCTGACCCGCGCGCATTAGAGCCTGGCCCAGGCTGTAGAGCGCCGTGGCATTGTAAGGCTCCGCGGTGAGCGCCAATCGAAAAGCCGCAATTGCTTCGGGGTACTTGCGTTGTTGTGCGTAAATCTGACCGACGTTGATATTAGTACCGACGTCATTTGGATCAATTTTGAGGACCCGCTGAAAAGCGGCCAGTGCTTCGTCGAATCTGCTCTGTACTTTCGCAATCAAACCGAGGATGTAGAAAGGCTGCGGAGCCTCCGGCGCAAGCACTGTGGCGCTTTGAGCTGCCCTTTGCGCCGCGGGCAAATCGGGCACATTGAACAACGCGATGCTCAGGTTGATGTGCGCCAGCTTCAGCTTCGGATCGATCTTCAAAGCATTTCGAAAGGCTTCTGCGGCTTCTTTATGTTTGAACTGCTCGAGCAGTGCGACTCCGATGTTATTTGCCCGGTAGGCATCTTCGCGCGTGGAGGGGGAGGGACCAGATGGTGCTTGGCGTTGCGCCGAACCTCCAGTCAAAAAGAAGGCCGAAACCAGGAGCGCGGGCAGGAAAAGATATGAAAAATAGCTGCGGAAGGTTTTCATGCGTAAGTTTTCAGAAACAAACAAATTTCTCTGTGTAATCTCCGTGTTCTGTCTCTGTGGTGAAATCTTTACGATGCCAACCACAGAGACACAGAGAACACGGCGGACGCACAGAGAACATTCTACTGACTCGGGTCGATATTCGCAGGCTTAATGTCGAGCGGTATAAACTGCCGATCGATCAAATCCTGCATCGCGATTGGTCGCTCAAGGATGCCCGCCTTGACCGCCATATCATTTATCTGCTGCAAGTCTTCATCGGTTGGAGTCAGCATTCGATAGCTCACGCGATTGGGCGGCTGCGTCAGCACGTAGCGAATCACTCTCTCGTCCTGTCGAAAATAAGGCGCGACCACTTTCGCAGCTTCCAAACGATGGCCTTCGGCCCACTCACCGCTTTCGGCTATACCGCGGACGAGATCGCGCACAACTTCAGGTCGTTCGCGAATTAATTTCTCCGTAACCACAAGTACGCAGGAAATGAAGTGCGGCCAAATATCTTTTGCATGGTAGAGGACACGGCCGGTGCCGTCGAGTTCAGCTTTGGCTGCGTGTGGTTCGCCGACGAAATAAGCATCGATGGCCTTAGCAGCCAGAGCTCCGGGCATGTCTGGCGGTGGCAGTTCCACGAACCGAATTTCATCTGGTTTTACGCCCTGGTCATCCATCAGTTTGCGAATCACTAGATGTTGATTGCTGTACTTGCTGGGAATCGCGAAGGTCTTGCCGCGCAGGTCACGGAGACTCTGGGCCGGTAGGTCTTTGCGGACGATCACAGTTGAGCCGTCACGGTGTCCCAGGTAAACGATCTTGACGGGCACGCCTTGTTCGCGCAGCTTCATCGCCAGAGGCGCGATCATGAAAGTTGCATCAAGCCGACCACCCTTTACCGACTCGACGACAGTGGGAAAGTCAGTAAAGCGCTGGGATTCAAACCGATTCGAGGCGCTGGTGCGAGTAGCGAAATCCGTAACCGGACAAGTCAGGTGACAGGTGACTGGCAAGTAGCCCACCTTGAGTTCCTGTCGAGTGGATTTCGATTGACGGCTCAACATTTCCCCAACCGAGCCGTACTTCCACGGCTTAAATCGCAGCACACCAAGAACGGCGATGAAAGCCACGACACCAACCAGCCAGCGTGTGATGGGCGAACGAAGCATGATAATTTCCTCAAGAATGTGTTAGGGCTCTGGACTTTGGCCTTAGGTCTTTGAACTTTGACCTTTGTGCTTTGTACTTTGTACTTTGTTCCCCTTCCCTTGGGAGGGGTTAGGGGAGGGCGAAGTACAACTGCCACCCCTCTATTTTGTTTCTTCAGAGGCTGCGCCTCGTTGATTGTCAGGGCGGCAAAGCCGCAAGACGAAAAAATGGAAATCCCGTCGAGTACTTCGCCCTCCCCTAATCCCTCCCAAGGGGAGGGGAACGAAGAACATCCCCTAACCCCTCCCAAGGGGAGGGGAACTAAAAGCTGGAACAGTATCCTGTTCAAGTCCAAACTCAGCCAAAATCGCATGCACCGTTTCAACGACTTTTGGATGAGTCAACTCGCGCGGTCTGGGAATACCCACGTGTAACTCTCGGCAGATACGTGCGGGACGATCGGAAAGCACCAAAATGCGATCGGCAAGTTGGGCCGCCTCTTCAATATCATGCGTTACCAGCACCACCGTGCGCGGAAGTTCTTCCAACATGCGCACCAACTCTCGGCGCAAACGCAGCCGTGTCAGATAGTCCAGCGATGAAAATGGCTCGTCAAGGAGCAGAATGTCCGTATCACCGGCAAGCGCCCTTGCGAGTTCGACCCGCTGCCGCATCCCTCCCGAGAGTTGATGTGGGTAGTGTTCCGCAAACTCTTCAAGCTTGATCAATCGCAGCATTTCTCTCAGTTGCTGTTCACGTTCAGTTACGCTGCTTAGATCGCGTAGTCCCAACGAGATATTTTGAGCCGCCGTTTGCCAGGGAAAGAGACTGTCGTGCTGGTAGACCATGCGCACACGCCCTGAACATGCCACAGTTCCCGCGGATGGTTGCAGAAAGCTCGAAAACAGATTCAGCAATGTCGTCTTGCCACACCCGGAAGGACCCACTACGGCTACGAATTCACCCCGGCAAATTTCAAGAGAGAGATCATGGAACACCTCGATGGAGCCGAAGCTGACAGAGGCTGCGTCGATACGGAGCGGCTTATCCTTCATATCCCCATCTGATACTGCGAATCTTCGTGAGCCTCATGAGAACGCGATCGATCACCATGCCAATGACACCGATAACGATCATTCCCGCGACCAGCAGATCCATTCGCAATCCGTTACGCGCATCCCAGATTGCGAACCCTAATCCATCGCGCCCCGCAATCATCTCTGCTGCCACCACCACCAGCCAAGCGAGACCCGCTGTGACGCGCAGTGAGGTGATCAACTCTGGCGCGATGGCCGGCAAGGTTACTTTCGTCAAAAGTTCGAAACTGCTGAAGCGGTAATCGCGCGCCACTCGAAAATAAACTGAAGGGATGCTCGCCACTGCGGCCAGGGTGGCCAGGACGACTGGAAAGAAACAGGCCATGAAGATCAGAAAGATCGCGGGTAGGTCGCCGATTCCGAACCAAAGAATCGCGAATGGTATCCAGGCAAGCGGCGAAAGACTGCGAAAAAAGTTGATAGCGGGTAGTAATGCGACGCGTGAACGAACGTGGTGACCCAGCCACAATCCCGCGGGAACCGCCAGAATGACTGCGAGCATGAAGCCCGCCGTAACGCGGAAGAGCGAGGCCACCAGATCGCCGGGCAGGCGGCCGGTGCGGATCTCTTCTCCCAGCCCCTTCGCTACCGCCAGCGGGGAAGGAAAGACCGATTCAGGAAAAACATTTAATAGCGT
>DASZDU010000202.1:0-5948 GCA_035941655.1 Pyrinomonadaceae bacterium | reverse complement strand
GGCGCCTGTGCTGGCACGGGTCGCGCAGGATCTTGAGGCACGAGACTGGGCACGTACATCAGTGTGAGCAGTAGCGCGAGCGATGGTAAAAAACGCACGTCGAGTCTGTCCTCCGGAGTCAGGTTTGGAAACGGTGACTGGCAGTTTAGCTGATTGGAGGGTTAGGCAGAAGGCAGAAAGCAGGAGGCAGTAAGCAGTAAGCAGTAAGCAGTAAGCAGTTGCCCTCGCGAACGAAGTGCAATCTGCCAAAAGTGGTTTTGCCACTGCCTACTGCCTACTGCCTACTGCCTTCTGCTTTCTGCCTACTGCCTTCTGCTTACTGCTTACTGCTTACTGCTCAGCTGTCCCGACGGATGACGGCGAGGGACATGTCATCGACTAACGGACAAGCGGCGGCGAAGTCCTGGACGGCGCCCAACACGGAAAAGAGCACCCCGTCTGCAGTGCGCCCATCGTGCCCCGACGTTTGGGTCCCGGCGCTTCTGTCACCGGCGATACCGGTCGCCCGCCGCAATTCGTCCTCAAGGCGCTCGGATCCGAACTCTTCACCGGCACAGTTCTGCGATTCGGTGATGCCATCCGAATAGACCAATAACACGTCGCCTTGCCCGAGTAAGAACGAACCACAAGCGTAAGGAGCGGCAGCGACCACACCGAGCAGCATCCCGCCATCCGACAGCAGTTCTAATTCGCCATTCGCTCGCAAGAGTAAGGCAGGTGGATGTCCGGCGCTGCAATACTTAACCACGCCGGTGTTCGGATCCAGTTTCGCTATGAACAAACTGGCGAGCGGCATAAACGATTTCAGTAGACAGATGTCGCGGTTGACGCCGGCGACGATGCCCTCGAGGTTCGTGGTCACGGCCATGCGAGCGCCAATCAGTCCTACCAAATGCGTGGTCCACATTCCGGCCGCCAGACCTTTGCCACAGATATCTCCCAGCGCGAAGACTACGCCGTCGTGCTGCTGCTGGACTGTGAAGAGATCGCCGGGCAAGTGACGAACCGCAAAGATCTCGCTGGCGACTTCAAAGTTTCCAAAACGCAGGTGACGTGGCGCGCACAAACGGCGGTGTACCTGCGCCGCCTCAAAGATCTCGGTGCGTAGTTCAGCGTAGTTTTGTTGCAGATCTGTAAGCTTCAGCTCGAGCTCCTGCCGGCGGGCAGTGGCTGACGGCTTCCGGTGCGAGTTGATGTCGACTGCTGCTCGTGTTGGTAATCGTGCTGCGCTCATGGGAAGAGTTCGCTCCTGAATCTTTCTCATTCAACCAATCGGAAGCATTTTCGATTTTCCATTTGTCATTTCTAATTTTCCATTTTCCATTTTCCGAACGGAAGCCTTCGACGAGTCGCCCAATGACAAATGAAAAACGAAAAATGGAAAGTCTGATTTCTGATTGCTTCTCCCTGTCCCTTCGGGAGAGGGCCGGGGAGCGGGTTTGTGCGCGTTATGCCATGCACCCTCCCCTAACCCCTCCCAAAGGGAGGGGAAGAAAACCTACCCAACAAATTTATAGCCACTGCCGTGGACAGTCAGGATGAAACGCGGCTCCTCAGGGTTCGGTTCCAGTTTCTGCCTGAGATGAACGATGTGTGTGTCGACCGTCCGCGTGTTCGGATAATTTTCATAACCCCAAACCGCGTCCAGCAAACGATCGCGGCTGAGCGTCTCAACCGGATGAGCGACGAAGTAGGCAAGCAAGGCAAACTCTTTTGCTGAAAGTTCGACCGGCTCACCGGCGCGCAGCACTTCATTGCTGCGGACGTTTACTTCGACATCGCTGAATCGATAGACCTCCGCTGTCGGCGGCTGCGCTGAAGCGCGTCTCAGTACAGCCTTCACGCGGGCCATCAGTTCGCGAATGGAGAAAGGCTTGGTGACGTAGTCATCGGCGCCGAGCTCGAGGCCCACGACTTTGTCGATCTCCTGGCCGCGCGCGGTGAGCATGATGATCGGCAGCGAGGGCTTCGTGGTCTTTAGCTGTTTACAAACGTCGAGACCGCTCAGGCGCGGCATCATCACGTCAAGGACTACGAGATCGGGATCGCCGGCGAGGGCGCGCTCGAGACCTTCGACTCCGTCGGCGGCGCTGATCACCTCGTAGCCTTCGTATTCGAAGTTATCGCGCAGACCGGCGACCATCGCAGGTTCGTCCTCGACGATCAGGATACGGGTCTTCTTAGCGGCGTTCGGTTTCCCGTTGGAGCCGCCGAGTGATTGTTCGAGATCAACTTTTCTTTTCATATTGCCTTCCCACCTGCTAGACCGCCGGCTGTTGAGCGGCTGACGCCAGCGGCAACGACAAAATAAACCTGCTGCCTTTTCCTGGCGTGCTTTCCACCGCAATTTCTCCGCCGTGCGCCTGCGTAATGTGACGAACGAGCGACAGGCCCAGGCCGCTTCCCTTCGTGTTGTGCACGAGCGGATCTCCCGCGCGATAGAATTTCTCAAAAATCTTTGACTGATCGCGCCGCGTGATCCCGATACCGTGATCCGCCACTTCGAGTTTCACCACGCCGTTGTCGCGGTAAAGCTTCACACCCAAAAACTTTTCGTCCCGCGAATACTTCAGCGCATTGTTAACAAGATTAACGAGGGCCCGGGCGATCGCTTCACGATCCACCGGCACCGCCGGCAGATTGGGGTCAATGTTTTCCTCAAACGCGAAACCTTGCTGCTCGATCTGGTAACGGTAAGACTCTAGTGTGTTGTGAACCAGCTCCGCAATGTCAGTATTGCGAAACTCGTACTCCTTTCGTCCGGCTTCGATTCGAGAGAAATCCAGGATGTTGTTAATCAGCGCGGTCAGGCGCTCGCTCTCTTTACGAATGATGCGGTAGTACTGCTGCTTCTTGTCTTGAGTTGTAATACGGCCCAGTTCCAGTGTCTCAGCGTACAAACGGATCAAAGCGAGCGGCGTGCGCAACTCGTGCGATACGTTGGAAACGAAGTCGGACTTCAAACGGGCGAGGGCCATTTCCTTGCTGACAATGTGCTTGGTCAGCACCAGCCCGCCGATGATCATTAGCGAAAGGAAGCCGAGAATCAGAAAACTGCGATGAACCCAGGACTGACCCAGGGCCCGCACACTGGTGCCCTGGTACTTGATGCCGAGAGCCAGCCCGCGGAAAACATCGTCGAGCTTGCGCGACACTTCGGGTTTTCCTTCGCCCCAGCCAGCCGACGTGGCGAGCGGCTTGGCCTCCGATCCCATTTCCATTTCCGCCGGATAGACCATCATGGCCAGTTGGTTTCCGCCCTGGTCACTCATTTTCTCAGTTAACTGTTCATTGAGCATGCCGGGAAAGAAAGTCTGCTCAAGATAACGCGCGTCGAAGGTGACGCCGCCTAACGCAACCTGTTCCTTTGAGTACTGCGGCAGGACGAACATGGCGCCCATGATGTAGGCGTTACCGCCTGCCCGTTTGGTTTGGCCGGTAGAAAAACTCATTGGCCGCTTTTTCTTGTGCAGTCCTTCGACGAGGCCCTTGCCCTCCATGCCAAACCAGCCGTGGTAACTTTCGGCCATTTGCTCGTGTTCTTTGCGGATGTACCTATCTTCGATTTGACCAGGTTGGGTCCGTAAGACAAGAACGTCGTCCTCGTAGATAAACGCGTGTGTCAGCCAGGGACTGCTTGCGAGAATCTGGTCGAGCTTCTTTTCCTTTTCCTCGACGTCAGAGCCGGGAGCCGGGAAAAGACTCCGCGCGTCTTCCGTCATCGAGATAGCTTTCTTGTTAATTTTCTTTTCGGTAATCGCGAGCATCTCCTGAAAATCACGATGGATGGCCGCCTCCAGCACCTTGTCGCGCTCAAAGGCCCGCAGTTGGCTGAAATTGACATAGATGAGCGCGGCGGCCGGCAAGACGACTGCAAGGCCGAGCGTTAACATCAGCCGGAGTCTGTTGAAGCCTCCTGGTAAACCTCTTCTCTTCAATTTCATTTCCCAAAAACCTCTGAAGGAACTTCGATAGCGGTTGAGAGCATACTCTTGCCTGCTTCAGTGTGTGTCAAGGGCATGTAAAGAGATGTTAAGAGTTGTGAAGTTATCCCGGTAACGGGTAGTGCCCCAATTTCGTTTTCTCTGTGCCACCTCTGCGTTCTCTGTGTCTCTGTGGTGAATTAATGTCAGCAAAAACACCACCACCGAGACACAGAGGGAACTGACAGAGGACGCACAGAGAATTTCAAATTAGGTCACTACCGGGGAGAAACAAAGCCGTATCCACAGACTACGTGGATTAAGCGGACCTGTAGGCAGAAGGCAGAAGGCGGAATGCAGTCTCATTCAGACTGCATCAGTCTCATTTCTTTCCCCTCCCTTTGGGAGGGGTTAGGGGAGGGTTTAGAGCGGGTCCCGTAAGCCCTCTCCCCGGCCCTCTCCCAAAGGGAGAAGGAGAAAGTACTAGTACACTAGCCTGTTATCACCACGCCAAAATGTTTTCGCAAAGCGTCGGCGTACTCTTCCCTGCTCTGTAATACTCGCTCGTTTCGCTCCGCGTTTCCCGTTGTGTTGATGAGGCGCATGTCACTGGGCGTGGGTCCTTTCGCTGCACTAAGCGTAATGCGTCCGCCGTCATCAGTCGCTCGTGAACAAATGCGTCCCTGGGTGAAATGCGATTGCGGCGAGGTCTGATGGTAGCGGCACATGCCTGCGAAGTCTTCGTATTGGTACGGTTGTAAGGTAAAGCGATACTGCGGCTTCCACTCCTCATTATCGCGCCGCGTCAAGATCAGGTAATTGCCATCAGCTGTGATTCGATAGCCGTGCGCGCCCTGGATTTGCTCGCTTCGTTCATCAAGCAGCAATGGTTCGAGGAACGAGTCACCGAAGCCCACATCAACCAGCCAGCGCTGCTCTAACTTGACCATCAGCGCCATGTGGTCAAAGGGTTGACTGAAACCGCCTGACGCGTTGGCAACCTCCGCTGACAGCATGGTCACATCAAACTCAAGCGCGCGCAGCAAGGCGGCAAACAGACCGTTGCATTCATAGCAAAAGCCGCCGCGTCTGCGTTCGACGATTTTTGTAAACAGCGCTTCGTCGTCAAGCACTATCGGTTCACTCGAGTGAATACTCAGATTTTCGAAAGGCACAGTTAACAGATGCGCACGCTGCAGCTCGCGCAAGACCGCGGCTGTGGGAGCAAGCGGTCCGTGGTAATCGATGCGTTGCAGGTAGGCGTTGACCTTCAAGGTTCATGAATAGTAAATCGTGAATCGTAAATAGTGAATAGGGTCTGCAGGTTGGAGGTTAGAGCTCGGAAAGTGAGAAGTGACGGGTCTCGCCTTACGTTTCTATTTACGATTTACGATTCACGATTTACTTTTTCCTGTGACGCGTGATGTTCAATCGCCAGGCCTGCAAGCTTGGTGGCGACGTTTGTGAGGCGACTTTCTTCAGCGGTCGGCGTGCGCGGCTCGCGGTAGTACATGGCAAACGAACCAAGCACCTTGCCTTTGCTCGACATTATTGGGGTTGACCAGCAGGCCTGCACATCGATCGCGGCTGCGTAGTCGCGATAATCCTCCCACAGCGGGTCGGTAAAAATGTCGCTGACGATTACCGGCTTACCTCGGAACATAGACGTTCCGCACGAGCCATGCTTGGGCCCAATTGGACTGCCGTCGATCGCCTTAACATAAGCATCGGGAAGACTCGGCGCCACTACATGACGGATATGGTTGCCGTCTTCGCTGAGCTGCAGCACGGAGCAAAGCATCTGCGGAGACTGCGACTCGATCAACAACACCAGAATCGAGAGAATTTCGCTTAGCGGCGCGTTCGCGTAAATCATCTCCTTGATCCGATCCTGCGCCGATCGAAACTCTTCGTTATCCTCCCGGACAGTTCCTGGAACGGCAGGTAGTTCCTGCGTCTTCGCAGCCGCAGATTCCCAGTGTTTAGTTTGCTTGAGATCGTCCATCTTTGTTTCGCGTTCGGCGC
>DASZDU010000201.1:0-11304 GCA_035941655.1 Pyrinomonadaceae bacterium | reverse complement strand
GATAGTAGAGCGCTTCCGATTCAAACTCCGTAAGCAGTGGCCGCTTGAATGAATCTTTAAACGCCGGATCGATCATGTCAGCGCCGTCTTCGAGCACCGCAGCCACAAAACGCAGAAAGCGCGACTCGGGATTATTCTTGTGAATGAAACCGTAGGCCGGCGGCGGATCGACTGACTTCACAATCTTGCGTATCTCGTTGATGTAAATCTCGTGTGGAAACTGGGTCCAGAAAATGATGCGCGCGGCAGGGAATTCGCGCCAGATCGCGCGCGCGGCCTTCACGCCTGAGAGCTTCGGCATCTGAATATCCAGGATAGAAACTGCGGGCTGGTGCTCGAGCGCGAGCTTCACCGTTTCCTCACCGTCAGCCGCTTCAACAATCGGCGCATGCGAGGGAAACTCCTTCTCAAGAATCTCGCGCAGGTAATGGCGTTGGGCCACGTTATCTTCGGCGATCAGTATGGACATGGGCATGATTCTAGCTCAATCTGGTTTTTGATACTTCCTCTCAAGTGAGGCGCCAGCCAGGTCGGACGCAAAGCGGCCACTCGTTTTCGAGTTTCCTTTTGACCTGCTACATCCTTCTTACGCTCCTTTGAAGTCCCCATCCAATGTGGGTGCCCACAATTCACGTTGCGGCAAGCGCCGACCCGTCCTGATGTTTTCAACGTGTCAAAAGCTCCTTCGATTGACTGATACTTCTCCCGATTCGATCGGTCGAGATCAAAATCCATGTCCTTTCCGCTCTCCTTTCCGTTGACGGCTTTAAATAAAGCGCAGCTGGTATGTGTTGCGTTGGTTCTGTTGCTTGCATCGGCAGTGCTCTCGAGCCTTCGCCACTATCCGCGAGCCTGGCGAGCTACTGAAACGCCCGTTACGTTCTGGGCGTGGCGCAATCAAGCGCCGGCGGCGGCCGACGTTAGTGCGGCAATCGAGCAAACAAAGGCCCGCGCCATCTTCTTGCGAGCCGGCCAGATCGATATACAGGACCGAAAGCTGCGCCGAATTCGCTCGGTGACGGGACCGCTGCCTCGGTCGATTGATCTGCATCTGGTTTACAACGCGACCCGTTCGTTGCTCGCGCAGTTGGAGCAGGTGAACGAAACAGCGCTGGCCGACACGATTAGCGCATCCTACCTGACGGATATCGCGCTCGCCGAGCGGGCGGGATCGCGGGTGATCGGACTCCAGGTTGATATCGATGTACCAACGAGGCTGCTCGGCCGGTACGAAAAAATTCTCGGAGCCTTGCGGCGTCGCCTGCCGCCGCAGACTAAGTTATCGATCACTGGTCTGCCCACCTGGATGGAGTCAACTGAACTAGTTCGCGTGCTAGCGCAGGTCGACTTTTGGATTCCACAACTTTATGGCGCAGAGATTCCGCAGCGTTCCGATCAATTGATTCCGATCTCGTCAGTCCGGTCGGTTTCACGCTCTGTAAGTCAGGTCCGAAAGCTCGACAAGCCGTTTTATGCGGGGCTCGCAGCCTACAGTTACACGCTGCTCTATGGCTCTTCCGGCTCGCTGGTAACGCTGCGTGGCGACATGGATCCGGCGTTGATTGTTTCTGATCGAAATCTCAGACTAATTGATCAACGACCCTTCGATTCTCAACAATCAGCAACCAACGGCCTCTTAACAAGTAGCGAGTGGCGATCCATTTATCGAGTGACCGCCGATGGCGTGATTGATGATCTCGCGCTGCACGCCGGCGACGTGCTGGTGGTAGATCAGCCCAGCGCTGAGTCTCTGCGTGTAGCCGCCAGAGCAGTTCGCGAGCTGGCCGGTGAAAAGCTACTGGGCATCTGCGTGTTCCGGCTCGCTGGCGTTGACGATCCCGCCACGCTGACGATCGCGCAAGTCGCGTCAGCACTGGCCGATCGCGATTCGCTAGCCAATGTAGACGTCAAAATTCTGTCGGACACACAGAACTTATCGGTTAATCAAACAGCTTCCACCGCTTGGATCCTAAAGGTGAAGAACACCGGCACTGCCGGCTCTACGATTGGAAGTGTGAAGGTTGATCTGCAAACAACGCCCGGAACGATAGAGATCCGAGGACCTGAGAGTCTGTCTTCCCTCGAGTTTCTCTGTGACCGCGGAAACGAAACGAGTCAGACTAATCGTGAACCTTGCAGCCAACGGCGCGCCAACGTAATTCGCTTCAAGCCTCGAATATTAGCACCCGGTCAGACGGTACAGGCGCAGCTGGTTATGAATCCGGGTTCCCTAAGAGCTATTCCTGTTTCAGTCGAAATGCAGACTGATACGGGCCAGTGGTATCGCGAGCGGCTCGAAGTCGCCGTCGAAGGTAGCACCAAACAATGAGCGATAAGGTTGGAAACTCAAAGCAGTTTCAGTCACATCGATTACTGCGAATCATCGTCGGATTACTTTTGTGTGTCGCAGTTGTGGCAGCCACGGTGATCGGCTGTTCGTGGCCCGGCACTTCACATTCGGTGCGTTTCAACGGCTACCAAACTGAGCGCGAAATGGGACGCCTGCCGCCGCTGCCCACTCTGGCTAATGGTCTAAACGATCAGCGCGCCGGCTGGGAAATGGAAGACCCTGTTGGACAGGGCGGTGATAGCGATTACACCCGGGGCGAAAGGCGAACGAAGGAAGTTAAATCTCTGTGGGAGCGCGCCGCGGCGGCCGAGAAAGACGGCAACCTACGTCTCGATCAAGAACTTCTCAAGACATATCTGAAGCGCACCGAGATCGCTCGCGACGCCTGGTTCGAGCCCTCCGGCGACCGCAACTCCGCGATCGATCGACTCGATGCTTTGAGCGCCCTGGATCACGGCTCCACGACGTCGAACGTAAAGGCATACCTCGATGCGCGCTACGCTCACGACTCGGAGAAACCGGTCGCAGAGGAAGTCGAACACTTGCTCGACGCTGCCCGATCTGATCCCAATCTTAAAGATAATGCTGCCTATCTAAGCGCCGCCGAACGCTATCGACAGCAAGAATTCGAGGCAGCTGCCAGGGAATTCGAAACTCTCACCCGGCGTTATCCCAGGAGCGAAAAGCGCGAGGCCGCTCTTTACATGATCGCCGTTGCCACCATGAAAACCAGTAGCACTTATATACCGGCAAGTGGGAACTCCGATTATGGTGAGAGCGCCACTAACGTTTCGACCGATCCAGCATGGCATCAGGCGTTCGCCGGTTTCGAAAAAGTAATTCGGGAATATCCCCGCGGCAGATACTTCAATGAAGCACGAGGTTGGCTAGCGTATTTAATGCTGCGCAGACACGATCGCGCTGGAGCGTTAGCTCAATACTATCGCTTGCTGGCTGATAGGAATGAGAACGCGCGAATAGAAGCAGCATTCTCGCTAACGCTGGTGCGATCATCTGCGACCGACGATGAGATGTCGCGGGTTGAGAAGGAACTGGCAGACGAGCCCGAAGCGGCACTCGCGTACGCCTATCACAACATCTACAACTATTCGATTGACCCGGGTGAGGTTTATCCGCCCTACGATCAGCAGGATGCGAGCGATAACCCGAACCAGAATGATTATGAAGCTGAACAGTTGGAACGTGAAGGACAAGAAAAAGCGTGGACGAGAAATCGTGCTGTAACTGGACGTAAAACGTTAACCCGCACGCTCGACTTTGCCTGGCGACTGATGGAGCGTTATCCGAAACTTCCAATCGGGGGTGCCTTTGCCTTACGTGTCGCTCAGGCTAACGAAGAATTAGGAGACAACGACGCAGCGGCGAGCTTTGCCGAACGTGCTCTTAAAAGTGGACTGACCCGCGAGCAAAGGGCCGAGGCGTTGTGGATACGTGGAATAGCCCAACAGCGGATGCAAGACTTTGAACCGGCTCGTCAATCGCTGACCACCCTGGTTCGAGACTATCCGCAGAGTCGGCTGGTCGAGGGAGCACGGCGGACGCTCGCGATGATTGCCGAAGATGCCGGCGATATCAACGGCGCCCTTGATCAGTATATTGCACTCGACTACAGCACTGACGTGGCTTATTTCGTCGACGTTTTGATGAGCCCTGAACAACTCTTAACTTTTATTGAAAGCCACCCGCAGTCACCCAGAAAAAATGAACTTAGTTACGCGCTCGCGGTTCGTTACCTCCGGGCGAATCGTTGGGACGACGCCCGTAAGACTTTTGCCCAGGTGAAAACGACGGCCGACCCTGACGCGAGCATTTATTCCGTCGGTCTTGACTGCGCCGGCGCAGCGACAATCAACTGCGTCGATCCCAAAGACGGTGACACCAATGAAGAAGGCCGCCGGATTATCACGCCACATTTGGTGATGCGCGACGTGCAGACAGCAAATGATTTAGAAGCTCTCGAGCGCGGCGTCGATCAGGCTGTGGGAGACGAAGCGAAAGCTGAAGCGCTTTATCAATACGCGAGTTATCAGCATCAGGCCAGCACGCTGCTTTTCTATAACCCGATCGCCTGGGGTAATCGGTATTGGGATCTGTCTCAACTCGCAGCCGAAGGGAAATACCGAGCGACCAACGAATCGCAAATTCTGTTCGCACACATGCAGGAGCACGACACGCCGGCTCGCGCTCTCAAGCTCTACCTGGAAGTTGTCAATCGCTTTCCACAGACTCGCGCGGCCCGCGACTCTTTGTATACCGCGGCGGTTTGTCATGAGCGATTGTCTAATTACAACCCTTATTGGCGAGAGATTTATCAGAACGGCCTCCACGCAGGCTCTCGAATGGTGACTTACCACGACGTCAAGGCTGCCTATCCCAACTATCAACTACCGAGAGGAACATATGGATGGCAGCCGGCAACTCGCACCGTCAACAGCGGACCCGGTTGGCAGGCGCCTCCTAAGCCGCCGCTTCGTCTCACGAAAACAGCGCGACTAAAACTTCTGACTAAACGGGTTCTTGAATCGTTCGAGAAATTCTGGCGCCAGGACGGACGGCGCTGGCTAACTGAGTTTGTGATCCTGATAATCCTGTTCGCTACCGCGCGGGTCGCTTCACGAAATCGCAGGCGTTTGCGCGCTCGAATCGCCCGTCATCGTATAGAACACTCAAGACAGGCAATCACCTATCCGTGGTTTGAAATGTTTTGGATCGATCGTCTGGAGCCGAGCCGGCGCGAACAGATCGGAAAGTTTCTGAAAGAGAAACGCGCTGAGTTTTTAGAGTTGGCGAAAGACCGTCGCAGCAGGCCCGTCCTGTTGAGGAGTGTCGTTTCGCACACCTTGCTGATTGGGCTGGTGATGGATCTGATCTGGACGGCCTGGTAACGAAGATTGAGGAGGAAATTCGTATGAAAGGAATGCTCACAACAACTCTACTTCTAATTGCGATGGTTGTGCCTGGCTACAATAGCGCGGGCAGCCCGCAGCAAGCTCAACAAGTTATTGAACCGGGCGAATTCCACGGCGAGGAAGTGAGCGCCCAGTCGGGAGAAAAATGGTTGGGGCTGCACATCACGGATGGTGACCACTCAATTCTGCTTCCTTATCGGTTAACGGTTAACACCGTAAACGATTCGCTTATCGACGACGAAGGCCAGGCGACCGGTAAGAAAGTTAGTGTAGACCTTCCGCTCGAGCCGCTCTTTCTGATTAGAGGGCTGAAGAATGTCAGCGCAGGTCCAGTGAGCACGGTTTTTGATAAGGTCCGAAGCGCGAGCATTCTTGACGAATCCTCCGCTATCACACTTACGCTGGACCAAGCCTCCTATGTTCTAAAAGTCGCAGGCTCCGAAGATACGGCGAAGTGTCCCTACCAGTCGTTTCCCAGAAATGCCAGATTGGTATTGCTTAACGGGAAATCGGGGCAGGTCCTCTATACGTTGCAAGACTGCGGAAACGACCCGTCCTGGAAATTACTTTGGGCCGGAGATCTCGACCGAGACGGAAAGCTCGACCTCTATGTGAGCGTGACGCAGCACTACAACGTCAGTGAACGAAGGCTGTTCCTATCGTCTCAAGCGGATGAAGGACAACTCGTGAAGGAAGTTGCGGAATTTGTAACGAGCGGATGCTGAACAGTGGGCCGGCGAGCGACTCTGTCGCCGCGATGCGACCCCCAAACGGCATTCAGCACAACCAAGTCTCGACTCTCGCTTCTATCCGAGCGGATTTCATTTAAGGCAAGGCGTGCTATAAACATTTCGCTCCTAATGGAGCGAAACCATCGTCGAGGCCAACCCAGATGAAAATTCGAGCTTTGCCAGTTCTGATCTTTATTATCGCGTTCGTTGTCTTGCCGGTCGCCGCCCAATCTCAGCGTGACGAGAAGCTTTGGCAGCGAGCGCTCGCAATCCATCGCCGGGCAATCGTCGTCGACACGCACAACGATGTGACGACGCCGATGACTAATGATGACTACGATCTCAGCGGCACGCCGCCGATTCCTTACCGCACCAGCATCGAGCGCATGAAGCAGGGCGGCTTAACGGCAGAATTCTTTTCGCTATACGTGCGACCCTGGTACGTCACGCATGGCGGAGCAGCACGGCGCACGCTGGATATGATCGATTCGGTCTATCGCGCCGTCGAAAGACATCCAAAAGATTTGATGTTGGCGACCACTGCGGCAGACATTCGACGCGCCAAGAGACAGAGAAAAATTGCGGCGCTGCTCGGCATTGAAGGCGGACACGCAATTGAAAACTCGCTTGCAGCGTTGCGAGAATTTCATCGCCTGGGTGTGCGCTACATGACGCTTACCTGGAACAACACCAACGACTGGGCTGACGCCGGACGTGGTGACAAAAAACATCATGGCTTGTCGCCGTTCGGTGAAGAAGTTGTGCGCGAAATGAACCGCCTCGGCATGTTGGTGGATGTTTCCCACGTTTCGGACGAAACCATGAGCGACGCGCTGGATATTTCAAAAGCGCCGATCATCGCGTCGCATTCGTCCGCCCGAGCGCTGAGTAACGTGCCGCGAAATATTCCCGACGATCTGCTGCGGCGGATCGCAAAGAACGGCGGCGTGGTGCAGGTAAACTTTTACAGCGTGTTCGTCGACGCGGCGACTGTCACGCCACAGAATGAAGCGCGCAACAAGTTGCTGAAGGCAGCACAGGACGCGCTCGATGAAAAGTACAAGAACGATCCGGAACGTTTAGCCGAAGAAGGCGACAAGCTCGACGCCGCTCATCCTTTGCCGCCGCTACCGATTTCAAAACTTATCGACCATTTCGATCACATTGTGAAGGTAGCGGGCATCGATCACGTCGGCATCGGCGCGGATTTCGACGGCGCAGTTGATATGCCGGAAGGCGCTCAGGATGTTTCCATGTTGCCGAATATTACTTACGAACTTTTAAAGCGTGGTTACAGTGAGAGAGACATTCGCAAGATCCTGGGCGAAAACCTCCTGCGTGTGTTTGCCGAAGCTGAACGCGTGAGCCGCGCGATGAGTAAGTCGATCAGCGGCGATGGAAGTTTGAAAAGAATCGCAAACAAATAGGAGAACTGGGAAAGCGGGAAAAGGGGAAAGGGTAAAGGAGAAACCTCATCCTATTCCCCCTTACCCATTCCCTTTACCCCTTAGTAATAAAAAAGGCGGTGTGGGAATTTGTCTCCACACCGCACGCAAAACTATTCGTCAATAACAACCTAACGGTCTTTTTCTTGTCCTTGTGCGAACTGACCTTTGCCCTCCCCGCCTTTATCATCACGGCCCTCATCGCGGGTGCTGCCGTGGCCTCCAGAAAAACCGCCAGGATTCGACTGCTGCTGGCCGGTGCCCTGCGTGCCGCCGCCTTGTCCAGCCGATTCATTTGGTTTTGAAGCGCCGCCCAGGTTCTGACCTTGCTGACCCTGTTGCTGGCCCTGCTGTCCACGCGAGGCGGCGGCACCCATCGCTTGGCCCTTATCCTGTTTGTCCCTGTCTTCGGTATTTCCCGGGTTCTGATTTTTAGCGTTCTGGTCTGCCATAAGATCCTCCTTGATCGAAAAGTTTCCTCTCTTTATGAAGTTGATTGATTCACCGAGGGCCTGTTGTACGTGCTGCTCACTATCAACGAGCGTGCCATTTGCCCGGCTGATTACTTCGCGGGAAATTCGTAGTTAAACAAAAGCAGCACTGCTCATAAGACGTACACGACAAAAACAAATTGATACATTAGGAACAGTCGTTCACCCTCCGTTGCGGCCTGCGGCTGAGAAGCTGCGTGTTATAATTCGCGCACGTTGAAGCCAGCCGGAATCTACATTCACATACCATTTTGCCGCTCGCGCTGCTCGTACTGCGATTTTGCCACCGGCATGTACACGGCTGAATCGGCTGAGCGTTATGTTCGCGCCGTAGCCAGTGAAATCGAATCGTGGAGCTTGGTTGATTCGCCTGAAGCGGTTGATACGATCTACTTTGGCGGCGGCACGCCGTCACTGCTCTCGCCCGGGCAGTTGGAAACGATCTTGCGCGCTGTGCGCGATCGCTTTACGGTTTTGCCAAACGCTGAAGTGACAATAGAAATTAATCCCGGCAGCATAACTCCGGAAACGCTCCGTTCGTTTCGTGGTCTGGGTGTGAATCGCGCGAGTTTTGGCGCGCAGACTTTTGACGATGGCGAGCTCGCTCGGCTCGGTCGTTCCCACAGCGCAAACGACACGCGACAAACGTTTCGTTGTCTCCGTGACGCCGGTTTTGCGAACGTTAGTTTCGATCTCATTGCCGGACTTCCCGGCCAAACGATGCGCGGCTGGCGCAGCAAC
Source organism: Pyrinomonadaceae bacterium (assembly GCA_035941655.1). Lineage (GTDB taxonomy): Bacteria > Acidobacteriota > Blastocatellia > Pyrinomonadales > Pyrinomonadaceae > PSRF01. Next base: position 2,616 of record DASZDU010000201.1, on the reverse strand, counting down.
CTCCACGAGGCGTTTGCACTGAATCCTGAACATCTGTCGTTTTACTTGTTGGAAGTTCATCAGGGGACGCCGCTGGCAAGTCACATCAGGAACGGCCTGCAACCAAAGCCTGATGACGACCTCGCCGCGGCCATGTATGAAATCATGCTCGAGCAAGCCGTCGCCTGCGGCTACCAGCATTACGAGATATCCAATTTGTGTCTGCCAGGATTTCAGTCGCGACACAACTCAAAATATTGGACCGCGGCGCCGTACTACGGCTTTGGCTGTTCAGCCCATTCATATGACGGTGAATTTCGTCGCTGGGCCAATGAATGTGAGTTAATCAAATACATGGAGATGATCGAGCAATCCACGCCGGCAGTTGTAAGTGAAACTCTGCTGACTGACGCGGATCGTCAGGCGGAGGCCGTGTTTCTGGGGTTACGCATGATGGCAGGCTTCAGCTTCGAAGAGTATCAACAGTTGTTTGGTTCAGACCTGCGCGCCAAACATGCCGGCGACCTGGCGCGTTTCCGCGAGGCGGGGCTGATCGAATGCAGCGGCGACTGGTTGAAACTAACGCGCGCCGGAGCGTTGTTATCGAACGAAGTCTTCGTAGCGTTGATGTAACAACAAGGTTGCAGGCGCGAAGTCTCAAGGTACAAGAGAATCACAAAGGCCGAAGGATGCGGCTTTGCCGCACATTGGGGGTGCGGCTTTGCCGCCTTCCGTGCGGAAAGGCTGTGCCTTTCCGTAAGGCCTGCCATAATTGAGACGCTACGCCTCAGTTCAGTCCGCGGAGGCATAGCCTCAAGAAACAAACAGCGCGGCGGAAAGGCCAGAGCCTTTCCGCACGGAAGGCGGCAAAGCCGCACGTGCGCACAGTGTGGCGGCCAAGCCGCGGTAAGGCAGGACAAAGACAGACGGAACACCGAGGTTTCACAGAGGGCTTGAATCAGATCGCTCCCGCACAATGAAACGCAACTTAATCATCGCCATTGATGGCCCGTCCGGCGCCGGCAAGTCAACGCTTGGACGCATGCTCGCTCGCGACCTCAAACTGCTCTACATCGACACAGGTTCAATGTATCGGGCGGTCGCGCTGGCAGTGTTGGAATCAAGCATTAGCGCCAGTGACGACGTGGCTGTTGGATCGCTGGCCGCTCGCGTGGATATTGATCTGGCCGGCGATCCTGATTCGTTGCGAGTGACTCTGGGCGGCCTCGACGTCACAGATCAGATTCGCAGTGAAGAAATCACCCATCTGTCCTCAATCATTTCAACTATTCCCGAAGTACGGCGTGCGATGGTTGCCCGGCAACGCCAACTGGGCCTGCGAGGAGCGGTGCTCAATGGGCGCGACATCGGCACGGTGGTTTTCCCGGATGCCGACATCAAGTTTTTCCTAACGGCATTGCCGCAGGCGCGCGCAGAAAGACGCTATAACGAGGACCGCGCCCAGGATCCGAATGTTAACTTCGAAGCAACTTTCGCCGAGATGACTGAACGCGATCGGCGCGATTCCACTCGTGCCGATTCGCCGTTGAAGGTGGCGGATGATGCGGTTTTGATCGATTCGACCGGGCTTTCGATTGAGGAAGTGTTTAAGAAGATGAAGTCACACATCGAAACAAGGAGCGGGGGCAAGTCGTCCTTCCCGACCTAGAGCTACTTGCACGGTTCACTTTAAGACCCGATTGAATGCCGTTCCATCAGCGTTGAGCGAGAGGTTAGCGCCGGGAGAAATGCAACCATGACGCGGTTGGGATTTTCTTTTAAGAAAGAGCCGATTTGGATGTTGGCGTTTTCCGCGGCACCCGCGGCGTTGGGCCTTCTGATTTTGTTATTCGCTATCTTGTTTCGCTAAGATCCAAAGTTGGATGTGAGGTTAACATTCGCTGGGAGCGCAGACATCTTGTCTGCATCGCGTTTTTCGCGCTTGGCGCTCACTGCAGCCAAGATGTCTGCGCTCCCAGCGAAGTGGCACTGATCTCAATGCCTCGTTTGTCGCGTCGCACGTATGTTTACTGGAATCATCGAAGAGCTGGGCCAGGTTAGCAGTGTCGAGCACCGCGGCGAGGATTCGCGCATCGTGATTGCAGCCCACACTGTTACTGAAGACTCTCGTGATGGGGATTCCATCGCTGTTAACGGGGTTTGTCTGACGGCGCTCGAGGTACAGAAGGATTCCTTTGCCGCAGACGTATCGCGCGAGACTCTACACCGTTCTACACTCGGCCGCCTGCAACCCGGCTCACCAGTAAACCTCGAGCGCTCAGTTACTCCAGCGACGCGCCTTGGCGGTCATCTCGTCCAGGGTCATGTCGATGCACGCGGTAAATTCCTCAGTGCTGAGGCGCATGGCGGATCGTGGACGGTCCGCATTGCCTATCCGCCGGAAGTCGCTCGTTACCTCGTTTTCAAGGGTTCGGTTGCGGTAGAAGGAATTAGCCTCACAATCGCGCAACTAACAGACGAACACTTCGCCATCGCCGTCATTCCCAAGACCTGGGAGGTAACAAATTTCTCTCACCTGCAGCCGGGCGACGAAGTGAACCTGGAAGTCGATGTGATCGCGAAATATGTTGAGCGAATCATGCTTTTCCGAAGCCAATAGTTGGGCAATTTGATGCC
>DASZDU010000200.1:0-32859 GCA_035941655.1 Pyrinomonadaceae bacterium | reverse complement strand
CTCGCCCGAGGAAACGATCGCAACTCTCATCGATATTACACATCAACTATATGTGAATCCGGAAGATCGTGCGCAGGCCGGCAGACTGCAGGAACAAGGAACTCTGCAGGGCTTTGAATTTGAAGCATACCGAAAAGACGGCGAAAAAATCTGGCTAACCGTAAACCGGCGCTGCGTGCGCAATCCAAACGGTGAAGTGCTCTACTTTGAAGGCTCGATTGAGGACGTCACCACCCGCCGGCACATCGAGGAAGAAAACCGCAAAACACGCCAGCAATACGAATCACTGGTCCAGTCAATTGACGGTGTTGTCTGGGAGTTCGACGTACGAAGTTCCAACTTTAGCTTTGTCAGCAATCAGTGTGAACGACTACTGGGCTACACGTCGGAGCAGTGGCTCAGTGATCCAGACTTTTGGAAGGACCATCTACACCCCGACGACTGCGCCTGGGTCCTCGAGTTCTGTCGCGATGCCATGGCTAGAAGGGCGGACCACGAATTCGACTATCGCATGATAGCAGCCGATGGGCGTGTGGTCTGGTTTCGCGACATCGTAACAATGGATTACACAAACCCTGACGTTCCGCATTTGCGCGGCGTTATGGTGGACATTACGGATCGCAAGCTGTCGGAAGACGAGTTAAGGAAGAGCGAAGAGCGATATCGCGAGTTGGTTGAGAATGCCCATGATCTTATTTATGAACACGATCTCAACGGGAACTACACCTCAGCTAACAAGGCTGGGGAGCGTCTCACCGGTTACACGCTCGAAGAGGCTCTTAAATTGAATCTTGCCCAAACCGTGGCTCCTGAATATCTGGAAAAGGCGAAGGACATGCTAAGGCGGAAGCTCGCCGGGGAAACCGTGACGGCTTATGAGTTGGTAGTAATCGCCAAGGACGGCCGCCGCATTCCGGTCGAAGTAAACACCAGACTGGTTCTCAAGAACGGTGTGCCGGTTGGCGTACAAGGCATCGCCCGCGATATCACCGAACGCAAACGCGTAGAAGAAATACAGGCGCGCCGCGCAGCTCATACATCTTTCCGAGCTGACATCAGCGCTGCGCTGGCGCTAAGTACCGCTCCATTACGGACTACGCTCGCGTCCTGCGTTACCGCGATGGTCGAACATCTCGGCGCAGCCTTTGCCCGGATCTGGACGCTTAACCGCGATGGAGAGACGCTGGAGTTGCAGGCCAGTGTTGGAATGTACACCGATCTCGATGGGCCGTACTCCAGGATACCGATAGGCTCATTCAAAACTGGCAAAATCGCTCAAGAGAGAGCGCCTCATATCACCAACCAGGTTCAGAACGATCCGGAAGTCAGCGAAGAATGGGCCAGGCAACAGGGACTGGTTGCGTTCGCTGGTTATCCATTGCTGCTGGACAGTCGGTTGCTTGGGGTCATGGTGATGTTCTCTCGAGAGGAACTTCCCGAAGACACACTCGATGCCCTCGCGTCAGTCGCCGATCTGATCTCGCAGGGGATTGAGCGCAAGCGTGCTGAAGAAGGGCTGCGTGAGAGCGAAGAGAGATACCGCCTCCTTTTTGAAAGCAACCCGCAGGCAATGTGGGTTTACGATCTCGAGACTCTCAGATTCCTTGCTGTTAACGAGGCAGCGGTGCAGCACTACGGCTATTCACGGGAAGACTTCCTCTCCATGACAGTCAAAGACATTCTTCCGGCGGAAGACATACCCGCACTATACGAATCTTTCAGCAGTAGTTGCGAGCACGTTGATGCGGCAGGCACTTGGAGACACCTTAAAAAAGACGGCAGCCTCATTGAAGTCGAAATCACTTCTCACTTGTTAAGGTTCGATGAGCGGCAAGCTGAACTTATACTCGCCCATGACATTACCGAACGCCGGCAGGCTGAAGCCTCGCGAATGCACTTGTTGCAGCGGTTGGTCACCGCACAGGAAGAAGAACAGAGGCGGCTGTCTCGCGAACTTCACGATCAGACGGGCCAGTCTCTTGCGGCACTTATGCTCGGCCTCAAATCCATCGAAGATTCCGGTCAGCTTAGGGAAGCCGCTCGCAACCGATTGAGCCAATTGCAAGAACTCACCAATCAACTTGCGCGAGATGTTCATCAGCTAGCTTCCAACTTGCGGCCCAGCGCACTTGATGATCTCGGTCTGCATACAGCGTTGTCCAATTATGTGGAAGAGTGGTCGGACCGAACGAAGATACGCGCAGACTTTCACAGTAATGGCCTTTTGAAGCGAAGGCTGCCCAGACAAATCGAGACGGCAGTTTATCGCGTAGTTCAGGAGGCGTTGACGAATGTGTTCAAGCACGCAAATGCAAAAAACGTTAGCGTCATTCTGAAGTATCGTGGCAACAGGATGCAGGCTATCGTCGAGGACGACGGCCGTGGTTTTGATTCCGAACTCCTTGCGAGTGCCGTTAACGGAGATCGCCGGTTAGGTTTGTTGGGAATGCAAGAGAGAGTAGCGTTGGTACAGGGACATTTAAACATTGAATCCCGGGCGGGCGCCGGCACCACAGTGATCGTCCACATTCCTGTTTCAACTGAGCAGGCTGAGGCACAAACTGAGTGACGAAACTACGGATCTTTTTGGCGGATGACCATGCAGTGTTGCGTGACGGACTTAAAGCACTCGTAAACGCCCAACCAGACATGGAGGTTGTTGGAGAAGCCGATAATGGCCGGACTGCGTCGTCTAAGATCGGTGAGCTTTCTCCGGACATCGTTGTTATGGATGTATCGATGCCCGAACTTAATGGAGTACGGGCAACTGAAATTCTGAAGCGTGAATGTCCTCAAGTAAAAGTGCTGGCCCTGACTGCTTATAAGGACAAGGCTTATCTGGACCAATTGCTCAAGGTCGGCGCGTTAGGGTACGTACTCAAGATGTCGGCGGCAAAGGAGTTGATCGAAGCGTTGCGAGTAGTCGCCTCTGGCAATGTATACATCGATCAGGAGATGACCGAAAGGATTGCGGAGGGCTATGTTCGCGATCAGTTTCTCAGGGGAGAGGTGCGACAGCGTGAGTTGACGAGCCGGGAGGAACAGATCCTACGACTCATCGCTCAGGGTTACGCCAACAAAGAGATCGCGAAACAACTTGATATCAGTGTAAAAACGGTCGAGTCTCACAAGACCAACGTGATGGAGAAACTGGAACTTAAAAGCCGCACTGAGATTGTAAGGTACGCAGTGCGTCAGGGATGGCTTCAAGAGAATACTTAATCTTCGCGCAAAGAATTATCAGTTTAAGGGATAATCTTAGTCAGGGGATTCCCTGACCTTTTTCCCTCTTTTCCTGATAGCCAACATTGCTGGGATAGATGAAGCTGTTGACCGACCTCGGATCAACCGGGGATGTATTCACGCAAGGATAGAATGTTGTGCTCACCTCAGCGGTTCCCCCGACTAAATTTCCTTCCGAACCACTCACACTCGATTCAACAGTTCCTTATTACGAGGAGACTTTCAGAATTCTGCTCATTGAGGACAACCCTACTGACACGGAACTAATTCGCGCCGCGCTTGCCGATCACGGTCAAATTCCGACAAAGGATCCTCGGTTTCATATTGAATGCGCAAATAACCTGGCCGATGGTCTCAAGCGGCTGGTCCACCGAAACATTGACGTGATCTTATTAGATCTTTCATTACCTGACAGCTGCGGTCTCGCGACCGTTATGGCAACGCGGGCTGCGTCGCCAAATGTGCCGATCGTCGTTATGACGGGTCTTGACGATGAAGCACTGGCGGTCAGCACTTTACGCCAGGGAGCGCAGGACTATTTGGTTAAAAGCCATGCCGATCGGCGCACGTTGATCCGAGCCATGCGCTATGCGGTCGAGCGCAAGCGCGCGCAGGAGGCGCTGCGTGAGAGTGAAGAAAAGTTTCGTTCACTAGTTGAAACCACGAATGAATGGATTTGGTCGATAGATTCATATGGAGGGCTTACCTATACCAATCCCGCTGTTACCAGCATGTTGGGATATGAACCAGAAGAAATACTCGGCAAGTGTTGGGCCCTTCTTATTCATGAATCTGATCGATCAGCACTTCTCAGCCGGTGGGCCGAAGGTGTCGTTCAAAAAACAGGTTGGTCTGGACTAGTTATGAAGTGGAAACACAAGAACGGCGGTTATCGACACCTCGAAAGCAACGCGCTCCCAATCGTTGACGGGGGCGGAAACATTCTGGGCTATCGCGGCTCCGATCGGGATATCACAGATCAGGAGCGTGCAAAGCAGGAGCGTAGAGAACTGCAGTTGCGATTAGTTACGCTACAGGAAGAGGAACGACATCGACTGTCTCGTGACCTCCACGATCAGATGGGTCAATCTTTGGCTGCTCTCATGCTGGGTCTAAAGTCTCTTGAAAACGCGAACTCGAATGAATATTCAAGTGGACTGCGGTTGCAACATCTGCACGAGCTTGCCGATCAACTTGCGCAACAAGTGCACTCAGTGGCAACGGACCTCCGCCCGACCTCGCTGGATGATCTCGGCCTAGAGACAGCACTCTCAAATTATTTAGAAGAGTGGAGCGAAAGAAGCAGAATACACGCGGACTTACATAGCAATGGGTTGGACGAGCGTTTGCCTACCCACATCGAGACAACGGTCTACCGCGTTGTGCAGGAAGCATTGACCAATGTGCACAAGCATTCCAAAGCCCGCAATGTTAGCGTGATTATTGAGCATCGCGAAAATGGATTACAGACCATCATTGAGGATAATGGCGAAGGCTTTGATGCTGAGGCTTTGAACGGCGCGGCTGTTAGAGATCGCAGGCTGGGACTACTGGGCATGCAGGAACGAATTGCTCTTGTCGGTGGGTCGTTAAGTATCGAATCAACCCCCGGCTTTGGCACCACATTATTCGTTCGGATTCCCGCGTTGGCGCCGAACCAGGAGGCCACCCACTTATGAACAAGCTACGCATCTTCCTGGCTGATGACCATGCTGTGCTCCGGGACGGACTTAAGGCTCTGGTTAACGCGCAACCGGATATGGAGGTTATCGGCGAAGCGGACAATGGCCGCATTGCGTGGCAGAAAGCCAGAGAGTTGCTGCCGGACGTCGTCGTAATGGACATTTCAATGCCTGAGATGAATGGCGCTCAAGCCACACAGCGACTCAAAGAGTCATGTCCCGGGATAAAAATCCTGGCGCTAACGGCTCATGAAGACAAAGGATATCTGCGGCATCTGATGGAGACGGGGGCCTCCGGATTTGTGCTTAAGCGCGCTGCTACTCTCGAGCTAATTCAGGCCATTCGCGTAGTGGCAACTAATGGAGCTTATATTGATCCCACTTTGGCAGGCGAGCTTTTGAGTTCCTCAATGCGAAAGCCTCACCGGCAGGAAACGTTGGACAGCAAAGAATTAAGCGAGCGAGAAACAGAAGTCCTGCGGTTGGTCGCTTGGGGCTATAGCAACAAAGAGATTGCTGCGCAGCTTCGCATCAGTGTTAAGACAGTGGAAACCTACAAAGCGAGGCTCGGCGATAAGCTGGAACTCAATAGTCGGTCCGAAATTGTTCGTTATGCCGTTCGCCAGGGATGGCTCCAGGATGCGTAGTCTCCAGCATCATCTTTCCCTTCTATTCCTCCCATTCGCCCTTAGCCCTAACCGCCATCTGACTCTCTTACACGTTGGGTTTTCACCTAACCCTCCTGTGTCAGGGTTTCCCCTTCCGTCCGGCATTGTCCCCACTCAGTTCAACACGTATTCCTGATATCTGGCGAACAGTCGCGCACCGTTAAATGTCGTTGGCTTTAGCGTGAAGCCCAAACATGAGTTTGGGCACGGCCCAGTCAACGGAAGAGGAGGGATCGGATGCTGAAATTCTGCCCGACTAGTCTGGGATTATTTGTGATCCTATTCCTGGTTTATTGCTCCGTTACGACCACGGCCCAGGAGAAAACAGTCATCGGTCTGACAGATCACAGTATTTTGAATTCTGAAATTAGCCGAACCCTCGAAACACTCGGAAGCCCGCCAACTCCCGGTTCAGAACTGCTGCTATCGCGTTTCCTGCTCTCCGAAAGAAAAGTTCGGGAAGCGCTCAACTCGCATACGTTCAAACGAGATGTAGTGCTTCAGACGATTGGACCCGGCGGAGAAGTGACGGGCCAATACATTCGAAACTCCGTCTTTGTATTTGACGATCGCGGCAACCGTATCGAGCGCGTGCTCTTCCATCCACGCTCAACCATTCGGGAAATGAAAATTACCAGGGAAGATATCCAGGATCTTGCCGGCGCTCAGTTATTGGGAATCGACATTAACGAAGTGAACAAATACTTCCTCAACTGGATAGGCGAAGAAGAACTCCACGGACTTAAGGCGTACGTCCTGGATGTTAGACCAAGGCAAAAGCCCGATCCCCATCGTATGCGCGAACGGACTTTTGTCGGGCGCATTTGGATTGATGCCAACAGTTTCCAGGTTTTGAACGTTCGCGGAATCGTTGAGCCCCAGGGAAAACAACGGTTCCCGGTTTTTGAAACATGGCGCGAAACTATGGTTGGACCACTCCGCTTTCCGCGGCGCACGATCGCTGACGATATCCTCTATTTCCCCAACCACTCTCCAGTTCACTACCGGATCAGTGTCAGATATTACGACTACAAACGCTTTGCCAGCGAGGTGAAGATTACTGAAGTGGATTAGCCACTAAAGACGCCCATCAGTGACCCTGGTATCTCTGATTTCCATTACGCATATCTGAGTCAAACATGAACATCGTCCGAAACATTCCCATTGTTATTAGTATTCTGCTCGTGCAATTCGCGTTAGCGCCCGGTCAACGCTATTCAGAGTGCAAGACAAATAAAAGCGCACCACCGGCTCTCCCCTACGCGTGGCCGTCCGGCGCTGACGTAAAGGTCTACTTCATGCGCGGGATGTTTACCAAGCAACAACAGCAGGCCCTGTTAAGAGCGATGGAGTCGTGGTCTCAAGCGGCGAACAGGAACGATGCAGGGGTTACTCTTACTTACGGCGGTGAAACGGATGGTACTCCAAATTGCAGTAACTGTCTGACGGTTATCCGCCGCGAGGTTTACAACGACAATCGCAAGTACTATGCGCTTTTTGTTTCTTTGGGAAACCGGGCGGACGAACCTCGGCAACAAATACTCCGATCGGCGCGGATTGAATTCGATGTTGCCACTACTGAACCCCACGCGCTTCAGGGTTACATGGCCCATGAGCTTGGCCATGGCATGGGCCTCGGGGATTGCCCAAAGTGTAAGAAGAAGCAAACCATCATGAGGAGCTTTCCCGGAGTCAATAAAGACAATGGCTTGATTGAACCCTCGGCCTGCGATTTGGAAGTCATGCGCCAGGTGTTCGAAAAACAAAAGCGCATCACCAATGCCGGCAAAGAAGCTACTGCGATGCGAGTTGAGTCAGGCACACCGTGACGGTCGGGATAGAGATTGGAGCCATTTTCCAGTGTGGAAGAAAAAGGAAGTCTGTGTGAAAGTAAAATTCCGAGGTTTGTTTAGAGCCTGTTTCGTAATTTTCATTGTTTGTGTATCGGCCTTTGTCGTTAACGATCAAAGAGGCATGGCACAACAGCGCGAGCGCATTCCCGAATGTGAAGTTGGTGTCACTGCGCCTCCGTATGGAAGTTGGACCTGGCCGGCGAATACTCAGGTGAAGGTTTTCATCGTCACCTCCGGCTTTAAAGCGGAGGAGATTCCATATCTCCTCCGCCCACTGGAAACCTGGAATGGGATAGCCAGTGTGTCGACATCGGGCGTCAACTTTGTTTACGCAGGTACCGCAACGGAGATGCAGACTTGTGATAGTTGCTTAACCATTATGCGCGGAAAGGTTGTGGAAAAGCGTCATGCAGCGGAGTTCCAGGCGGCGAGTAAACATGCCAATCAACTCATCAATTATGCCAAAATAATATTGGATCCTCGCATATCTGATTTGACCGCACTGACGAATGCCGTAGCACATGAAATAGGACATACCTTTAATTTGCTCGATTGCTATTCTTGCCATAAGCGCTCCACCATCATGGGCTTAATTCGCAAGTCGAATAGCCTCGAGGGACCGTCGCCTTGTGATGTCGCGCAGATCAAAACGGCTTATGGTGAACTCAAGCGACGCGTTCTCCCAGCACCTGCGGTCGCAAGAATTCCCATCGTTGATGAGGGCGAAGAGCCCGTCGAAGACGATACGCCAATAGTGATTCCGCCACTCTGAACGGCAAATTAAGCCAACTCAACATCTTATTTACCTCTGGCGACAGAACTCGGCGTAGGGTCTCTCCTGGCCACCGATATCCAATTCTCGATGTCCTGCGTTCAGCAAAACTCAGCTGAAGTGTTTTTTCAGGTAAGGGATTTCCCTGACGACCGCTCTTCGTTTCCTGATAGCGGCACCTGCTGAAAAAGAAGATAAATAAAAACGTGCGAGGATGCCCACGCCGGGGAATTCGCGCACTACGATGAACCCGCACTCATGGCCCGCCGATCCAGATTCATTGCGGACATCCTCAAAGTAAATGAGAGTCGAAGTTGAAGACTATGAAAATCCTGATTGCAGTAGACAAGGAATGTTCACGCACGTTACTGGCCGACACGCTGACGCGACTGGGTCACGATCCAGTTGTGACCCCTGACGGTAAAGAAGCAATTGATATTTACCGAAGAACCGACTTTTCGCTAGTCATATCCGAATGCCTCATGCCCCGCATCAGCGGAATCGAATTGTGCAGCCTCATCCGCGCGGAGCGACGTCAAAACTACACTTACATCATGCTCTTAACCACCCCAGAAGAAACACGGAATATTCTTGAGAGTCTCAATTGTGGCGCCGATGACTTCATTCCCAGGCCTTTTACTGAAGATGTGTTGGCAGCGCGAATAATGCTCAGTCAGCGCGTTGTACATGCCGAAAACGTCAATCGCGCGTTCGCGCGGCTGATCCCAATCTGCGCTTACTGCAGGAAGGTGCGCAACGATATTGACTGCTTGAAACGCCTGGATGAATTTCTTTTAGCCCACTCCGATCTGCAATTGAGTCATGGAATCTGTTCCGACTGTTATCAAACGACGGTTAGACCGGAGCTTGAGAATATTCGCGTGAAGCGTCAGGCACGCGCCGGTGGCGTCTCTGGTCAGGAAAAGCAGTTCTAAATTGATTATGAACAGACTCGCTAACAAATCATTAGTAACGATGACAACCCGTGAGCCTGAAGATTGGGTAACTGTGCGTCGTCAGATCGACACACACACAACTGAACGGAGCAAGAGATTGAGGATCAAAAGTCTTGCAGAATTGAGGCCCGGAAAATGTTGGTCCTCGTGTCTTAGGACGCTGCTGTACATCGTTCTCTGCGTGGCGGTTGCCGATAGCGCCTTAGTGCAGGCACAAGAAACTACATCTCCCAACGAACTCAAAAGACTCAGCGTTGAAGAGCTCATGGATCTCGAAGTCACGTCTGTTTCCAGGCGACCCGAGAAGTTGTCCGAAACGCCTTCCGCGATTCAGGTAATAACTCAGGAAGACATCAGTCGGTCGGGGGCTGCGAGTCTTCCTGAAGCTCTGCGGCTGGCGTCAAACCTTGAAGTCGCTCAAGTTGACTCGCGCCAGTGGGCCCTCAGTGCACGCGGATTCAATAATACAACTGCCAACAAGATGCTGGTTTTAATTGATGGTCGTAGCGTGTATACGCCCTTGTACGCCGGGGTGTTTTGGGATGTGCAAGATCCGCTTTTGGAGGATATCGAACGCATAGAAGTAATCAGTGGACCAGGCGCCACCTTATGGGGATCCAATGCCGTTAATGGCGTGATAAACGTTACCAGCAAGAAGGCGAAGGACACTCAAGGACTTTTTTTCACCGCGGGGGGTGGGACCGAGCTGCGCGGTTTCAGCAGCCTTCGCTATGGTGGGCCGGTTAGCTTGAAGGGTCATTACCGTGTTTATGGAAAATTCTTTAAGCGGGACAGCGACGTTCTTCGAAATGGCCAGGATGCGGCGGACGACTGGCGTATGGGCCAGGGAGGATTCCGCCTGGATTGGGACTCATCAAAGTCAAACATGTTCACTGTTCAGGGAGATTACTACTCAGGCCGCATGGGTCAGCGCGGGGCGAATGACACTGTTGTCGATGGAGGCAACCTGGTCGGTCGCTGGTCGCACAACTTTTCTGGAAAGTCAGATTTAAAACTGCAACTCTATTACGATCGGACTTACCGAAAGGTGCCGAACGCTTTTGCCGAACTACTCGAGACTTATGACGTCGACTTCCAACATCGGTTTCCGTTGGGTGATCGGCAGGATATCGTATGGGGATTTGGTTACCGGCTGAACCGCGACAATGTCACCAATAGTGCTGGTCTTGCATTTCTCCCGCCCCGCGTCTCACGGCAAGCGTTCAGCGGGTTCGTCCAGGATGAAATCGCCCTCGTCAAAGATCGGCTCTATCTAACACTGGGAACAAAGATCGAACATAACGTCTTCACGGGTTTCGAATATGGGCCCGGCGGGCGCTTGGCTTGGAAGGTCAGCCGGGGGCAGACGATGTGGGGCGCCATTTCACGCGCCGTTAGAACTCCTTCACGAATTGACCGCGACTTATACGCGCCTGACCACCCACCCTTTTTCCTTGCGGGGGGGCCCGGGTTCGTCTCCGAAGAATTAACGGCATTTGAACTCGGGTATCGCACTCAAGTTTCCGAGCGCTTCTCTATGTCATTTGCCGGCTTTTATAACGTCTACGACAAGCTTCGCAGTGTGGAGCGGCTGAATCCATTAGTTTTTTTCCCCCTTGTGATAGCCAACGGACTGAAAGGAGAGTCTTACGGCGCGGAGTTGACCGCCGATTATCGAATTACAGATCGCGTTCGGTTTAAGGTCGGATATACAGAGATGCGACTCAACGTGAGGGCTGGACCAGGCAGCACCGACACCAGCCGCGGAAGCGGCGAAGCACACGATCCGAATCGCCAGGTCCTCCTGCGTTCATCCGTCGATGTGACGCGACACGTGGAATTCGACTCTTCCTTTCGCTTCGTTGGTAGAATTTCCAATCAGAATGTACCTGCGTACAGCGAACTTGACATGCGGTGGGCGTGGCAACCCAACTCACGCCTGGAATTCTCTATCGTCGGCCAAAACCTGCTGCATCGTCGGCACGTGGAATTTGGTAGTCCGAATGCGCGCAGAGAGATCCAACGCGGCGTTTACGGAAAGGTCTTATGGCTCTTCTCACAAAAATAGTGTGCAAGCCGGCGAGATGTCGCGCAATCGCCTTAGCCGGGCTGGTGCTTCTGGTGGTTTCGCTGTGCACCAACACAGTCGTGCCGGTGCAGTCGGTGCCTGCCGCGGAATATCAAGTCAAGGCCGTCTTCTTATTTAACTTCGCTCGGTTCGTTGATTGGCCCGCCTCTGCGTTCCCGCAAAGCCAGACCCCGCTTGTGATTGGCGTGCTGGGACAAGATCCCTTTGGATCCTATTTGGACGACACCGTGCGCGGTGAAAAAGTCAACAACCGGCCGTTGACGGTGCGACGCTATCGTCGGTTGGAGGAGATTCAGACCTGTCATGTTCTGTTTATTAGTCGATCAGAGGCGGAGCGGATGGACCAAATTCTGGCGAGTCTGAAATACCGAAAGATTCTCACCGTCGCCGATGCAGAGGGTCTGGCTGGGCCTCGGGTGATGATCCAATTCGTTACCCAACAAAACAAAATCCGGTTGCGAATAAACGCTGAAGCAGCCAGAGCGGCGAATCTCACAATCAGTTCCAAGCTGCTGCGGCTGGGAGGAAGTTGAAGCGGGAGTTAAGGCAGAATCATGAGAGGTCAACCGAAAACGATCACACGGAAATTAATGGCGGCCATAATGGGCACGAGCATCGCCGTGTTGGTTCTGACATGTTCCGTTTTCGTCACTTACGAGTACATCACCTTTCGCAAAACCGTCGTGCGAGGATTGACTGTCCGCGGCGAGATCATTGCCGCGAATTCCACGGCCGCATTGGCGTTTCAGGACGAGGGAGACGCAAGGGAAATTCTCTCGGCACTTGGCAAGGACCCGCACATGGTGGCTGCCTGTCTATATGACTCGGATGGACGTGTCTTTGCAACTTATCCAGCTAACGCGCCAATCGATCTATTCCCTAATGCTCCGGACAACCAGGGTTACGGTTTTGGTAAGTCAGACGTCGTGGTCTTTCAGCCGGTCGTTCATGACGAGCGTCGACTCGGAACCGTTTACTTGAAATCGGACCTGTCCGCTATGACGGACAGATTTCGACTGTATGCCATCCTCGTCGTAGGCGTAGTCGCAAGTTCGATTGTCCTGGCCTTCACACTTTCCACCTGGCTCCAAAAACGAATCTCAAAGCCGATTCTCGATCTGGCTGAAACAGCGCGCCGTGTTTCCGAACGCCAGGACTATACCTTGCGAGCAGCGCACCCCGGCGAGAGCGAAATCGGATTGTTGGCGGATTCGTTCAACGACATGCTCGGCCAAATTCAACAGCGAGATGCATCTCTGCGAAAAAATGAAGAAGAGATTCGAAAACTAAACTCGGGATTGGAACAGCGCGTGATTGAGCGCACAGCTCAACTTGAGATTGCAAACAAAGAGCTCGAAGCGTTCTCGTATTCCGTTTCACACGATTTGCGCGCTCCCTTGCGCGCTATTGACGGTTTCTCGCGCATCCTTCTGGAGGACTATTCGGCGAGCCTGGACGAGGGTGGAAACCGTGTGCTCGAGGTGGTGCGGCAAAACGCCCAAAAAATGGGCCAACTCATTGACGATCTTTTGGCGTTTTCACGCCTGGGCCGCAAGGCCATAGAACTCTCACCAATTGATATGACCGAACTGGCGCAATCTGCTCTGCAGGATATTAGTGCGTTAGATTCCGCATCCGCTTCCAGCGTCAACATTGCTGCCATTCCTCCGGCGGAAGGCGATCGCACGTTGATTCGCCAGGTATTTATCAACCTGCTTTCCAATGCAACGAAATATTCGAGGTTAAAAGAACAACCAGCTGTGGAGGTCGGTGGCTCAGCCCAGAATGGCAACAACATCTACTACGTGAAAGATAACGGCGCCGGCTTTGACATGAAATACGCAGACAAGCTGTTTGGTGTCTTTCAGAGGCTTCACGGCCCTGAGGAGTTCGAAGGTACTGGAGTCGGCCTTGCCATTGTTCAGCGCATCATCCATAGGCATGGTGGAAAGATTTGGGCCGAAGGAAAGGTCAATGACGGGGCAACATTTTATTTTACATTGCCAAGGAAGGACGAAAGCAATGGAAAACTTGCAGAACATGAATGAGGTGGAAGTCCTTCTGGTCGAGGACAATCCCAGCGACGCTGAGCTTACGATGCGGGCTCTAAAAAAAAGGAACCTCGCTAACAAGCTGTTCCATGTGAAAGACGGAGCAGCCGCAATCGATTTTGTATTTGCGCTAGGGGCTTATTCAAATCGAAGAGTTGAAAATGGTCCGAAGGTCGTGTTGCTTGACCTTAAGCTCCCGAAGGTGGATGGCATCGAGGTATTACGCAGAATCAAGTCTGACGAACGAACGAAGACTATCCCGGTGGTAGTCATGACCTCGTCTCGGGAAGATCGCGATCTGGCGAATTGTTACGAGCTGGGAGTAAACGGATACGTTGTAAAACCGGTTGAGTTTGAGGATTTCGCGCGGGCTGTTTCGGAACTGGGCTTTTACTGGTTGCTGCTTAACGAGACTGTTCGATGACGCGAAGTAGTTTCAGAAGTCCATAGACTTATAGAGGTTTCATGAGTAACGAAACGAAAATATTGATGTTGGAGGATCTGGTTGCCGACTCAATGCTCATTGAGCGCGAACTTCGGCAAGCATCGATTAAATTCGTTTCAAAGCGTGTGGAAAACAAGGAAGCATTTCTCAAAGCGCTCGTCACATTCCAGCCGGATATCATTCTTTCAGACTACAGCTTGCCTCAATTTAGCGGCCTCGATGCTCTTCGCCTCCTCAAGGAAGCACGGCCAGATCTTCCTTTCATTCTAATTACCGGTTCTTTGACGGAGGAAGTGGCGGTCGAGTGCATGAAAGAAGGGGCACACGACTACATTTTGAAGACCAGCCTAAAGCGATTGCCTTCAGCGGTACTCAATGCGTTAGCAAAGCGCAGGACAGAACAAGACAAGGAAAAAGCGGAAGAATTGTATCGGCTGATTGCAGAGAATACGACTGATCTCATTTGTTTGCTGGACACTGAGGGCAACTATGCCTACGTCAGTCCGTCGCATAAGGACCTTCTCGGCTATGCGCCTGAAGATCTCATAGGCCGCAGTTCGTTCTCGATAGTTCACCCTGACGACCAGGAGGAAGCACATAAGTTCGCCGTTTCTCTTGAGCGTAACAAAGGAGGGACGCTGGAGTGCAGGCTGCAACATGTTGACGGCAGCTGGAAAGCGTTTGATGTTGTGGGAAACTGGATTTTTGAGGGTCACGACATACCGCAACGGGTGATATTAGTCTCACGCGACCTGAGTGAACGCAAGCTGGCCGAAAAAGCACTCCGCGAGAGTGAAGAACAACTACGGCAGGCACAGAAACTTGAAGCCATCGGACAACTCGCCGGCGGTGTGGCCCACGACTTTAACAACCTTCTCACCGTAATTACCGGCTACAGCGATCTCCTGCTTAAGCGTATTGCTGAAGGCGACTCGAATCGTTCGAGGGTTGAAGAAATCAAGCGCGCCGCCGAACGGGCATCTTCCCTCACGCGCCAGCTTCTGGCTTTTAGCCGGAAACAGGTTCTGCAGCCAAAGCTTTTTGATCTAAACACTCTGGTCGCAGACATGGGCAAGATGCTGCAGAGATTAATTGGCGAGGACATTGATTTGACGACGGTCTTGACGAAGGACGTTGCGCAGATCAATGCCGACCCTGGCCAGATCGAACAGGTATTGATGAATCTTGTCGTGAATGCCCGCGACGCTATGTCCGATGGCGGGAAAATCACTATCGAGACGGCCCACGTCGAGATCGACCAGGCGTATGCCGAAAGTCACCTCGCTGTTCAGCCTGGACCGTACGTGATGCTGGCCGTTAGTGACACTGGATCCGGAATAGACCAGGAAACCAAGAAACACATCTTCGAACCCTTTTTTACTACCAAGGAGCAGGGCAAAGGGACGGGCCTTGGTCTATCGACGGTCTATGGAATTGTTAAGCAGAGCGGCGGAAACATCTGGATATACAGCGAACTTGGTCAGGGAACGACTTTCAAAGTCTATTTGCCTCAGGCTGGCGATGGTGTCAGCTTGAAGGGCACTCAAATAGAACCTGGGATCATAGTGAAGGGAACAGAGACCGTTCTATTGGTCGAGGATGAACCCCAAATTCGAGAGTTGGCATATGAATTTCTGAGTGATAGCGGCTATAAAGTGCTCCCCTCCTCCAACGGCAACGAGGCCTTGGATATTCTCGGACAACACCTGGATGGTGTTCACCTTATTGTGACGGACGTAGTGATGCCCCAAATGAGTGGACGAGAATTAGCGGAGCGGGCCATCGCAATCAGCCCCGGAACGAAAGTGCTTTTTATGTCTGGCTACACAAACGATGCAATTGTTCGGCACGGGGTGCTCAATCCAGGAACATGGTTTATTCAAAAACCTTTTGGTCCGGATGCATTGGCGCGAAAAGTGAGGGAAGTGTTGGACGCGCCGTCAGCAAACAAGATTCTCGTACCGGATTCAGGTGCTCATGAGCAGCACGCCGAAACCGTAGGACGTTTGTCAGCAAAAAAACCCGATGCCTAAGCAGCCTAACGATGCCGAGAGCATTTTGATTCTGGACGACGAGACGCACATAAGAAGGATTTTGTGCGAAGGGCTGGTTGATGACTATGAGTGTCACACCGCCGCTTCAGCAGAAGAGGCCCTTCAGATTCTCGCAACAAAGGAATTTGCCGTCGTCATCAGCGATATAACCATGCCCGGAATTAGCGGACTCGAAATGGTGCCGCAAATTCTGGCGCTGAATCCCGACACAGTCGTGATCATGATGAGTGGTGCACAGACTATCGATACCGCAATCGATGCGTTACGAGTCGGCGCTTTTGATTACCTTGCAAAGCCCTTTGATTTACGCCAGGTTGAAGCTGTGGTGCGCCGCGCTTTGGATCATCGTTCTCTACGCCTGGCCAAGCGTCAATACGAAACTCAACTCGAGCAAATGGTTGAACAACGAACCGCGGATCTGATGAGAACGACGAAGGCTTTGCAGGATGAGATAGTCGAGCGCAATAAGGCAGAAGAGAAAATAAACTACCTCGCCTACTACGATGCGCTGACGAGTTTACCAAATCGCGCTCTCTTCAGAGATCGTCTTGAACAAGCTTTGTCGACGACGCATCGCGACGAGAATAATCTGGCTGTTGTTTTTCTCTCACCCGATCGTATTAAGAAAATCAATAGCACATTTGGACGATCCATTGCTGAGAAGCTGGTTTGCTCTGTTTCTGAAAAACTTCGGATTTCCCTTCGCGAGGCGGACACGCTCGCCTACGGGGGCCGGGATGAGTTTGCAATCATCCTGCCCCAGTTGAGAGGGACGGAGGAGGCTGTGGAGATCGTCCGCCGCTTACAAGCTACGCTTGAGCCCCATTTCAAAATCGATAAACACGAGTTTTATCTGACTTCGAGCATTGGGATAGGTATCTATCCGCATGACGGTTCAAATGCTGAAACTCTCATGAAGAATGCGGGCGCCGCGCTTGAGCGGGCACGGGAACAAGGCGGGAATAATTATCAATTCTATACGGCAGACCTGAACGCGAAGGCTCTCAAACATCTGGCGATGGAGAACGACTTGAGGCGCGCGCTGGAACGCGACGAGCTCTTTCTTTGCTACCAGCCAAAGGTTGATACGAACACTTGGGAGATTCTGGGGGTGGAAGCTCTTATTCGCTGGCAGCATCCTACTTTGGGGTGCGTATCGCCGGCTGATTTTATTCCGCTGGCTGAAGACACCGGGCTTATTGTGCCGATTGGAGAATGGACGCTGAAGATCGGCTGTGCTCAACTTAAGGCATGGCATGAAATGGGTTTTGCTTTGTCTTTGGCAGTTAACCTCTCGCCTCGCCAGTTTGAACAAGACAACCTTTTGGAAATGGTAATAGACACTCTCAACGATACTGGACTTGATCCAAATTGCCTGGAATTGGAAGTAACAGAAGGTTCGCTTATGACCAATTCCGCTGTAGCGGCAAAGGCGTTAGGTCAGCTACGAGACCTCGGTGTAAAGGTTTCCATCGACGACTTCGGTACCGGTTTCTCCTCGTTAGGTTATCTGAAGCGGCTACCGATAGATTGTTTGAAGATTGATAAGTCCTTCGTGAGCGATGCAACCACGAATCCGGATGATGCTTCACTTGTGATGGCTATTATCACCCTGGCCCATAATCTCAGACTCAAAGTAATCGCGGAAGGTGTGGAGACTCGAGAACAACTGAGGTTCTTACATCTTCTCAGGTGTGATCAGATCCAGGGGTTTCTATTTAGCAAGCCGTTGCCGGCAGCGGAGTTTGAAGAATTGTTAGGGCGCGGTAAGTACCCTCTCAGACCCTGGGAGGAACTTCGCAGCGAACCGCACGCTCGTTTTGAAAGAGGTCATCTGGTATCGGCGGCTTGAATCTGTCAAATAACGCCAAACGACGAATTAACCAATGTCGGTTTCATTTCACCAGCAACAAATCGGAGCTTCAATCGCACTTCCCTTTAATGACCCGGCCGATGGCCGCATTCTTATCGTGGACGATGAACCTCAAGTCCGCAAATTGTTTGCAGACTACTTGAGTGAATTGTATGAATGCACTACGGCGGCTTCTGCAGATGAAGCGTTGGCCCATCTCGCCGTCGACACCTATGCCTTGGTATTGGTTGACGTTCTTATGCCGGGCCGTAATGGAATCGAATTGCTGCGGGAAGTGGCAAACAAGTATTCAGACACCGCGACGATTATGGTATCGGGAGTCGATCGACCGCAGCGCGTTCTGGACGCCTTGCGACTCGGTGCTTGTGATTACCTGATCAAGCCATGTGAAATGGGAGTTTTGCAGATGTCTGTGGAGCGAGCGCTTGAGCGACGATCGCTGCGGCGCACGGCTTTGAAATATAAGGCTGACCTCGAAAACCAAAACATTCAATTGGCCAATAGTAAGTTGGAATTGGAACGCCTCCAGGCTCAGATTATTCACAGCGAGAAAATGGCCAGCCTGGGCCAGTTATCAGCCGGCATTGCTCACGAGTTAAATAACCCGGCCGGCTTCATCTACGGGAACATGGATCTTCTTAAATGTTACGTGGCGGAGCTCGAAACCTTGTTGGTCAGGTACGAAAAAATTGGCATCGAGCATGAGCCATCCGCAATTGCTTCTCTGAGAAGTGAAAGAGACGCGGAAAAGATATTCAACGATTTGTATTCGATCATTTCGGATTGCCTTGAGGGTGCGGAACGGGTGCGGGACATTGTGCAAAACCTTCGTTTGTTTTCGCGCCTGGATGAAGCGGAGTTCAAGCAAATTAATTTAAGCGAGGGTATCGATTCAACCATTCGTCTTCTTTCTCGTTACTACATGTCAAGTCGCATCGCCTTGCATCGTGAATACGGTGAGTTGCCGCCAGTGGGATGTTATGCCGGCCAACTAAATCAGGTATGGATGAATTTACTCAGTAATGCAGCTCAGTCGATTGTTGATAAGGGAGAGGTCTTCATATCAACCAGTGTGGAAGATGACTGGGCTGTGGTCAGAGTCAGTGACACCGGCAGTGGTATTGAACCAGACCTCATGCAACGGATATTCGATCCTTTCTTTACAACCAAGCCGGTAGGTGAGGGGACGGGACTGGGCTTGTCCATCTCTTACGGAATCATCGAACGGCACCGTGGCACGATTACGGTTGAAAGCAAGCCAGGGTCGGGTACAACTTTCACTGTGAAAATTCCACTTGGCCTATCCGCACCGAGGTCAACGGAAGAACATTCTGCTCAACGGCATGGCACCTTCAAAGAGACTTCAGGAGGGAAATAATGACTTACAAATTGATGATTGTTGACGACGAGAGGGCGAATCTTCGGTTACTTGAGCGAATGTTCAATTCGGAGTACGAATGCCTGACAGCCTCTTCTGGCGAAGAAGCAATCCGGCTGCTGAAGCAACATGACGTCGCAATTCTAATAACGGATCAGCGCATGCCGCAAATGACCGGTATCGAATTGTTGAAACAGACCGCGGAGTTTCGTCCACACATGGTGCGAATCCTGCTAACTGGTTATACGGATGTGGACGCGCTGGTCGAAGCAATTAATAGTGGATTGGTCTACATGTATGTGACCAAACCCTGGAATAACAACGATCTGAAAGTGCTGGTTGCGCGAGCGCTCGAATATTATGAGAACAACAAGAACCGTAACACCCTGGCGCTTGCGAACGAGCGATTGGCCCTGCGATTAGAGCAAATGAAGTTGGGTGTTGTATGTGCTCTGGCCGACACGTTGCGTGCCATAGATGAGTACGACTATTACCACGCAGTTCGCGTCAGCGAGTACGCGGGCGCGTTGGGGAAGATCTTGGGACTAAGCGATGAGAAGCAACAGGAATTGACTGCTGCTGCGTTGCTGCACAATCTCGGGCATATTGGAACGCCCGCGCCGGTTCTTTCAAACGCGAATAACCTCACTCGACCGGACCTAACAATTCCTGAAGTCGAATGCGAACGCGGCGCCGAAATAATTAGCGGCATAGCGGAGCTGCGTGAAATAGCTGATGCAGTTAGATGTCAGCGCGAGAACTTTGACGGTACCGGCCAGCCCCGAGGCCTGCGAGGTGAACAGATTCCAATTACGTCTCGAATAATCCGCGTAGCTGACGAATACGATTCGTTGACTCGACCACGTGATCTTTCGCTGGCAATTAGTCATGAAGCTGCCCTCGAAAAATTACGCGCCAGAACTGAGAAGGAATTCTATCCAGCGGTTGTCAACGCGCTTATGGAACTAGACCCAGCTATCCTTTCAAAGACTTCATCCGCTCAAACGTCTCTTCACTATGCGTGATTCCACTCTCGCTGAGATGATTAGAATTAGACGTCACTGAACCCACCTCGGTCCTGACAGGGAATTTCCCCACACAAAATCGCTGCTTATCCCGATAGTCGCGCAGTTCAATTTGCAATAACTTAGCTCATGCCCGCTATGGGAGGGAGGGCCATATGAGCTACATGACTCGCAACTGGGATATACAAATTACGCCATACCAACGAGCAATGCGAAGAGCATCTTTAATAGTCTTCGCCGCAGCGACGACTGTGGGATTGTTTTATTGGTTCGCATAGAACGAACCGAAACAGTGGTTTAGTCGGGAGGAAAAATGAATACCTTTGGTAAAAAAACGGGCTGTCCATCCTCGGAGCAGATGGTCGAATACGTTCACGCGTCACTTTCTACTGCAACCGCGCGGCGCCTGGAGTCGCATGCGGCTGACTGCGACTTTTGCGGTGCTGAGATGCTATTCATGCGCAGACATGCGCCAAATTCTCCATCTAGTCCAATCCGCGCTCACCTGAATGTGTCCCACCCGGTCATCATGAGTCGGGCGCTCTATCAAAACCATGAACATCGGGCCGCGTGAACCCGTACTGCTCCTTGCAAATCAAAATGCAAGAACAACGGAAAGATTTGCGTGTGCCTATCCGGCTTGAGGTTCGTTGGGATGGCTTCTCTGGAGCTGTTCCTGCTATTACCAGCGATATTAGCCTGGGCGGTTGTTACATAGAGTCACTGTATCCAGTGACCATGGGCGACATCCTCGATTTTGAATTTCGACCTTCAACCCTGGCAGCTTTGCAAGTTCAAGGACAGGTGCTGTACAGCCATCCAAATATTGGTTTCGGCGTCCGCTTTACGGATTTGCGCGCCCGACAACAGATACTCGAGTTGCTCATCCCGCGAGCGCCGGCGGAACTTTGTAGTGTTGCCCAACACTTTCACCTGGCCGACTCAGCGCAATCGCATAGCTAAGCCGGTCAGGGAAAGCTCGCCTTTACTTGGGGATATTCCCGACAACCTATCCTCCCATTTCCTTATATTAGCGTCGCGATTTTAGAGCGATAAGGTGTGTGGGCCGAAAAGCCTTTCTGTTCGGCTCTTCGGTTCGCTGGCTGATCGCAAGTAACCAACGAACCTGGATAAATCTATCTAGAATTTTCTTTGATTGGGAGAAATAGTTTGAAACTCTTCTACCGCCATAACCCCGACGCAAGCGGTAATCTTCGCGCCAAATCTTTAGAACTCTCTAAGGCCGGCCGTTGGAGTAGTTTTATGGTATTGGCTTGCCTGGCCTGTGCCGCTTTCACCTTTTCTGCTCACGTTCAGAGCGTGGCGGAATTACAGGGCGCCTACCCAATCGCCCTTGCCTTGATAATTATCGCGACCGCCTACTCAATCGCGCCATATTTTCAGTCTGAAAGGACTTCTCCTAAAACCAAGCCTGTGTCCGTTGTTGCTACTCCAATAGAAAGCGAGACAGCAGGTGGTGATGCGCTATTTCGAAGCGTTTTCCGTCACGCGGCTGGAATGGCCATCGTTAGCTCCAGGGGTCGGTGGCTGACCGTTAACCCCGCCTTATGCGAAACCCTGGGTTATGAAGAGAGTGAACTGCTGGCATGTTGCTTCCAGGACCTCACGCATCCCGACGACCTCGGCAATGTCTTGGTGCAGTTGGATAAGCAGCTCCATGGCGCTGTTCCTTCTTGTCAGATTGAGCAACGCTATGTTCATAAGCTCGGCCATAATGTTTGGGTACTAATGACTATGTCTTTGATTCGCGATGGAGAGGGCGAACCGCTTCACTTTGTTTGTCAGTTTCAGGATATTACCCGGCGCAAACAGGCCGAAGAGCGCCTGGTGCATGACGTTTTCCATGACGCCTTAACGGGACTTCCAAATCGGTCTTTGTTCATGGATCGATTGGGCTTGGCCCTGGAACGTTCCAAGAGGCGAAGGGAACAAATCTTTGCGGTGCTCTTTCTCGATCTCGATTCGTTTAAGGCAGTCAATGACACATTGGGTCACCTCATCGGGGACCAATTACTTATTGAAGTCGCTCGTAGGTTAAAAGCCTGTCTGCGCACCACGGACACAGTGGCGCGATTGGGCGGCGACGAATTTACCATTCTCCTGGAAGATTTAAACGTGGAAAGCGAAGCGCTCAGAATAGTAGATCGCTTTCAGAAAGAATTAGCGCGTCCTTTTAAGTTTGGACTTAGTGATCTCGGCATCACTGCCAGTATCGGTATTGCATCGAATTGCGCCGGCTATGAGACTGCAGAAGAAATTCTGCGCGACGCCGACGGTGCAATGTATCGGGCAAAATCGGCGGGTAAAGCCGGTTATGAAGTGGTAGACAGAAATCACCATTCCCGGGCCTCTCTGGAAGTTGCGCACCTCGAGACAGATCTTATGATGGCGATTGAACGCGAACAGCTTCTACTGTATTACCAGCCTATCGTGTCACTTGAATCAGGTACCTTGCTCGGTTTCGAGGCGTTGGTGCGCTGGATGCATCCCCAAAGCGGTTTGATATCACCGACCGACTTTATTCCCCTCGCAGAAGAATCCGGACTCATAATCGAGCTGGGGAACTGGGTACTTCGCAAAGCCTGTTTGCAACTGAAATCCTGGCGTGAACAGTTCCCGTTTCATCGCTCCCTGTCGCTGAGCGTGAACCTTTCTCTGAAGCAGTTAATGCAGACAGATTTAGTCGATCAAATCATGAATATTGTGCAAGAGACGGATTTGGATCCGCGCCTGCTGAAACTAGAACTCACTGAAAGTATAGTCATGGAAAATGTTGGCGCTGCCACTGTCATGCTTCAGCAACTACGCGCACTCGGCGTCGAAATCGGCATTGACGACTTTGGCACAGGGTATTCCTCGTTAAGTTATCTTCATCGTTTGCCAATCAGCTCGCTTAAGATCGACGCTTCCTTCGTAAAGGGTATGGCAGCGAATGATGATAATGGTGAAATCATCAGAACAATAGTCACGCTCGCTAAGAGCCTGCGGATGCATGTGATAGCTGAGGGCGTCGAAACCTTCGAGCAATTAACCAAACTGCGATTACTGAAATGCGATGCAGGCCAGGGATTTCTGTTTTCTAAACCAACAGATGCTGAAACGGCCGCATCTTTCCTGGGCCTTCGACCGCATTGGCAAGCGACGATTGCTTCGATTGACAAACCCCATTTCACACAGATGGGACAGGCCCACGCGAGCTATACCGTCAATCCGATCTCTTCTCAGACCGGGTTATTAAGGGCGGTTTAAGTAACGTGGGACATCGGCGCTTAATATCTGGAGAGTGCAAATGAAGGCTATCGCACGGGAGAAAGGCTTAACCAACTTTGAACCAGCTGCCTCCAACCTGGCACACTATGCAAGGCGAAGTCAGGGACCGAAGAAGCAAAAATCGACGTCTACATCAGCTATTCTAATTGTCGATGTCGATACTTCTAATCTCGCATCGCTAACAAAAGTAATCGAAAAAGAGGGCTTCACTGTTTTAGTTAGTAGTGATGGTCGCGAGGCACGCAAGATCCTTAAGGGTCAGCCCGATATTGTTGCGGCGATTTTCAAACCCGTCATACCCCACATCTCCGGTCCTGATCTCGTCCGGTTCATGAGGCGGGAGGAACATCTAAGGAATATCCCGGTGATGATGATGACGCAAGCCGAGAGTATTAGGATTTCATGCGAAGGTCTTGCCGCCGGTGCTGTCGTATTGTTGCCGGAGCCATTTTCGCCTGGACAGGTCCAAAACCTTCTCCACATGTTAGTGGACTCCAGCCACGCCGCAAATCAACAAAAAATTTGATTGGCGCGCGCGCCTTCGCCTCGGCACTTCTTGTCTTGGGGATCATCGCGGTGCAGTCGCTGCCCGTTAAAGCCCAATGGGCCACTACTGGCAATAACATCAGCAATACTAACTCCGGAACGTCGGAATCGGCACCTCGACTCCCAGCAGCAAATTGGAGATAGTCAATCCTGCCGGCGGCTTCACCGCTTCCTTCTTCGAAATAATTCGCCTGGTTGACGAACCGAGACATTCTTTGCCCGACTCCGAGTGGTCTCAGCTTGTTATAGGAGATTGAGCCACCGACCTGCATCACTCTGGCCTCAAATTGCGTGATTAATACAACCGATTTGTTGACACACAACCTTCAGTCCTATAGATTCGCCGCGCGATTCTCATATCCTTTCGTTTACGTGTGAGTCACCGCTTTAGAGCCGCACGTCTGCGATCACTCTCGAATCTGTAGCAGTTGATGAACGCATGTCGCGTTTGCACTGCGGCTCAACCTCTAAGGAGCCACCATGAAGTCCACTCACCGCCTGCAGTCCCAGAGTATTATCCGTCTGATTTCTCTAGCCCTCATCTATTCGCTGGTTGCTACCACAGCGTCAATTCCGTTGAGCTCTTCTGTAAACGGTGCGGGCGCGAGACGAAGCAGCCTGCTACCCAGACCGACTCGGCATGGCAACTTAAATCTGCAGACAGCAAATAGGCGAGAGGGTCAGCTATTGATCAAATTTCGTGCGGGAGTGTCGGAACAAAGCAAAGACACGCTGCGCGGGGCACATGGTGTTAGACGACAGAAGCAGCTGCGTGGCGAATCAACAATCGAAAAGCTCGAGGTGCTTAGCGGACAAAATGTGGAGACGGTTGCGCTGCAATTGAGTTTGAGCCCGGATGTCGAATTTGCAGAACCGAATTTTCTGATCAACAAAGATGACTTCGGCACCAGCGATCCGCAGTTTAACGAACAGTGGGCTCTGCGCAACACCGGGCAAGGTGGTGGGCAGTTTGGATCAGACATCAACGTGACAACCGCCTGGCAAACTACCACAGGCTCGCAGTCAGCAGTGATAGCAGTAATTGATAGCGGTATAGATTTTTCGCATCCTGATCTCGCCAATAATCGTTGGGAAAACCCGGCCCCCGGCACGGAGGGCGACGTTAATGGGTGGGACTATGTTACTGACAGCGGAGTCCTCTTGGATGAACAGGGTCACGGCACGGCGATAGCCGGCATCATCGCCGCCGAAGGTAACAACGCCATTGGCATTACGGGTGTGATGTGGCGCGCCAGTCTGATGAGTTTGCGCGTGCTGGACAGCACCGGCTCAGGCGATGTCGCCAGCGCTGTTGAAGCGATCGATTACGCTGTGGGCCATGGCGCACAGGTAATCAATCTGTCATGGGGAACAACTGGATCTTCCCTGGCTTTGAAAGATGCGATTGAGCGTGCGATTCGACGCGGCGTGGTTGTCGTCTGCTCTGCGGGCAACAACGGACAGGACGTTGATTCAGCACCCTACTATCCGGCGTCATTTGGTTTGCGAGATCTCATCGCGGTAGCTGCCAGCGATAACTTCGATCAACTGACGACCTGGTCAGACTATGGCCGGCGAAACATTACCGTCGCAGCCCCGGGAAATAACATTCTCACAACGCAGATAGGGGGGACGTACGCGACCGTCAGCGGCACGTCAGCGTCTGCGCCGCTTGTTAGTGGCGTAGCAGGCTTGCTGAGATCAGCCAGTCCCGGACAGGGAGCGCATAATCTGGTGAAGGCAATCACGGAGAGTGCGCGGCGGGTGGCGGCGCTGTCGGGTAAGGTGTCTTCAGGCGGCGTTATCGACGCCACCGCAGCGCTCAATGCTGTTCGTGGAAACCCGTATCAGGGAAACGGCAATGGTAACAATGGTAATAGCGGAAACGGCCAAGGCAACGGCGAGCCTTACGTGCCACCAGGCTTACGCAGCGATAATGACGAGCGCCGAGCTAATGGCAAGGATGGGTCTCACGTGCCCGCGCCGCCGGGTTTGTCAGCAGCGCCTTTAGCCAACCTGCCCAATCTTGATCAGTCGCGCAAGGTTCGCACCTCGCCGACTACTCCCGCTCCTTCAGCGCCTATCCAGTCGAATCTGATGTGTGCTGACTGCGATCCAAGCGGTGGTGGCGGCGCCGGCGGCAGCGATCCGTACTTTGGAACTGCTCGGACCAGGCCATTTAACCTGGTGGGTGTTCCGGGCGAGACTCTTGGCTCGCGCAACTTCAATTGGAGTTTGCCGATAGTTGGATTAACGGGACGCGCCGGCTTGGATTTATCGATTGTGCTCTATTACAACTCGCTGGTCTGGACTAAACAAGGCAGCGCGATTCAATACAACGCAGACCACGGTACGCCGGCCCCCGGTTTTCAAATGGGACTGCCACGCCTGCAGTCGCAGTACTTCGATACTGACGATAACGTCTACGCCTTCCCGATGATTACGTCCTCCGGCGGACGCGTAGAGATGAAACAGGTCGGCACTTCATTGGTCTATGAGTCCAGCGACAGCACTTACACGCAGTTGACCTTCCCCAACTCAATTCCAACCGTTAAGACTACGGATGGTTCTCAATATGTGTTCGGTGTCTTAGTGGGCGGCGAATGGCGCTGTACTCAGATTAAAGATCGAAATGGCAATTACATTTCGGCGACTTACAACACGAGCAACGGCCACATCCTTACGATTACTGACACGCTCGGACGAGTGATCAACTTCACTTACGACAACGACAATAATCTCTCGATCATCAAGCAGACCTGGGGCGGCGTAGAACGTACTTGGGCTACCTTTATCTATGGCTCCGTTAACATGTCGTTCAGCTTTCCCGGATTGTCTACTTATGGAGCCACCAACAATTCGTCTAAGACCGTGTTGTCTTTCATCGCCTTCCCAGACAATACGTCTTACCACTTTGATTACAACTCTTACGGTCAGGTCTACCAGATCCATCACGTGGCGCCCGACGGGCACGAGCTGGAACGCACCTTTTACAGCATAAACACTTCCGGATCTCAGTCCGAGTGCCCGAGGTTCACAGATAAACGTGAATGGGCTCAGGACTGGAATAATGGTCAGGAGGCAATCACTTCATATGCCGTCACTAACAACGCCACCTGGGTTAAGCCGGAAACCAGCGTGCAACAAACCGGAACGCTGGTGCAGGTGACCGCTCCCGACAATACGGTCTACAAAGAGTATTCTCACGCCTCGGGATGGGATACAGGCCTAACGCAGTTGAGTGAGACATGGTCAGGATCAACAAGGAAGAAATATGTCAGCACTAGCTGGACGCAGGACAATACCGGCTTGAGTTACCCGCAGAATACGAGGGTGGCGGAGGTAAACATTTACGACGATGGTGGCAATCGCCGCCGAACGACCATTGAATACAATCAGGGCTTTAGCTTGCCGACGCACATTCGGGAGTATGGAGGCGCAAATGGCCAGACGTATTTGCGTTTCACCGCGATTGGTTACAAAGGAGACGCCGTCTATCTTGATCGCAGAATAATCGGGCTGCCTTATGAGAAGGTTGTTTACGATGGGCCAACGGGCAATATCGTGTCGCGTTCAATCTTTCATTACGACTGGGGCAATCCATATTTTTCCACCCAAACACCTTCCACGAATTACGATTCCGTTAATTACCCATCCTCGTTTATTGTCGGACGCGGCAATCTTGTCGCCAGGCAGCGGTTCAATTGCGCCAACAACACTACTGCGTACGACGACACCCAGTCAGTTTGGGCCGAGTTGTACGGCTATAACATGGCCGGAGCAAATATCTGGCAGCAGGACGCCTCCGGTCATCGCACAAATGTCGGTTATGCCGACTCCTTCTCGGTGGCTGCAAAAAACAGCCTCAATACACTGGCCTACCCGACACAGTTCACCGACGCAGCAGGCTACGTTTCGACGGTTGAATATAATTATGACTTCGGTGCGGTGACTCGTACGCACGTACCAACCAGCGGCACAATCGCAGGCGGCAACACAACTTACGTTGATGAGGTCAGAACCTACGATGCTTACGGGCGCCTCGACCGAGCAACTAACCAGACCAACAACGCGTACGCGCGCTTCGTGTATGAAACGAACGGCAATTACGTTCACACCTATCAAACGGTCATCGACCTAACTCAAGCCAATGAATTCCATTCCTGGCAGATTTTCGACGGCGCGGGTCGCGTGCGCGCGACTGCCTCAGATCATCCCGGAAGTTCAGGGGGCTACACTGGTCAGTACATAATTTACGACAACATGGGACGTGCATCACAGCAATCGAATCCTACGGAGATGTCAGTCAACACAACTTACTGGAACAATTGGGTGGCGGCGGGTGACGACGTGGGTGGCTGGCGCGTTACGCAGCAAGCGTACGATTGGAAAGGCCGTCCGACGACAACTACTAACGCCGATGGCACCCAACGCACGATTAGCTACGGCGGCTGCGGCTGCGCTGGTGGCGAAGTGGCTACGGCGCAGGATGAGCACGGCAGGCAGCGTCGCTTTACGAAGGACACGTTGGGCCGACTGGCCATAGTCGAAGAATTGAATTGGAGCGGCAGCGTCTATGCGACTACCAGCTACGCTTACAATGCGCGCGACCAGATTACGCAAAGTAATCAGGCTTCCCAGATCCGCAGCTTCGAATACGATGGGCATGGGCGCCTATGGCATAAAATGACGCCGGAGCAGGGCACCACGACGTACACTTACAACGTGGATGACACGACCAATGTTATGACCGACGCGCGTGGTGCGACGACAACCTACGGCTATGACGCTCAGCACCAGGTTACTTCCCTCACTTACGGCGCACCCTCGGGAG
Source organism: Pyrinomonadaceae bacterium (assembly GCA_035941655.1). Classification (GTDB taxonomy): domain Bacteria; phylum Acidobacteriota; class Blastocatellia; order Pyrinomonadales; family Pyrinomonadaceae; genus PSRF01. The sequence goes on along the minus strand of DASZDU010000200.1, from coordinate 4,099 downwards.
TCGCAGCTACCGCGAATGTATATTTCAGTTACGACGCGGCGGGCCATCGCACCTCAATGACGGACGGCCTGGGGTCGACGACTTACATCTACAACAATCTGGCACAGATGACTTCCGAGACGCGCAACTTGACGGGTGTGGGATTGTATCCGATGAGTTATACGTACAATCTGGCCGGTGAGTTGGCGAGCATTACTAATCCCTTCAGCGTGCAGGTCGGCTACAACTATGACAAGGTGGGGCGGCCGACAGCGGTCACCGGCTCGGGATATTATGGTGTGACGAGCTATGCGAGTAACTTGAGTTATCGCGCCTTTGGAGCCATCAAGGGAATGAACTACAACGACGGCAAAACGCTCACAACCGCTTACGACAATCGTCTTAGACCCACACAGTGGAAGGTTTCAAGCGTGCTGGGTTACAACTACAACTACGACTACTTCAACGAACATACCGGGCGAGTGACGTATGCGCAGAACATTGCGAGCGGGGGAGCAGCAGACCCGACGCTTGACCGCAGTTACGAATATGACCACGTTGGTCGCCTGGCGATTTCGCATTCAGGCAACGAGGCGCGAGCGCATGCCTATTCCGGACAATGGAGTCCGATGGATGGACCTTATTCGCACGGCTATGATTACGACGTGTGGGGGAATGTGACGCATAAATATGGCTGGGGCGGCGAAGTGCAGGGCGGCGGCGCGGGCCAATCCAGCGACATCTACTACACCTATACAAACAACCGGCGCAACAACGTCGGTTTCACTTACGACGCGGCGGGGAATGTCACGGGTGGGAATGTGACGATGAATGCGGTGGTGCAGACTTTTACTTACGATGCGACAGGGCAGCAGGCAACCGCGACGTACGGCGCAAGCTGGGTGCAGCAGTGGTATGACGGCAATGGACTGCGAGTGAAAAAGAATGACAATGGCGCAGTCACATACTATTTGCGCTCTACTGTGTTAGGTGGACAGGTGATAGCTGAGTTGAATGGCAGCGCCACCTGGATGCGCGGCTATGTCTATCTGGGATCGCAGTTGCTGGCGGTGCAAGATTCAGGTGTTTACTGGATGCATGAAGATCCAGTGACGAAGTCGAAGCGCGTAACGAACAGTGCTGGCGCTGTCGTGAGCACGATCGAGCTTGACCCGTGGGGGGCGGACACGAATCGATCGATAAACTCGGCCTTTCAGCCAAAGAAGTTTACGAGCTATGAACGTGACAGCAACGGCACGGACGAAGCAATGTTCCGTCGCCACAATCGCTGGATGTCACGCTTCGACCAACCCGACCCTTACGACGGCAGCTATGATCTCAGCAATCCGCAGTCCTTCAATCGGTATGCATATGTGCAGAATGATCCGGTGAACTTTGTCGATCCGAGCGGCTTGAATCTGGTGGCACCTGGCAACACAGCGTGCTTTGGAACTGACGTAAGCTATTACCTCGACGGCGTACTTACCGATGCCCGCACTGTCTGTTCTGCGTTGCAGTCAGGAGGTGCTTATATCGGCGGCCATTCGGTTGACGGGCTTACAGTAATCGACCATTATTATGGCATCGAGAATCCACAGTGGGTGGGCCAGACAATTCACTTCTTCAATCCTGGCGTCGGCGATCTATATGATTCGATTTCTCCAACTGAAACGATGCAGAACACTCAGGGACCAACCTACGGGTTGGGTAACCAGATAGATTTCGACTTCTGCGCCCAACAAGCCTATCGAGCCTACCGAAAGACGTACCTCAAGACATCTGGCCAAGCCATCGCCGGAGGTATCGGAATCGGCTTAGGACTCAGTGTAGGGATCGGTGTTCGAGGGGTAGGCTTTGGGATTCGGGGTGCCGCCCACGCGGCCAGAAACTTAGAATTGGGAGGGGTGGGGAGAGCCTTAACCGTCTACATGGAACTCAAGGACAGTTCTATTATTTCGTTGGGTACTAGCCTTGTAGGGGGCGGGTTGGCGCGCAACGCAATAAAGGATGCATATCACAATGACAATCGTCTTGAGTCTGCGCTTCAAGATTGTATGAGGCGTTACCCAAGTGCGAACCACTCATTTAGCTTCCTCAACTTCTAGTTTTATTCGATTGGAGGCGAGGTCGGCGGCACTTACCAAAATGGATGGAGAATGTAGCAATGTCCAGGGAAAAATCTATGATCGTTTACGTTGTACTGACAGGAGTAGGAATTCTTGGGGCGCAACTAGTCGGCTTGTTTGAAGAGGATAGTCCTGGGCACACCGTGTCAGGACTTGAGCTGATTTGGGCACTTGCTGGATTCTTTTTATTCGTGGGCGCACTTATCGGAATAGTTCTCGTTATTCGTAGGAACATGCGACCGATGAGTGAAAGAGACATTCTTGAATGGAAACTTCTTCGACAGCGAGGCCGATGGATCTATATTCGAAACGCTGCGTTAAAAGGGATTTTTTTTGGCCTATTGGCTATCGCTTGGCCATTGACTAGCGATTACTTGAAGGTCAGGTCTTTTGCCAGGGTAATGGAATCACCCTGGCTTTACGCAGCGTTATTCCTGACGTGCGTTTTCGGAGCGTTTTATGCGGGGCTTAAGACATGGGATGCTAATGAAAGAGATTTCAAGGCTATCCCTAAGTCAGCGCAGGCCTTTGATTCCCTCCTCAACAATTAGTGATGTGATCGGAGCTAATTTTGGAAGCACGGTTGCGAATGCAGTTCGAGAGACAACAGTCGCAGCAGTTCCAACTTCAATTGGAGGGGCCATAGTTCCATTACCTATGATCCTAGCGCCAAACGCTAGCCAAAGGCAGTTGCACGCGAGTGATGGTAATGGAATTAATTAATAACTGCCCGAAGTTACCGTTTTCTACAAGATGGCACGTGAGGCGGGCGCTGAGTTGGATTCACCCGCTAGATCTGGACGGTATCGGCTTCATTCAGCTGATTGATAAGTTACCCGCGCCGTCATCTGTGGCTGAAGACTGGCACAAGCAGGCCGCCAAAGAAGATTTCAGCGTTGAAGGCTTGTATGTGAGGCGCAACGATGCGCGGCCTGCACACATAATACTCTTCATACGAGATTTATACCGATCGGTACCAGCAATATTTTACGTGACGCCTGTTCCAACGTTACTCATTGGCCGGTCGCTGGCCCATGAGGTTTGCTCTGCAAATAGCGGAGGCAATCCCAACTTTGTGAACTGTATCCTAGCAGGTACGAGACCTTCGTAGAACCCGAAGCTAAATTGATCCAGGAGATTTAGATTGGATTGTTAAGATGCGAAAGAAAGTCCTGTTGCTTTGCGTTGGCCTGTGCATTTTTTGTGCTTGCGCGCAATCAGATAATAAGGCAAAGGCTTTGGCAGAAATAGCGCGGTTTCATGAAAATTTCAATCATGGCAATTTTTCGGCAATGTACGACATTGCGGATGCGGAAGGTAGGGCGAACTCATCTCTGGAAAAGTTCACTGTAGAAATGGCCGCAATGCGAAAAGGGCAGGGCGCAGTTTTGAAGAGCGAAGAACTGGCAAGCGAGTATCTTTACATAAATGGTCGTTCAAAAACCAGACTATTAGTTTCAGTAACGTATGAGAGGGCACCGCTCGAGAGGAATTCGTCTTCTCCCACAGAAATGAAAAGCCCGAACTGTCAGGCTATCGCTTCCTCGGTCCCTAAAGGCCAGTATCTTAGGATAGTTCCTATTACTATCTTTTGCCAGCGTGAGCTGGCAATGGAGTCGGGGGTATGTGTATCTCGGCTCACAGCTATTGGCGGTGCAGCAGAGCGGAGTTAACTGGGTGCACGAAGATCCGGTGACGAAGTCGAAACGAGAGACAAACAGCAGTGGCGCAGTAGTCAGCACGATAGAGCTTGACCCTGGGGCGCGGGCACGAGTCGCAGCATAAACAGCGCCTTTCAACCACGCCGGTTCACCAGTTATACGAATGACTTTGATGGTGGCGACGACGCCATGTTGCGTCGTTACAGTTTCTTCGGTCGCGTTTCTCGCAGCCTGACCGTATGAAGGCAGCTACGATTTCAGTGATCCGCAAAGCTCTATATGTGAGCAAACCAATCTGAACTAAAAGCGGCAGTTGAATTTAACGTTTGGGTC
>DASZDU010000199.1:0-8198 GCA_035941655.1 Pyrinomonadaceae bacterium | reverse complement strand
TGGGCGAGGCGGTCCTGATTTTTCCTACGAAGAAAATCGATGGTGGCAAGAACTGGGCGCAGCCGGGACAACAGATTCACTTGCCACGAGCTGGTGGATGTTTCTGCGTCAAGTCTCGAAACAGCCAACGGTCTCTCGTGGCGGATGTCCTGACGGTGGTTGTGAGCCCAACGCAGCTACTTCGTGCGGAAGAGATTGGGTCGGATGCTATTCCCGTTCCTATTAGCCTGATCAACTTTCTCGCGCGCGCAGATAAGGAGAGGACGTTTCGAGGCTTACTGAATGGAGGCAGTGGTCTGGCTCAAACAACACAAGAGCAAAGCGCCGGCGCGAAAGGCTTATTTGATACCGCATCGGTATTAACACAAAATGACTTACCCCCTCAGAGCCTTTATCAAAGCCTTGTTCCGATCGGCAAGGTCGCGGTTTTCAATTTCTCTCTTCGATATGGCACTGCCGTAAAATAAGGCATCTCAAAACAATCGTAATGAGTTGAAATCAATTGCGACCGTAAGTACTTCGGTAAACGTCGGCCAGCAACTGGGGTCTGAGTTGGCAACACCAAAACCGGTTAACTTCTTTCAGTTAGGCACACAAAACAGAGAAACGGGCAGTCAGCAGAAGATCGCTGACTGCCCGCAACTATTTGATCTGAATTGGTGCCGAGGGTGGGACTCGAACCCACACGGGATTACTCCCAACGGATTTTAAGAACGTTGCAGAGGGTATCACGTAATCTTACGAAACGATATGAGCCAGTATTTACGCGCCTAGCGGTCGTCAAGGTATCGCTACGGCTGGCTTCGTATCAACACGTAAGGCCCCCATCTTGGCCCCATCTTAACTTGTGCGAGCCGCGGTCCCCTCCAACACCTCGTGGGCTTTTTGCGCCAACAGATCGGGCAGGAATGGCTTCTGCAAAAACGGCATCTCCTGTTCGAGAATTCCGTGACGAACAATGGCGTCATCCGTGTAGCCCGACATGTAAAGAATCTTCGTTTCCGGATACAGTTTTGCGAATTCCTCAGTCAATTCGCGACCGCTCATTTCGGGCATTACGACATCTGTAATCAGAGAGCACAAACTGACCTCGGCTGTTATTCCCCAGGGAAACAAAAAAGACCGACTCGTGAGTGCTTATTGAGTCGAGTGCCTGCGCGGAGTGCTACAATCTCCCCAATTACGAGGGCTCCATTCCCCCCTGATTTTGCTCAGAACTTGGCTGAGGTGGTTCTGAAGTCTGCATCCCTACGAATCGTCCTCGTTTGTTGGAGGCGTGCCCATGGAGTCGGAATTGAGAGACACGGGAATCGGCATCGTCGGCGACGTCCGCTGGGGTACGCACTTCTGCTATTTCTATGAGACGAAGCAAGACTTGCTCGATATTTTAGTTCCTTACTTCAAGGCGGGACTCGAAGACAATGAGTTCTGCCTCTGGATCGTGTCAAACTCCGAGCTGATTACCAGCGAAGAAGCCAAAGCGGCGCTGGCAGAAGTTGTTCCCAACCTTGACCAATATTTGTCTGAGGGAAGAATAGAAATTGTTTCCCACGATCAATGGTGGTTTCTGAAGAGCCGCACATTCGATCTACAACGGGCCGCCCACCAATTCAAAGAAAAACTCGACGACGCACTGGCCGCCGGTTACGTAGGGATGAGAGTAAATGGCAGTCCCGCGTGGATGCGAGCGGAGCGCCACGAAGAACTTTGCGAGTTCGAAAAAGAAGTTGATCGTCTGTACCCCTCTCTACGCATCATCGTGGCATGCACCTACCCGATCGGCGCGAGCACAGCAGATCTACTTTTCGAGGTCGCGCGCAGTCATCGGTTCACCATAGCGAGACGCCGCGGCCAATGGGACGTGCTGGAAACTCCGGAACTGCTTCAAGCCAAGCAACAAATCGCGCAGCTAAACCGAGAGTTGGAGCAGCGGGTTCGCGAAAGAACAAAGGAACTTGAGACGGCCAACGAAAAACTTGGAGAGGAGATCCAGGAGCGCAAGCGGGCCGAAGAGCAAACGCGCAAAGTACTCGACACAATACCCGCGCTGATCGGCAGCGGGGCAGCTAACGGCATTCTGGATTATTGCAACCAGCAGTGGCTCGCCTACGCGGGAGTGTCGCTCGAGGAACTCCAAAAAGATGAAACGCTACATCCAGACGATAGGGCACGGGTGGTACGAGCCTGGCAGGAGGCAATGGCAACCGGAAAGCCTTATGAACAGGAACAACGCTACCGCCGATTCGACGGCGTGTACCGCTGGTTTCTGGCTCGTGGCGTACCGCTGAAAAACGCGGAAGGAGTGATCGAAAGATGGTATGGGACCTTGACCGACATCGAGGATCGGAAACAGGCAGAAGAGGCGCTGGTGGAGAGCCGGCGAAAATTGAAAGAGGCTCAACGGCTCGCCAATATCGGCTACTGGGAGCGCGATCTGGTCGCAGACCGCCTTACCTTGTCCTCAGAGACTGCCAAGATTTTCGGTTTGTCGCAGCGTGAGTTTACGCATGCGGAGATGCAAGCGATGGTGCATCCCGATGATCGCGAACAGCAAGAACGCGCCTTGCAGGATGCGCTGGCGGGAAAGCGCCGTTACGATAACGAATACCGCGTCATTCTGCCCACCGGTAAACTGCGATTTGTCCACGTCTCTGATGAGATCATTTACGATCAGTCTGGCCATCCGGTCCGCATGTTTGGCGCTGTACAGGACGTCACGGCGCGCAAGCAAGCGGACGAAGCTCTACGAGAAAGTCAGCGCCTTTTACAATTGGTCCTTGCTACGTTGCCGGTAGGCGTCGCGGTGACTAATCAGGCAGGCGACATCGTTCTTAATAACGCGGCCTCAAAGCGAATTTGGGGGCGCGACCTTATCGTCTCCGGACGCGAACGGTGGGCGCACAGTAAGGGCTCCTGGCATGACTCCGGCGAGAAGATCGCTCCCGCAGATTGGGCTTCCGTAAGGGCACTGTCGCAAGGACAGACGAGCCTGAACGAGCTAATCGATATAAAGACCTATGACGGACAGCCGAAGATCATTGAGAACTCTGCCGCGCCAATCCGCAACGCGGATGGATTGATCGTAGGGGCGGTGATCGTCAACGAAGATGTCACCGAGCGAGTGCAGGCCCACGAGCAACTCAAAGAAACCAGCAAACGGTTACGCGCGCTTTCAGCCAGTGTTCAAACTGCGAGAGAAGAAGAGAGCAAACGCATTGCGCGCGAAATTCACGATGAACTCGGCGGCGCATTGACTAGCTGGCATTGGGATCTGGAAGAAATTCGCGAGGCGATTTGTGATTCCATGGATTCGTCTCAAGTCGCGTCCGTAAGAACAAAGATCGACGCGATGATCAAGCTGACCGAAACGACTCTCGATACGGTCAGAAAACTCTCATCAGAGTTAAGACCCATGGCGCTTGAACTCGGCCTGGTAGAGGCACTCGAATGGCAGGCAATCCAGTTTCGAGAGCGCACCGGTATTCAGGTTGATTTGGCCTGCTCAATCGAGAGAGCCGATCTGGAAGATCGGGCGGCGACGGCAGTCTTTCGTATTTTGCAGGAGGCGCTCACCAATATTCAGCGCCATGCCCAGGCCAGAAAGGTCCTGATTGCTGCTCGCCAGGAAGCTGGCGAGTTCATTCTCACGATAAAAGACAACGGTCGAGGCATCAGTGATGATGACAAATCGGCGCCTCAATCGCTTGGGCTTCTTGGAATGCGCGAACGAGCGCATCTCGTCGGTGGCGAATTCTATATTGAAGGTGCCAAAGCTGGAGGGACTGAGATAACTGTCCGCATTCCCTTGTCTGATCGCGAACTGACAGCCGGCCATTAAGTCTGCGCGGTTTTCATATCCGGTTCTCGTTTGAGCACGGCGACCATGAAGAAAATTCTCCTAATAGATGACCACGAAGTCGTTCGCGCGGGCGTGAAGAGAATCTTCGAGAAGCAACCAGGCGGTGCGGTTAGCTTTGGTGAAGCGAGTACGCCGCAAGAAGCTCTGGAACTGATTCAAAATCAGGATTGGGACATTGCCGTCCTCGACCTTTCATTGGGTGGCAGAGATGGATTAGAAGTCTTGAAAGAGTTGAAGCAGCGCAGGCCGCGGCTGCCGGTGTTGATTCTCAGCATGCATGCAGAGCAATTATTCGCCCGCCGCGCGTTCAAAGCGGGCGCCAACGGATACATTACTAAAGATATTCCGCGAACAGAATTACTCGGAGCGATTAACAAGGTGATTGCGGGTGGGACCTACATCAGCCCAAAGTTGGCTGAAGATCTGGTGGTCGATCTTAGAAAGGGTTCAGATAGGCCGCCCCACGAACTTCTTTCTGATCGCGAATTCGAAGTGATGCGCCTAATCGCTTCAGGCAAAACCAGCGGCGAGATTGCGAACATACTGAGCTTGAGCGACGGCACCATCAGCACTTATCGCTCGAGGATTCTTGAGAAGATGGATTTGAAAACGAATGCGGAGCTCACGCATTACGCGATCAAAAACAAATTAGTGGATTCGTAGAAGGCGCGAGATACGCTCTAGCCCGCCGTTACACGCCGTTATTGAAGATTCTCATTGTCCCTCCGTTGGATTTGTCCACCTCTGGGGAAAAACCGACAGCCTTGTCTCTCAAAATCAGACACAAGAATCTGAATTAGAGAGATACCAGTCACCGCTCATGCTCTCTACCATGGTTAGTGGGAGCAGACCGAACAAACTCGCTCACAGTCAAATAACCTCGATAAGAGCTGTTTGGCTTGCGCTTGGCCGAAAGATTGAAAAAGTCGGCGCGCCTCGGGCGGTACACTGGAAGGAAGTTATGGTTTTTCACAGCAACACGAAACGATATACCGATCGCGCTGACCACACGATTGTCTTCTCGAATCTGCTAGCGGCTGAAGCAAATTCCGACGCGATGGTCGATCAGCCAATCACTGCCAAAGGTCAGAAAGGCCAACATACTATTCTGGTGGTAAGCGAGGCGAACGTAAGAGAGCTTATGGCTCTTCACCTACGCAAGGCCGGTTACCGCGTCTTCACTGCTCTCAACGGTCCCGAAGGTTATGAAGTCGCTCAGGCCGAAGGTCCGGATATGATCATTTCCGACGTGGCGGTGCAAGTGAACAACGTTGAGCTGTGCCGCCTAATTCGTGCGCATGCACACCTCAGGACCACGCCTGTGATTTTGGTAAACGCAGCCCCCGAACACTCGGAGATCATCGTTGAAGCGTTGAAGACCTATGCCGACGATTTTCTCGAACTACCTTACGATCCGATGATGTTGATTCGTAAAGTGGCTGAACTTATCGAGCGCAGGTACGTCGAACAGTCACTGAGAGCTTCGGAGTTGGAGATGCGCGCTCTCTTTGCGGCGATGACTGATGTGGTCTTCGTGCTTAGCGCTGGGGGTCGCTATCTAAAAATTGCGCCTACAAAACCTTCCTTTCTATACAAACCAGCGGCGCATCTGATCGGCAAGACACTTCATCAGGTATTCCCGAAGGAGCAAGCCGACTTCTTTTTTAGTAACGTCCGCCGCGCCTTAAGCGAAGGCCGAAGACACAACGTCGAATACCTTCTGGAGATCGAAGGCAAGGAAGTTTGGTTCGACGGCAGCGTTTCGCCGATGTCGGACGATTCAGTTTTGTGGGTCGCTCGTGACATCACTGAACGGAAGCGCACTGAGGAAGCCTTGCGCGACGCCGAAAAGAACTATCGCAGCATTTTCGAGAATGCGGTCGAAGGCATCTTTCAGTCTACGCCGGAGGGCAGGCTAATCTCCGCCAACCCAGCGCTAGCCCGAATGCTGGGCTACAAGTCACCACAAGACTTAATAGAGAGCGTTACCGAGATCGAGCAACAACTTTACGTAGAGCCCGATCGGCGGGCTGAGTTCGTGAAGCTGCTTCAAGAGGATGGTGTAGGCCGCGGATTTGTGGCTCAACTGCGGCGCAAGGATGGCAGCCTGATTTGGGCCTTGGGGAATGCCCGGGTAGTCCGTGACGCAAGCGGCCAGCTCGTTTGTTATGAAGGTTCTGTCGAGGACATTACGGAGCGAAAACAACTTGAAGAGCAACTGCGTCAGTCTCAGAAGATGGAAGCCGTCGGCCAACTCGCCGGCGGTATCGCTCATGACTTCAACAACCTGCTGACTGCGATCAACGGCTACAGTGATCTTACTCTCAAAAATCTAACGGAGGACTCGCCGTTGCGAAGTAAGGTCGAGCAGATCAAAAAAGCGGGAGTCCGCGCCGCGTCACTCACGCGTCAGTTACTCGCGTTCAGTCGGAAGCAGGTGTTGCAGCCGGTAGTCCTCGACATCAACTCGCTTGTTACCGACGTCAGCAAAATGCTGCGGAGGCTGGTTGGCGAGGACATCGAGTTTGTCACACTACTGCGACCAAAAACCGGAAACGTTAATGCCGATCCCGGTCAGATCGAGCAGGTTCTGATGAACTTAGTAGTCAATGCTCGCGATGCAATGCCGAAAGGCGGAAAGATCGTCATTGAGACTGCGAACGCCGAATTTGATGAGGGGTATGCGGAACAGCACGTAGCAGTCAACCCAGGTCCTTACGTAATGCTGGCAGTAAGTGACACCGGAACAGGAATGGATGAGGAAACCCGCGCGAGAATATTCGAGCCTTTCTTTACAACGAAAGAACTGGGGAAAGGCACAGGGTTGGGACTGTCGACAGTCTATGGAATCGTAAAGCAATCGGGGGGATTTATTTGGGCTTATAGCGAACTCGGCAAAGGGACAACGTTCAAGGTTTATCTACCTTGTATTGCTCAACTCGCCGAAGGGTACAAGCGAAATGTTGAACCCAAATCTGCGCGTCGCGGCACGGAAACAATTCTTCTGGTTGAAGATGATAAGACAGTGCGAGACTTGGTCCGCGAGGTTCTGCGCGACTATGGCTACAAGGTCCTTGTCGCAGTGAATGGCGAAGACGCACTCTCAGTAGCTGAACGACATGAAGCAGCTATTCACCTGCTCCTGACGGATGTTGTGATGCCAGGAATGGGCGGACGAATCCTCGCGAACCGTCTTTCAGAAGCGCGACCTGAAATGAAGATGTTATTCATGTCCGGCTATACGGATGATGCAATCGTGCATCACGGAGTCCTGGACGCCGACACACCTTTTATCCAAAAGCCATTTCCTCCACACGTGTTGGCGCAGAGAGTCAGAGACGTGCTTGATGGTCAGCCAACGTCCCAGGGAGACGTGAGACGATAAGATGGATTACATACGAGTAGTGATCGCCGACGACCACGAACTGGTACGCGCTGGCATTCGGACAGTCTTGGGCAACACCACTGATATAGAAATCGTTGGCGAGGCTGGCGACGGCGAGGAGGCGATCCGGCTGGTAGAAGAGCAGAATCCGAACGTTCTTCTCACCGACCTAGCGATGCCTGGTCTTAGCGGACTGGAATTGACTCGCCAGATGGCCGGGACATTTCGGAAAGTGCGCGTGATCATTCTTTCGATGTATTCCGACGATGAGCACGTGTATCTGGCTCTTCGCGCCGGAGCGGCGGGTTACTTGATCAAAAGCGCGTCGCGGCAGGAATTACCGTTGGCAATTCGAGCTGTAGCCACAGGTGATACTTATGTTAGTGCTACGCTTTCAGGCGCATTGGTTAAGAATTACGCAAAATATCCAAGTGTCCATCTCAATCCACTAAGTACGCTGTCACACCGACAAACACAAGTCCTGCAATTAATCACTGAGAGTAAGACGACGAAACAAATTGCCTTGGAATTGAACATCAGTGTGAAGACGGTTGAATGTCATCGGGCGCAATTGATGGATCGGCTCGAAATTCACGATGTTCCCGGTTTGGTGCGATTCGCGATAAAGTCGGGACTTGTTCACCTGTAGAAGGACTGACTCTCGCAAGACGCAACGGACTGAAACTCCGTAGCGAATTTCACTGACGAACGAAGACTTCCGCTAAATTATTGATTTGATTGGTGCCGAGGGTGGGACTCGAACCCACACGGGATTACTCCCAACGGATTTTAAGTCCGTAGCGTCTGCCATTCCGCCACCCCGGCAATCCCACACAAGATAACACGCAGCTTCATCGCGTCAGAAGTCCAATTGTCTTCGTGACACTGTCGGAATGCCCCCTCTTGATGCGTGCGGCACGCTCCACAAAGTGTTTTATTCTGCCTTGGCGGTCC
>DASZDU010000198.1:0-4424 GCA_035941655.1 Pyrinomonadaceae bacterium | reverse complement strand
AGCCGAACCGTCGTCGCGGTTGAAGGTTCGCGCATCGTGGGATTTGCCAGGGCATTGTGTGATGACGTTTCCAATGGCTATATCTCAATGGTTGGCGTGGCGGCTGATAAGCGTGGGCAAGGTATCGGCTACGAGCTTGTGCGGCAACTGATAAGGGAGGATGCCGGAATCACATGGGTTTTACGTGCGGGGCGCGGGAGCAACAGGTTTTGGGAAAAAATGGGATTCAAACCGTCTGAGGTCGCAATGGAAAAAGTTCGAATAGCGAAAGCGCAAACATAGGAATCGCGGATATCGGACGCCGGAGGCCACCACCGAACCGAGCGCAGTGGCGCCGGGTGCTTGCGGCGCGTCTCACTTGGGCGGCGGCGGCACTTCCCTCAGAATTCGCGAACCCCAGGGGCACATGACGTTCCCCGGCAAGAACGATCCGCCAACCTCCTCGAGGCCGTTGTCAACGGCCAACACTGCGGTGTCGCACACTTCGATGGTGATGTCGGCGAAACCGATCGTGCCGGGGTCGAGGTGGAAGCGGCGCGCGCGGTTGTAGTAGACCGGCTCCTTGATGATGGTACCAATGACGATCTTCTGCTGCCCAATCAAACCCCTCGCCTCGCTAATTCTCACCGGATCGTTCAGCTTGAAGACCACCGTTTCGGGTCGAGACGAGACATCAAACTCGAAGAAAGCTTCCTGCAACGCGTCGCTCCGCGTGAAGCGCTCGCGGTACTCGGCAGAAGTGATAAACGCCTTCACCATTTCGGCCTGAATGTAGTTGCCATCAAACTGGTTGAGCTTATTCAACCAGAAGTCGAGCCCGCTGTAGTCCGGCTCGCGCCGGAGGTAACCGTTATACTGCGAAATTACGAAGGCAGGACGGAACTCGCGGCGCACAAAGTCCTGGTTGTCAGCGATTTTGCGCAAGACACTGGCGCGCGTTTCCGTCCCAGCGCTCAGCCCTTCGATCAACGCCCGGCGCTCATCGACAGACGGCGTGATGTAGATTTTCTGAAACAGACCGTCAACATACTGCTCGTCGGTGATCGATGACCGTCCGTTACTGATCTGCGATAGCACCACTAGGCGGTGGCGGTTGTACCAGTCTTCGATGAATACGCGCTTGTTGGCCTCCAGCCGCTCCTGCCAGCCAGGTGTACCGACCACTACTCCTCGTCCGACTTCCTGCACATCACGCATGAACTCGCGCCAGATGGGCCAGGGTCTCGCGAAATAGAAGAGGTAGAGGCGGCGAACGAAAAATCCCGTCTCCTGAAACTCAATGGACAGAAAGAACGCTGCGCTGACGTTGATGCGTTTCACCTCGCGGCATTGCGCGTCCGCGCCGCACGACTCAATCTCGTTCGTCCAGAAGTCCAGCCCCGCCTGGTCCGGCTCGCGCCCGAGAAAGTCGTGATAGTGCTGGCGCACGAAGAAGCGTGAATCGTCTAGAGGGTTGGTGGAGGACGGCGCGCCGTCGTCGTCGCTGATCGTCACGACCGCAGAGTCAGGTGCGGACAGGGCCGCGCCGCCCGTCGCGTTGAACAGCATGAGGTCAATCGTCTCGCTGCTTTCTGCCGTGAAATTATCAGTAATGAGGACGGTAACCGTCTTCGTCGTTTCGCCGGTGGCGAAGCGCAGCGTGCCCAATGCCGGAGTGAAATCTGTGCGCTCCGAGGCCGTGCCGCTACTCGTCGCGTAATCAACGGTGACTGGGCCCGTGGTATCGCCAGTGCGCGTCACGGTGACTTGCACGCCGCCAGCACTTTCCTGCGTGGCGTAGGACGAGGCACTGAATCTGATTGTGGAGGTTATTTGCGCCGCCGTTAGAGCAGGGCCGGGCAGCCCGAAGACAGAGATAACCGAAGCAAGCCAGAAGCAAAGACTGGGCGCTGAGGTCATGACGCAGCTAACCTCCTGGAATTTCGTGATTGTGTGGCGGGGAAACTGTTAGGTGAACCGAGGCGGATATCTTAACACCAGCCACTCTTACTTCACAGAACCGGCGACGTTAGTAGCGAACAGCAAATAATGCCTGACGCCCAAAGTTAGGCTGTGGATATTGGAACTCAGCTCTCTCAATGACGTGTCAGTTTATCAGTCCACGAAAGCGACGAATGATAATAGCCCAGCGGTCCGCTTATCTTAATCGCAGCTCAAACCTTTCCGTCAGACAAGACTGAGTAGGAGAAGTGTGCTAAGGGTTGAAGTCAGGAGGAAACTAAAGGGTATGTGTGCCTGGATCATGCGTTGGACTCAAGCTGGGTTACCGCTCGCGTTGCTCATCCTATTTGCATCGCAAAGTGCCATTTCCCAGACGAGCACCACCTTCATTAAGCCACCTCCACCCCCTGGCAAACTTGTGGATGTCGGTGGCTGGCGATTGCACCTCAACTGTACCGGAAACAAAAAAGCAACTAGACCGACGGTGGTGCTGGAATCGGGCGCCGGCGACTTCTCGTTCGACTGGAGTCTAGTGCAGCCGGGTATATCACGCTTTACGCGAGTGTGCTCATATGATCGAGCGGGTAACGCCTGGAGTGATCTGGGGCCGCGCCCGCGCACGATGAAGCAGATCGCTTATGAGTTGCATACGGCACTGATGAAAGCCGGCAGCAAAGGGCCGTACGTGTTGGTTGGTCAGTCTATAGGCGGCCTGCTGATCCGCACCTTTGCTGGCCAGTATCCGAAAGAAGTTGCCGGTATGGTATTGGTCGACAGTACACATGAGGACAACCAGTTATTTTTGAATGGCAAGGTCCAGCGAATGCGAGAGCTATCCCAGAAAAGAACTATCCCACCGATTCAAACTGCCATCCCTGCCGCTGACAAAGCACTCTCTCCCGAAGAGAGGCAGCAATTGCAGAATTTTCTGAAGGAGATGGGACCACCCAAAATCAATCCGCCATTTGATCGTTTGCCGCTTCGTATTCAACAAGTGCGGCTGTGGGCGCTGGCGCAGCCGCAACATTATGTGGCTGACAACGACCCCTACTGGGGTGAAGAGTTCGCCGAAATATACGCGACCCGAAAGACACATGAGTATCCGCTCGGCGATACGCCACTAATTGTGTTGACACGTGGTAAGAGCGAATACCCGGATACAGAGGAAGGCAGGCAACTCAATGAAGATCGAAAGCGCATGCAACTAGACCTGCTTAACCTCTCGCGCAAAAGCAAACAGATCATAGCCACAACCAGCGGACACCATATTCAGCTTGACGATCCGGAACTGGTGATCAATGCCATACGCCAGATCGTAGATTCGGTTAGCGAAAAGCTTCGAGAAAATAAGCCGTGAAGTTTGGTGTGTGAGTGAAGTCTGTGCCGCGCGTTTTCTCAAATTAAAAACACTACATCAGACGGACTGTGATGATTGGCTTTGCCCAAAAAGTCCTCACATAGGATTTCGAGGAGCTGGGAACGGGTTCGACAGTACGCCGAAGGCGTTGGCTAATTTCAGCCCAGGGTATCACCCTGGGAACCCCACGCCATTCGATCGTTTTAACTCTGAAGGAGTTAGCCTGTTCGACACACTCCTTCAGAGTGAAAAGGGTCGGGGGGCCCCACCATTTACCCACGGTGATACCCTGGGCTGAAATTAGCCAACGCCTTCGGCGTACTTTTCCTACAACTACTTTTTGGGCAAAGACGTGATGACTCGTGTTCCTTCGTGGTGGGTGTGCTTTGTTTGGGCGAAACGAACCACGAAAGTACGCGAATAGTAAAACAAGATCATACAAACAGATAAGGACTATCAGTCTGCCAAATGTTGCCTTGAAGAACGGTTCAGCTTTAGCATGTGCAAAAGTTGACGGCTGCAAAACTCTCGAGGTTGTCTTGGTAAAAAAGGGCGAAAGTTCGGCCACCTCTATCACTGAACGTCTCGACCGCGACTTGCAATCAGCGGATGAAGTCGTGCGTGGTGATGCCGTCCGCTCGCTCTGCCCTTGCCACGCCGGCTGGGAGGCGTTCGAGCAGCACGTTAGCGTTGTGTTTCGGTCATTGAGAGATCGCAACCATGTGGTGCGCGCTCATGCGCTGCATGTTTTTGAGGACGCGGTCCGGATGCAGTCGGCGGAAGAGCTGCGCTACTACCTGGAGCCGGGAGAAGAGAAGATGGGCGAGAAACGTTGTCGCTTTCGGTCTATGGAACAAAGGTTAGAAGCAAGGCGCCGCAACAGACTCAGGAGGCTTCAGGGGCGTTAGCAGCAGCGCTCCAGGTGCATTGGCATATTCCGCGCTCGACCTTCAGACATCAGGCTGAAATCAGTTGCCGACCGAAGTTCCGGTCTTATATAAGCATTCCTCTAAACAAAATGATTTCGTGTATCCGTCGCGGTTAAGAGCTTGACCGTGGTTAAGTAAAGTTGAGGAGAGGTGTAAATGAAAAATCTTAGTTACCGTTCAACGAGCTGCCTATTGAT
>DASZDU010000197.1:0-4936 GCA_035941655.1 Pyrinomonadaceae bacterium | reverse complement strand
CACCAGGGAATTGTGAGAAGTGTTTGGGTTGGCGCGGCGGCGCCGGCTAAAGAGAAGCAGATGCGAGACGAGCTGGTGGCATTATTTTGAGGCGTACGCGAGGCTCCTCGCGCTGGCAGTTTTAAAACTATTTTGGCGGAGTCGAGACGCTTTCGGGCTCTTTGTCTTTTTCGACCGGAAACTTCCAACCAACACGTTCGAGTATTGTCACGCCGAACCGGATGGGAACGGCAAAGTTAGAAGCCTCATTCTCTGTAAAAACAGCAAAATTAACGCCGATAACCCGGCCCGTCGGCCCGAACACGGGCGCGCCGGAGCCGCCTTCAGCGGTGCGCGCATCATAGGCAATCCGCCTGCTGGTGACGTCTGTAATATTTCCTTGCGTCGTCAGGGGCTGGATCCGGCGGGATTCGGCGAGATGACCGAGCAAAGAATCTAGCGAACCGCCATAGCGCTGCTGTATGCTGCGCGATTCGGCATCGTCAAGCAGCGCGAGTAAACGATCAATTCCCGAGGGGAAACCCATCATCACAACTGTTTTGCCCACCGCCACTGCATCCTGATCGCTTTCCAGAGGAATGACCGGAATATCATTTGGCAGGTCCTTGATGTCGAGCGAACAGACTGCGAGGTCGTCGCGGTTGCCGGCGACTTTAAATTTCAAAGGTATTGGCTGCGCGTGATCCGGAAAATAAGCGCTTAGCTTCTTCAGCCGTGGTTGGCCCTTTACACTACTATTTAAACTCTGGGCACGATCGTCAGCGATCCACGGTTGCGCAATATGACGATTTGTAATCACGAAGCCGTCGCCTACGTAGAAGCCGGTGCCGGAAAACTGAATTTCAGCCACCGCAGCATTACCATCGGGCGTCAATGTGGTCGGGTCACCACTGTTCTGAATCGCCGCACCACCCTCGTTCGTTTGCGATTCTGGGTAACGGAGCGGTCGACCGGTGCTGGATTCGACAAAATAGTAGGTGCCGGCTATTAAACAAATTCCGCTGCCGAAATCGCTGCGTAGTTTCACAGCCAATGACAGGCTGTCGCGAATCTCCTTGTTTGAACGCCCGATGTCTGTGAGCGTTTGATTCATCTTGGACGCCTGGTCCTTTGCCTGGGCAAGCTGCGCTTTTTGATCGTCAATCAGGCGACGGGTGCGCTGTAGTTCCTTGAACATTGAAAACCCGATGTAAAGAGTGCCGCCGACGAGCGCTACCGCAATCGCGAGGGTGATAAGTTTCGTGCTGGTATTTATTTCCTTTACGAGTTCACGAGTAAACTCCCGAAGAAAGACCTTCGCATCGTCGCGGCGCGCGGTGGCTGCTGACTCAAGCGCGGCTTGCTCAATGAAGGGTGCTACGTGTGCTTCATGTGCCGAAGTGCCAACAAGGGCCGGCAGGGAACTAATAGGATAAAACGTCAGCAGCAAATGCGAGTCGCCAATTCGAAGCTCATCCCCGTCTGTTATTTCCGCATCTGCCTCCAAAGCACGACCGTTGAGTGTGAGGTCAAGTGACTGATCAAAATTGGTTACCAGATATGAGCCGTTGCGGTGTGCGAGCTCCAATACAGCGCCGTTGCCGCCGCCTTTTGGTAGCGTCGTTGAGCGCAGACGCACTGCGCAGTCGTCACCGCTGCCGATGCGTACCTTTTCGTCGGTCAATACCTGGGTGTGTTTGTCTTTACCCGAAGAGATGTGAATTACGAGGCCCGTAGCCATATTCTTTACTGCTGGTCTGGGTTCATAACATTATTTTGGGCGACCGATTCAAACCGCTCTATCCGGGAAACGGTCTGTGAGAGCGGTCGCCCTTCGAGTGGTATTCTACAGGTATTTTCAGGGCGAGCAAGGGACTTCGGCAGGAACTCGCGGCCGCTGTTGCGCTCTTTAATCGCGCCTCATCGTGATAGCATGCGGTAACAATTTCCAAGGGTCCTGAGCGTATGGCAGAAAGCTATTTCATCGAAGATTGCGAAAAGCTTGAAGGGTTGGCGCCAATCGTAGGTGCACCCATTCAGCATCATGTTTTCGTGTGCACCGGAAAATCGTGTTCGGCAGTTGACAGTGCGTTGGTCAAGGAAGCCTTTGAGCGGGAGCTACTCTCAAGGTCAATGCTTTTCGGTAAGGAAAAGAAGGGTAAAAACCCGAAGGGAAGTGTGGTGCTAACCGAATGCAGCTCCGTTGGATTTTGTGCGATTGGCGCCGCCGTGATGGTTTACCCGGATGGAGTCTGGTACGCACAGGTGCGAGCCGGAGACGTTGCGGAGATTGTGGAAGAACATCTCGTCAATGGAAGAGTAGTTGAGCGTCTGGCTTTGTTACGAGTTCCTTCCGAAGGTAAACGACTCGTTCCAAGTAGCAGCGATGCGCCGACCTGGGAAGCGTAATCTCAAGTCGTTAAGATTGATCCAGTTTTGTTTGCCGTTCGAGAAGTGCTTCCAGTTCAACGACCGCGATCAAGTCTTTTGCGCGACCAGCGGTGCGTTTAGCGGTAATCAACTTCTTTAACTCAATTACTGGAAACAAATATCCAAATAGCTCATAGGTGCTAGCTTCCGCAACCACGTCCCGGTAAAAGCCTACTCCACGTACTTCACCAAGCAGATCAAGGCTTCCAACGTTCGTCGCAAAAGTAAAATTCAATCCGTGACGTAGCGTATCTGCGTCAAGCAGGAATGGTAGCTCGGGTGGAGTATTACGTAACTTTGCATTTACTGATTGGAGTGCCGTTGCCAGCTTCTCCAGGTTTGTAGTGTTTCTCGCGTAACAGACATCGAGATCGTTGGTGAGAATAGTGGAGCCATACAGCGTGGACGCGACTCCGCCAATGATTACGCACTCAACTTCGTACTTGCCCAGCAGGTTGAGCGGTCCTTCAATTATCTTCATCAAACGCTGCATCTGTGCGGCCCACTCTTCGCGCCGACGCTTTCAGGCGGGTTACACCGAGTATGAAATTGTCCAGTTTTCGGATTCTCTCCTCCGGCGTTAATCGTAGGTTTTCGAGGGTGAGCGTTAAGTCAATTCCGAATTCGACCGCGCGCGCAGCAGCGGAACCTGGCGGCGGATTAAGGAAGTAGTCTTCTTGTTCGGGTGTCATCGGTAGTCAGTATAACACCCGAGCGGTGAGCATTCTACGCAGTGCTTGCAGCTTGTTTCGGTTTCCAGCGCAGCACCGGCTTACGAGCAGCGGCAGCTTCGTCAAGGCGGCCGATGCGCGTGTCGTGCGGCGCGTTGAGAACCAGTTCCGGGTCTTCAATTGCTTCGCGCGCGATCGACCGCATGGCATCCACAAACTGGTCGAGTTCCTGTCTGCCAACTGATTCCGTCGGCTCGATCAACATCGCTCCCTGGACAATCAAGGGAAAGTAAATCGTCATCGGATGAAATCCGTAATCGATCAAGCGTTTCGCGATGTCGAGTGTGTGAACGCCTTTGCGTGTCTGACGCTTATCAGTAAAAACCACTTCATGCATGGGCGGGGCGTTAAACGGCTTATCGTAGTCACTGGTCAAGCCATGCGCGATGTAGCGTGCATTCAGGACGGCGGCTTCCGTCGCCTCTCGCAGGCCGTCGTTGCCATGCGTTTGAATGTATGCGAGAGCTCGCAACATCATTCCGTAGTTGCCGAAATACGCTTTCACGCGACCAATTGATTGCGGGTAGTTGAAATCCAGTTTGAATGTCTCTGAGTCCTTAACAATTCGCGGCACCGGCAAGAACGGCTCCAGTTCTTTGGTACAACAGCAGGGGCCACAGCCCGGACCACCGCCGCCATGTGGAGTCGAAAATGTCTTGTGGAGATTGAGGTGTATGACGTCAACACCCATGTCGCCGGGCCGGGCCACGCCCACGAGCGCGTTCATGTTCGCGCCATCCATGTAAACGAGGCCGCCGGCATCATGCACGATGCGGCAAATCTCCTGGATGTTTCTTTCAAACAGCCCGAGCGTGTTTGGATTTGTCAGCATCAGTCCGGCGACATCGCCGACCGCACACACTTCCCGCAAATGATCCAGATCAGTCAAACCTTCCGCAGTCGAACGGATAGTCTTTACTGAAAAACCTGACAGGTGCGCGGATGCCGGGTTTGTGCCGTGAGCGGAGTCGGGAATAAGCATGGTGCGGCGTTTGGCGGAGCCGCCTTCGCCGTCGCGCGCGTCGATGAAGGCTCTGATAATCATCACGCCGGTCATCTCACCGTGGGCGCCGGCGGCGGGTTGCAGAGATATGCCGGGTAGACCAGTAATTTCCGCCAGGTCGAGTTGTAACTGATGAATAACTGCCAGCGCCCCTTGTGCGTCCTCAGCTTCGGTCAAAGGATGAAGGCCGGCGAACCCGGGAATGCGCGCCACCTTCTCATTCAGACGCGAGTTGTATTTCATCGTGCAGGAGCCGAGCGGATACATGCCCTGGTCGATCGAGTAGTTCCACATAGACATGCGCACGAAGTGACGAATCACATCTACTTCGCTAACTTCCGGAACTCCTTCGAGATCGTCGTCACGGAGAAACTGCTGCGGGATCAGACTGCCGATCGGATGTTCGTCTACGTCGAGCGGCGGCAGACGATATCCAACACGGCCGGGCTGCGAGCGCTCGAAGATCAGCGCCTCGTTTGGGTTGATGTGACCGATGACTTTTGTAATGTCGGATTTCATAGAATTGCAGAAAATATCCTAAAACACTCGAGGATCGAGCGGTACCATTCCAGTAGTTCAGAGTTCATCTATGAAGCGCAGTCTGGTGTCAAGAGTTGAAGCGAACAGACTTCGACTGCGACGCCAGGGCGCCTGCGTTGTTTTAGTTAGTTGATGGCTCTTTGACATGAGACTGATTATTGTTTGGTTTACCGCCGTTAGCGGTCCTCAAATGATCTGGGCTGGTAAGCCGCGATCAATCATCTATGCGGTCATCCTCCATGAGGTTTGCTCC
>DASZDU010000196.1:0-8066 GCA_035941655.1 Pyrinomonadaceae bacterium | reverse complement strand
CGGCCACCGGCGCTCGCATGGCGGCGGAGGACCGAAAACTGCAGATTTTGCGAGTAGCCGTCAGCCTCTTTTCTCAGAAGGGTTTTGGCGGCACGACTACCAGGGAAATCGCTCAGGCGGCCGGTGTGTCTGAAGCCATGGTGTTCCGTCATTTCGCCACCAAGCAGGAATTGTATACGGCGATCCTTGACCACAAAGCTTGTTCCGGCGATGCGCTGAACCCGGAAGAGATGGTCGCGGAGGCCCTGAAACTAAAAGATGACCGCGCCGTTTTTGAGCAGTTGGCTTTAGGGGCGCTGAATCACCACGAATGTGATCCGGAGTTTCAAAGATTGCTGCTTCATTCCGCCCTGGAGGGTCATGAACTGGCGGAAATGTTTTTCGAAAAGTTTATCCGTCGCGTTTATGAGCTGCTGGGTAGTTACATCGCCGAGCGTCAGCGTGATGGCGCGATGGTTAAGATGGAGCCCTCGATCGTGGTCCGCTGCTTCATCGGCATGATCATCCACCATTCACTTAACAACAATTTGTGGGACCCGAATCGTCGCCTGTTAAAGATTTCAAACGAGGACGCAGCCAGGCACTTTACTGACGTCCTTTTGAATGGAATCAGCACCGATGCCGACTCAAGACCGAAACAGCGGAAGGCACGGATCATTTCCGGCAACGATCTTTCGAGAAAGAACTAGAGTCGATGGCTTTTCCCAGAATAGTTTTTCCATTACAGCTGTTTTCCTTGGCGCTAATCCTGTCGGGCCTTTTGTTTTTTGCAACCTCATGCGGAGGCTCTAAAGCAAACGTAAGGAACGACAACACAAATGCGGTGGCTCAGCCAGCGGCGGTCGAGGTATCTACGGCGACGGCAATCACGCGCGAGCTGCCGCAGTTTTTTGAGGCGACGGGCAGCTTATCCGGCGACGAACAAACCGATGTCTCGCCGTCAATCGCCGGCAAGGTTGTTTCCATCAACGTAGATCTTGGCAGCTACGTTAAGCGTGGCCAGACAATTGTTCGTCTCGACGACGTCGATGCGAAACTGCGCGTTCAGCAGACGCAGGCCCAGGTTGATCAGATGAAAGCTGCGTTGCGGCAGGCGGAAGAGAAGGTCGGAATTCGTCCCGGCCAATCATTCGATGTAAACAAGCTTCCGGAAGTGGGGAATGCGCGCGTGGCTTTGGAGCTGGCCGAAAAAAACTTGCGCCGCTCAGAAAAGCTGATCGAATCGGGCGACATCTCAAGATCTCTTTACGATCAGCAAAAAGCACAACGTGATCAATTGAAGGAGCAGTATGACGCGGCTTTATCACTGGCGCGTCAAAACTATGCTGCCGTCATGACTGCGCGCGCTAATGTCGCAAACGCTGAGAGCCAGCTCAATCTCGCGCTGCGGAGTCAATCTTACGCCAACGTCTATTCTCCGATTGACGGTTATGTGGCTGATCGTCCGGCAGACCTCGGCGAGTATGTCTCCACGACGACCAAGGTCGCGACGATCGTCAAAATCAATCCGTTGCGACTGCGGATCGATATTCCGGAGCAGTCAATTTCGACAGTGAGTGTGGGTCAATCAGTTTCGGTGACGACAAGCGCTTGGCCTGATCGGAATTTCAGCGGCCGAATCGCGCGTATCTCGCCAAATGTTACGCCGACCTCCCGAACGTTGACGGTTGAAGCTGAAGTTCAGAACCCCGGCGGTGTTTTGAAGCCTGGCCAATTTGCGACCGTACGCATTCTTCAGTCGCGCGCAGCCCCGGCTGTGTTAGTGCCTGCGCGTGCAGTGCGCACAGACTCGGGCGTCAGCCGGCTGTTTGTAATCAAGGACGGCAAAGTGCAGGAGCGTCAGGTGCAACTGGGACAAACCGAGGGCGACCTGGTTGAAATCAAGAACGGGGTAGCCGAAAACGAGAACGTGGCGACCAGCAATATCGAACAACTAAGCGACGGGATGGCAATCAAACAATAGTTTCAAGTTCCCAGTTTCAGGTTTCAAGTTCGGCAAAGGACCTAACTTGAAACTTGAAACTTGAAACTGATTTTAATCGATGCAAAGATTAGCTGAAATTTGTGTACGGCGTCCGGTGTTTGCGACGATGCTCATCCTGAGTCTGACAGTCGTCGGGCTCTTCTCCTACAAGTCGCTGGGCGTAGATCTGTTTCCAAAGATCGACTTGCCAACTATCACGGTCACGGTCGTCAATCCCGGTGCCTCGCCGCAGGAAATCGAAACCGAAATCACGGACAAGGTTGAGGGAGCGGTAAACACCATCAGCGGCATCGACGAGCTGCGCTCAACCTCCGTCGAAGGCGTGTCACAGGTTTTCATCACTTTCCTCTTGGAGAAGAATCCGGACATAGCGGCGCAGGAAGTCCGCAACAAGGTTGACCTGATCGTTAACGATCTTCCGGTCACCGCGGAACAGCCGATAGTTCAGAAGCTTGACACTGATGCTGCGCCCGTAATCCGCATTGCCGTGTCTGCCCCGCGATCGCCGCGCGAAGTCACCGACGTTGCCGACAAGAAAATCAAGCAACAGATCGAATCGGTCAGCGGCGTAGGCCAGGTGACAATCATTGGCGGCCGTACGCGTGAGATTCAGGTATGGGTCGATCCCGACAAGTTGCGCGCGTTCAACGTGACGGTAGCGCAAGTAGCCGACGCGGTTCGTGCCCAAAATATGGAACTACCGGGCGGACGCGTCGATGAAGGTACGCGCGAACTGACCGTGCGCACCATGGGCCGCATCGTGCAGCCTTCAGATTTTAATAACCTCGTGGTGGGCAGCCGCGGCAGTTATTCAGTGAAGCTCAGCGATGTGGGTTATGCGGAAGACGGATCGGAAGAACCGCGAACCGAAGCGCGCTTAAACGGCCAGCCGGCGGTTACTTTAGTTGTCTCAAAACAGTCGGGACAAAACACCGTCGCGGTGGCAGACGCCGTCAAGGAACGGCTGCGCGACATACAAAAGACTTTGCCGCCAGGGTTCAAGACACGGGTTGTAGGCGATCAGTCGATCTTCATCAAGGCTTCGATCGAATCGATACAGAAACACCTGATCGAAGGCAGCATCCTCGCTGCGATCGTCGTTTTCATCTTCCTGTGGAGTTTCCGTTCCACGGTTATTGCCGCGCTCGCAATTCCGACGTCATTGATTGCCACGTTTGGTTTGATGGCGGCCATGGGCTTCACGCTGAATCAAATCACGATGCTGGCACTGACGTTGATGGTCGGTATCGTGATCGACGATGCCATCGTAGTGCTCGAAAATATTTTCCGGTTCATTGAAGAGAAGGGTATCCCCCCGTTTCAGGCAGCGATCGAGGGCACCAAAGAAATCGGCATGGCGGTGACGGCGACCACGCTGTCATTGCTGGCGGTGTTCCTGCCCGTCGGATTCATGGGCGGCATCGTCGGCCGCTTCATGTCTTCATTTGGCCTGACGTCTTCTTTCGCGATCGCTGTTTCGCTGCTTGTTTCGTTCACCCTCACGCCAATGCTGGCGGCGCGTTTGATCAAACGCAGTAACGACGAGGAAGAAGGACCTATCGAACGGCGCATCGAACCGGCGGACCACGGCTCCAAACAATCGCGCTTTTATCGTCCCATCGACAGCACCTATACCCGAATGCTCAAGTGGTCGATGGCGCATCGCTGGGTGGTTGTGGTTGCCTGTCTAATCGTAATCATCAGCATCGTTCCGTTATTTATGTTCGTGGGTAAAAACTTCCTGCCGGTTGACGACCAGTCGCAATTCGAGATCAACGTTCGCGCGCCGGAGGGCTCGACGCTGGGCTCGACCTCCAACTTAGCTGAGCGTATCTCTGCCGACGTTAGAAAATTGCCGGGCGTGACCGACACCTTGACGACCATCGGCGGCGGGCAACAGGAGCAGGTGAACGTGGCTTCGATCTACGTGAAGCTGAAACCCCTGGATCAGCGCAGCGTTTCGCAAAATGATCTAATGCTGCGGACCCGTTCAGAGATTCTGGCGAAGTATTTGAAAGAGTTTCCCGGTCAACTCCGAACCAGCGTGCAGCAGGTTGCCGCAATTTCAGGCGGCGGCTTTCGCAACGCGGATATTCAATACGTTATTGGCGGACCCGACCTGGAGAAGTTGACGAAATATTCCGACGCCTTGCTGCAGAAAATGAAAACGCTGCCCGACGTGGTTGACGTTGATTCATCGCTGGTGACAGGCAAACCGGAATTGCGGGTAATCATTGATCGCCAACGCGCTGCGGATCTCGGCGTTCGAGTCGCAGACGTGGCGCAGGCTCTCAACACGCTGGTCGCCGGTCAGAAAGTGTCGACATTTAATGCCGGCACGGACCAGTACAACGTGCGCGTGCGTGCGGTCGGGCAATCGCGGTCGAGCGTTGAAGGTCTGGAGCAGATGATTGTTTCGTCGGCAAAGATTGGTTGGGTCAGTCTCGACAATCTGGTGCGTATCGAAGAAGGCACCGGCCCATCTGCGATCGACCGGTTAAATCGGCGGCGGCAGGTGACGTTGCTCGCTAACGTTAAGCCGGGTGGGTCGCAGGCGGCGGTGATTCAAAAGATGAACGCTTTTGCGCTGGAAGTCGGCATCGATCCGGCCTATACGACCGGACTGGCTGGACGGTCCAAGGAACTCGGCCGCGCCGGTTATTACTTCATGCTGGCTTTCATTCTGTCGTTTGTTTTTATGTACATGGTTTTGGCAGCGCAGTTCGAGTCGTTCATTCACCCGGTCACGATTCTGCTGACACTGCCGCTGGCGATACCGTTCGGCATCCTGTCGCTGCTGATCACCGGACAAACCGTAAACATTTTTTCCGGACTGGGATTGTTGCTGCTGTTTGGTGTCGTCAAGAAAAACGCAATTCTGCAGATCGATCATACGAATCAACTGCGTGCGCGGGGGATGGAACGCCTGGAAGCGATCGTTCGCGCCAATCGCGATCGTTTGCGGCCCATACTGATGACCACGATCGCGCTGGTGGCGGGCATGTTGCCGCTGACGATATCGAGCGGACCCGGTTCCGGAACAAATCGTTCCATCGGCGTGCTGGTAGTCGGCGGGCAATCGCTCTGTTTGCTACTGACGCTGTTGGCTGTTCCGGTTTTTTATTCACTCTTCGACGACTTGGGCCGGAGCCGTATTTGGGGTTTTCTCGGCGCCCGCGTTACCGGTGTATTTGGAAGGGCACGCCGCAAAGCGGCCAGCGCAACGGCAGCGTTACTAGGTTTAGTTTCGAGGCACTAATGATCAAGTTGGGAAACACACGTTTGATTTGGAGTGCGCTGACCCGTCAGCGCTTTGGATCGGTTGCGACCTGTCGCAACCTCTTGGCATTGAATCGACTTCCACGGGTTAGCGGACTGCTCCTCTTCGCGCTGATTGCCGGTGGCAGCTCTTTTGGCCAGGTACCGAGTGCGTCACCGTCGCCTCAGGAGTTACAGGTGCCGGCAATCGCGCCTGATTTTCACCCGGCACAAAAACCCTTGCCGGAGCTTGGGCGCGTAGGCGTTGATCTTGATCGCCAGAAGCCGCTGTCGGTTCGCGAGGCGCTGGCCCTGGCGCTGGAAAATAACAAGGACATCGAGGTTGCGCGAGACAATGTGAAGATCGCGGAGTTTGATTTCACCGCAGCGCGTGGTGTTTACGACCCGCGCCTGATTTCCTCGTCTTACTACGAACGTGTGACGACTCCTATCTCGAGTTTTCTTAGCGGGGGTTCAAACGGGGTGACGACGCAAAGCGATTACACGGCTACTGCTCGGCTCGAAGGTCTGACGCCCAAACTCGGCGGCAGCTATCGTCTGGATTTCTCTGCGGTGAGGTTAACGTCGAACAATTCCTTTACCGCGCTCAATCCGCAATACCCAACGGCGCTTACCTTCAGCTACACCCAGCCACTTTTGCGCGGTTTGAAGTTTGACAGTAATCGGCGGCAGATAGAAATCGCGAGGAAGAACCTGTCGCTGACCGATGCTCAATTTCGGCAAAGAGCGATTGAAACGATTACCAACGTGCAGCGTGCCTACTGGGACCTCGTCTTCGCGCTCAGGAACTTGCAGGTGCAGCGGGATGCAGTCCGCGATTCGCGTTCGCAGCTTGAACACAACCAGCGCCTGGTAAACGAGGGCGCGCTGGCTCCGATTGACGTGGTGGCAGCCGAAGCGCAGCTGGCGAGTTTTGAACAGACTCTCTTCAGCTCGCTGGAAGAAGTCTTGCGCAGTGAAAACAATTTGAAGAACTTGATTGCCGTGAATCGACAGTCAGACCTCTGGAACCAATCAATCATTCCAACAGATCCGGTGGATTTAGTTTCGCCGGACATTTCTTTACCCGAGGCCATGAAGGCGGCGATGGAAAATCGCCCCGAGCTGCAGCAATCCAACGTGGCGCGAGAAATCAATCAAATCGATCAGAAATATTTTCGCGAACAAACGAAGCCAGCGATTGATCTGGTTGGCAGTTACGGGTTGGTTGGTTTGGCGGGAACTTCAAGTGGTGGAATTAACCCGTTGACCTCGTCGTCGACTCAGTTGCGCGACGCAGTAAATAAACTTTTGTTCAATGCGGGCTTCGATCTGTTGCCAGATCTTCCAGCACAGACGATATCGCCAGATCTGCTGGGCGGCTACGATCAGTCGCTGCAAAACTTATTGAGTAACCGCTTCAATAATTTTCGCGTAGGCGTGCAGCTTAACTTACCGCTGCGCAACCGCACAGCGCAGGCGCAACTGGGACGTTCACTAGTTGAAGGCGAGCGTATTGCGACGCAGCGTGAACAACTCGAGCAGACAATTCAGGTCGATGTTAGAAACAGTTTGCAGCAGGTTCGCAGCGCGGAGGCGAGGCTGCGGTCGGCAGGTATCGCTCGTCAGGCGAGCGAGCAGCAGTATCAAAGCGAGCAACGAAAACTGGATGCTGGCCAGTCGACAGTATTCCTTGTGCTTGAACGGCAGACTGCTTTGACTACCGCCCGCGGCAACGAACTGCGCGCGCAAACAGACCTGAATAAGGCGATTGCAGATCTGCAGAGAGCAACGGGCAATGCGCTGACAACTAATAGCATTGTCGTGCGTGTGCGGTGATTGAGGTCAGTACCACCACGCGGTAGCGGGTGGGTCTATCGTTCACAACCATCACGTCGCGGCTTGAGCGAGTAGCCAACCAGACACCCACCCGCTACCGCGTGGTGGTACTGACCTCATATCACAAGAAGGAGGATGCCGCATGGACGAAAAGCAGTTCCTTGAAACCTGGCAGATTCATGACCGGATCAATCTCTACCTGCTTGACTCGATAGAACCGGGTGCCCTGATCAGTTTGTCAGCCTCGAAAGGTAGAACTGTTGGCGAGCAGTTTGCGCACATTCACAACGTGCGGCTGATGTGGCTAAAGTCAGCGGCCCCCGCTTTGTTAGCGGGTTTGATCAAACTTGAAAAGGAGCAGACTGCTGATAAAAAGCTGCTGCGAAAGTCGCTCGCTGATTCCGGTGAAGCAATCAAGAAACTCTTAAGCCAGAGTTGGAGCGATGGTGGCAAAGTAAAGGGTTTCAAACCGCATGTTAACGCCTTCCTCGGTTACTTGATCTCCCACGAGTCACACCATCGGGGCCAGATCATCCTCTCACTAAAACAGGCAGGCAAAGTGCTGGACAAGAAGATTCTTTTCGGAATATGGGAATGGGGCGTGCGTTGAACCGTGGCCAGGAAGACGCTCGCTAAAGCCGCGGTGTGAATGATAATGACCGATAAGCTTACGTCCAATTCAGAAAAATCCATACAATCCCGCAAAAGCCAACGATAAGCACCGCGATCGCGACATACCACATCGGCAGTTTTGTTCGACAGGCAGCGCAGCGAGTTCTGGCCCACCATGCCCGTCTGCCACAGCCAGGGCACCTCATACTCTCATCACCAATGCATTTTTGGAGTGCGCTGACCTGTCAGCGCTTTCGTTCAGCTGCGACCTGTCGCAGCTGAGTTTAATTTCAGAACGTGACGATGCGAGGCGTGAAGCCGCCGCGGACAAACGCGCTCACTGGTCAGCGCACTACAAAAAGAGGCGCTAGTC
>DASZDU010000195.1:0-3250 GCA_035941655.1 Pyrinomonadaceae bacterium | reverse complement strand
CGATGTCGGGTTTTTGGTTCGCCGGTCTTGGGATCAAAGACGGGCTGAACTTTCTGTGCTGTTCCGGTTTTGCCACCGGTATTAATGCCGGCTGCTTTAACCGGACCAAAAACACCGCGCGCGGTTCCGCTTGGTCCTCCGGTCACCAGGCCCATGATTCCACGCATCGTGGCTGCGGTTTGCGGCGACATCACCTGCTTAAACATTTCCGGCGGCCGATCAAATTCGATTCTTGGCTTTATCAGCTTTCCGTCCATATTGGCGATTGCGGACGCCGCCAGCGCCATTTGAAAAGGTGTCATCTGTCCAGCGTAGCCCTGGCCATAACCCATCAGTGCGAGATCGTACCGCGTCACCTGCTTGCCGGTAACTATCGTGGCCTCTCTCGGAGCGAGCGCGCGCTTCACCGCATCAGTGCTGGCGTTCCACAATTCAGGCTCCTTCCGCCCGCGCAATGCTTCTGCGGGGGTGTCGTAGGTGCCGATTCCCAGCAGCTGCGCCGCGTGCTTCAGTCGCTCCGCGCCAAGCTTTACGCCCATCTGCGCAAAGTATTGGTTGCACGAAACCTCGTACGCCGTATCGATGCCAATGCGACCATGCACTTCGCCTGGCCCACCATCATCGAAAATCACGTTCGCGCCTGGTGCTGCGTAGTAGCCACCACCGCTGCAGTTAAACTCCGTGCCCTGCTCGCCGGCAAGAAACGCCGCCGTCATGGTTACGGTCTTAAACGTTGAACCGGGAATGTAGTAAGCGCCTAAGGCGCGACTCACCAATGGCCTGTCCCGCTGATTAGCTTCGAGCTTGATCCAGCTTGCTTCATCATCGACTTCTTTCAAACTGTAGGAGGGCTCGCTGTAGAGCGCCAGCACTTCCCCTGTTTGCGGATTCAAAATCACTACCGCGCCGTGCTTTCCTTTTAACTGGTCGACCGCTGCCTGCTGCAGATCGCGATCGATCGTCAAACGCACGTCGTTGTTCCCTTTGAACTCAACGCTCTTTCCTCTGACAACTTGCAGCGCCTCGGGCAACGCCCCACTCTGCACGCCGAACAGTGCACGTTCGAGACCCGGATCGCCGCGATCCGATCCAAAGATGTGCGCCAGGGCTTTATCAAAAGGGTAGTCGCGATAAATATTGCCGCTGGCGTCGCGACGATAAAGGGCGAGCGCGTTTTCCAGTTTACCGCTGCGGTCGAGCAGCCAGCCGCGCAGCGTAGACTCCGACAGCCGGCGATTGCGCAGATCTTTGTAACCCAGTTCCTGAAATTTTTCGTTACGCTCCGGCGCGTAATGGGTCCAATAAATATGGAAACTGAAGACAGCCAGGGACAGCAGCACGAAGAGCCAGCGCAGTGTGCGCAGCCCTCGATTGGTCGAGGTCGAACTAAGTCGCCGCCTGACCTCCGGCGGCAAATCCTCGGGAACTGCAGCGGGAACTGTGACGCCGCGGCGGCGATTGCGGAAAAGTGAAAACAGCAACAAGAGAACGACGAGCAGCAGTCCGAAGAGGTAGATCAGTGTTAGCAGCGCCGGCATTCGCTCAGGGATTTGAACCTGAGCGGGCGTGGGTGATTGCAGAAACAAGAAGAGGTTCATGTCTGTTAGCAGGCTTTACTATGAGATTTTCCTCCAGCTCTTTGTGCAACTCTGTGAACCCTGTGCCTCTGCGGTGGATTATTATTAAGAGAACACTCACCACAGAGACACCGAGCACACGGAGGAGGCACAGAGAACAAAGAGTTCTTCATGTTCCTGATATCATTCATCCTTTCTGAATCGCACTTCGACGTCGCCGAAGCCAACAACGTCTCCGTCCTCGATTTGGCGCGCTTCGCCATAGGAGATGCGTCGACCATTTATAAAAGTACCGTTTGTCGATCCTGTGTCTGCCACCAACAGAGTACCCTGAACATTCATGGTAAGTGCGGCGTGAATCTTCGAAACGCTGGCATCGTTCAGCGCCAGTTCATTGTCAGCAACGCGCCCAACGCTTAAACGTTTTCCGCCAGGCACCAGGGCCAGCGGCACCTCCTGAATCTTGTCGCCTAGCGTGACCCTCGCAATTAGATCCACGGCCGGAGTTTTTTCAAACGGGCTGCGGTGCGGAACCTCCAGTTGCGCAGCGCGCTTTGCTTCGTCAGCCAGCCTCAGCTCTTCTTCAAACTCCCCAAAAGTTGGATCAACGGAAATGCCGGTAGTAAAGATATCGACTTCGGTTTCAACTTTCATCGGCGCCATGGTGCGATAGCGATGATCGTTTATATGATCGATAGCGGCGGCAAGGACTTCATGCTCGAGCTCCTTGATGATTTCGGGGGGCGCCTCTGAATGCGTGCCCCACTCAATTTTGAGTTTCAAAAAATGCGGAGCAATGCGGCCCTTCCGGCCCTCGTCGCGAACCCGCTCATCGATTAGCTTTTTCATTCGTTCGATCAACTGCGAGGTCGTCAGTCCACCTTTGGGCTCGATTGTGCGGCCAAACTTACGATCAACCACGTCGCCCATGCTCTCGAGCACACGCCGCAAGAGTCGCTCCGGCAATGCCTCTTCGCGCTTCTTTTTAGTCGGTGGTTTTTGCTGCTCAGTCATGAATCCTTATTCCGGTGCGGAAGTATGAGAACTGGACCGTTTACACATACAGCCGCCTTCGGTGCAAAAAACGCAGTCCGAGCGACTGCGCGACAAGAACAACTTGATTGCCTGGAACGATGATATTCTAGCTGAAAGTCTTTTCGGTTAGTAGTCTGAACCGCAGCGCTGGCGGGCTTTGACAATTTGTTTTTCAGCGCCAAAGGCGCGAAATGTAATAGCCTGGGCCATCGGCCCAGGCGCGATCCATAGCGTGTCAGAGCGCAGAAAGCGCGAAATGACGAAACACGAAAATTTTGTTCTGTTCCATCGTTTCTTCATTTCGCGCTTTCAGCGCTTCGTTTGTTTTGGGTCCTAACCCAGGGCGTTGCCCTGGGCTATTACATTTCGCCCCCTTGGCGCTGACGCGGAAATTCAAAGCATGAATGTCAACAGTAAACAACTAAAGAAGACATATCAGCAGAGTGCCCGGACGATGGGAATTTTTCTGATACGCAATAATCTCACCGACAAAGAATTTGTTGGCTCCGGCCTGGATCTGCACGGGATTATCAACCGGCACAAGTTTGATCTGACCAGCGGAAGTCACCGCAACAAACAACTGCAGTCGGATTGGAACGAGCTGGGAAGTAGCAACTTTGCATTTGAGATCGTGGACG
>DASZDU010000194.1:0-5310 GCA_035941655.1 Pyrinomonadaceae bacterium | reverse complement strand
CGCCTTGCAAATGCTCTTTGCGGCTGATTTCGCCGATGCTGTCCCGGAAGAGGTTTTGAAATCCTACTGGGTCGAGTTAGGCGATACCGACGTCGAAGAAACGGCGCGTGAATTCGCGACGCGTCTCGCCGCCGGAACGCTTTCGCACGTTGACGTCCTCGACGAACGCATACGTTCGCGCGCAGAACACTGGCGGATCTCGCGCATGGCGATTGTCGACCGCAACATTCTGCGCCTCGCGGTTTACGAATTTCTCTACGAACCAACTCCTCGCACTGTCGCCATCAACGAAGCCCTGGAAATCGCGCGACGCTTCTCCACTTACGAAGCCACCCAGTTCATTAACGGCATTCTTGACGCCATCAAGCGCGACCTTGACGAGCAACAACCGCAAACAAACGTTGAACCTGAAGAAGTGGAACTCCCGTCCGAAGACGAAGAACAATCGTCCGACAACGAACAGGCGTCTGCGTGACGAACTGCTGTTTCAAGTTTCTTGAAACTTGGAACTTCCTTCACTATTCACGATTTACGATTTACTATCTTTCCGTGGACCATAACCAAAGCGAATTCCTGACCGAAATTGAAGAGACCGTCGAAAACGTCTTCGCCGATCTTGATGAATTGCGCGCCACCAGAACCGACGGGCGGATTCGCCGCGAGCTGATCGATCGAATCTTCCGGCACGTGCACAGCATAAAAGGCTCCGCCGCTACGTACGGACTTGAGGTCGTCAGTCAAATCGCGCATGAACTTGAAAGTTTGCTTGACGAGGTTCGCGGTGGACGCGTGCTCATTGATACGGAAATGATAGACGCCTGCGAAAGCGCAACCGAGGCACTTCTGGAAAGTTTGAGTCTGGCGGCGGCAGGCGTTGTGGAGCCCTCTCGACGCGCGCTTTTCGCGAGGCTACAGGCGGCGGCACAAAACAGAGCAGTGGCGATTGGCGCCGAGGATCGAGAAGCGATTCTGGCAAGTATCCCTGACGAAATCCGGCAGTCTTTAACCGAACCAGAGAAGCAGCGGGCCGTGAACATCGCTGCGCAAGGCGCTCCGCTTTTCATCGTATCCGCCACCTTCGAGATCAACACGTTCGACGAAGAGTTTTCCCGCCTGAGGGCATCGCTCTCTGAGTTTGGAGAGGTAATTTCCACTTCACCTGCGATCGACGATGAGCACCCGGAAAAAATTATTTTCCGGGTTCTTTACGCCAGTGAGACTGATCCAAAAACAATCGAGGCCGCGTCCAGGCCTTTGCCGCATGTTCGTTTCACAGAGATACTCGATCGCCGCGCCGGCTCTGGAGAA
Organism: Pyrinomonadaceae bacterium; assembly: GCA_035941655.1. Lineage (GTDB taxonomy): Bacteria > Acidobacteriota > Blastocatellia > Pyrinomonadales > Pyrinomonadaceae > PSRF01. Next base: position 4,002 of record DASZDU010000194.1, on the reverse strand, counting down.
TCAGCTTCTTTGTCTTCCACTCACTCCTCAGCTCCTCTCTTGACAAAATCCGTTCGTACCGATCTCGATAAATTAGACCGCCTCATTTCTTCGACGCACGAGCTGTTGCGCACGACCTCAACCGCGCTTGAACTGGCCATTTCTCAACCTGCAACAGCAAGCGAAAAGCTCGCGCAACTCAATGAGCAGATCCGGAGTTCCTTCATCGGGCTTGAAGACGAATTGATCAATCTTCGCATGATGTCTCTGGGCCCCACGCTCCAGCGCGCGGCACGCGCTGGAAAAGCGGCCGCGCGTTCGGCTGCCAAAGAAATCGACTTCGAGATTAGTGGGGGCGACATCCGTCTGGACAAGCTGCTGGTTGAAGCCCTGGTTGATCCGCTCATTCACCTCGTGCGCAACGCGGTCGATCACGGCATCGAAACCGGCGCAGAGCGTGAAGCAGCTGGGAAGAAACCGCGCGGTACAGTGCGCATCGTAGTCCTTAGCGAGGGCAGCCAAACACGTCTAAGGGTGATAGACGACGGCCGCGGAGTAGATCCAATGGCAATATCAGAGGCGGCCTTGCGACTTGGAATAACCCACGAACCTGGACTGGATATTGAGCGAAGCCTGCGTCTGATCTTTCGGCCGGGATTCACTACCGTCAGCTCGGCGTCGGGTATCTCCGGTCGCGGTGTAGGTCTCGACATAGTCGAAACTGGAATCGAGCAGGTTGGTGGTGAGCTTCGAGTTTCGAGTTCACTGGGACGCGGCACGACCTTCGAAATTCGTTTGCCGGTTACTTTTGGAGTGGTCGCCGCCAACGTGGTTGTCTCGGCAGGGCATCGCTACTGCATTCCCGCCAATCAGACTCTCGGTATCGAAGCGATCGATGTAATCGATGGAACCTCAGCCGCCGATCAATTGCGGCAAGTATCCATGCGTGATCTGCTGGGACAACCGGAAGCGTCCGACGACGACTCCAGTCAATTGCATCTCATCACCTGCCAATTCACAGATGAACGAGCGGGCATCAACAGCCAGGAAACGAAAAGCGTGGGCATCGTTGTCGATCGCGTGGAGGGACCACAGGAAGTGCTGGTCAGGAATCTGGGCCGGCATGCCGGACGCTGGTACGGCATTGCCGGCGCCACGGAGTTGAGAGACGGAACGGTCGCGTTGGTGCTGGATCTGCCGCGGCTGTTATCAGGTCCTCACTCGTAGTCGTATTTGCGAACGATGGTGGTGCGGCTTTGCCGTGAACCCATCTCGCGGTGACGCGGAGCCAAGTCACAGTTCCACGGAATCGGTCAGGAGTTGTGGGCCGGTCGATTTCAGTTTTCACGACCAATCCATTTTCGGATGCATTGTGTGCCACTGCGTAGCTTGCTCATAGGCTAATGCCACGCGCAGCGGCGCGCCCTCGTCATAGAGTCCACCGGTAAACATGATCGATTGGGGCAGGCCTTTGGGAAATCCGCAGGGAACACACACCGCAGGATGTCCGGTGAGATTTGTAACTAGAAGACTTTGACTACCGGGCGCCGGTGAAACAAACACATCCCACTTCGACATCAGCTCTTCCATCTGCTGCATCAGCAGGCGACGCGCGCGTTGCGCCCGAATATATTCAACCGCCGGAATGAAACGCGAACTGCGAAACGTGTTAGGCCAATCATTCGGCTCCTGACCGGACAGTTGGTTCACGCGACCGTCGCGCGTGATATCGTCGAAAGCAGTTGCCGCTTCGGCAACTAAAATGATTCGCAGTGCTGCCACGGAAAACTTCGGTAACTCGATTGGTTGCAGGTTTGCGCCGGCAGCTTTCAAGGCGTCGAGGGCTTGCTGGTAAATCGTTTTTCGCTCCACATCCGTTTGCTGATCAAACTCACCCTTCAGATAACCAATCCGCATAGCACTCATCGGCTTGCGTGGCTCCCAATTAAACGGGACATCGCCTACCGTTAGGTCTCGTCCGTCAGGTCCATACATGCCATGGAGCGCGGCGGCACAATCTTCAACGCCACGGCAAATCGGACCGATCTTGTCCATCGTCCAACTGAGTCCCATCGCCCCATAGCGGCTGACGCGTCCGTAGGTCGGCCGTAATCCGGCGACGCCGCAACGAGAAGACGGTGAGATGATCGAGCCGAGCGTCTCCGTCCCGATTGAAAACCCCACCAGGCCCGCTGCCGTCGCTGACGCCGGCCCCGCTGACGACCCGCTCGATCCGGTTTTGTCTTCTTCAACCTGCCATGGGTTGCGAGTCATGCCGGCGAACCAGCGGCCGCCCTGCGCCAGTGCTCCCATCGAAAGTTTCGCAACTAAAACCGCGCCCGCTTCACGCAGACGCTCCACCACAGTTGCGTCATATTCGATCACTTGATCGCGATAAGGTTCCGCTCCCCAGGTAGTGCGAATTCCTTTGGTAGCAAACAAATCCTTCGCGCCCCAGGCAATGCCGTGCAACGGTCCACGATACTTCCCTGCTTTGATTTCGCGTTCGGCATCGCTTGCCTGAGACAGTGCAAGATCTTCAGTTAGCGTCACCACGCAATTAAGCTTCGGGCCATACTTCTTCAAGCGCGCCAGGTACATCTTCGTCAACTCGACTGGGGAAACCTTGCGCGTGCGCACTAACTCGGCGAGCTGCGTCAAGGGCGCAAATGCAAGTTCGTCAATTGAACCAAACCGCCTCGTCTCGAAGGCACTCAATCTAAATTTCGCCGGCTTAGAATTGAATTTCCTGCCGGGTAGCGCGGGATGAAACAGCGTGGCCGGTTCGGTATCGAGTGGAACGTCAATCTTGCGCAGCGTCTCATACCGGTCGAGGTTTGTGCTGACGTTCTGAAGCGCCATCGCTTGCTGCGCGTCGGTGAACTCAATGCCAATGAGCTTCTCCGCCTGCTTCAGCATATCTTTTGTCACACGCAACGGCGCTGGTGTCGGCGATGGCGATGGAAGCGGAGACGGGGTTGGAGTTTGTGACAAAACGGATGAGATATGCGGCGCTGCCAGGGCTGCCGCACCAAGCGCAGGAACAAGCTTCACAAAAGCTCGGCGGTTTACAGTTTTAGTTTCGGATAGTTTTCCGGCTCGCTTCTTTTTCGACTCGAGTTCCTTCATGGTGTTCCCTTTTTGGAGTGCGCTGACCTGTCAGCGCTTTCGTCTTGCGCGGCTTGACGCGCGAAGTGCCTTAAGTAGTGCTCAACCCACGCCGGTCGCGACAGGTCGCGACCGAGCAAAGCGCTGACAGGTCAGCGCACTCCAAAATCAGGGCTTCGTCATTCCCTGGTTGCCGATTGGTACGACGGCGCTGCCGTATTTCATCTTCAACAGTTTCGCGGAGCCGTCGGCTTGAACTGTAAGTATGTAGAGGTTGTCGTATTCCGTTTCGGGGATGATCGGCAGTTGCGGTCCGCCCATCGCCGCGATGATTTCGGGAACGGTGTTGTTGTGACCGGCGATGAAAGCCACCTGACCTGCGCCTCGCGCGCGAATTTGCTTCACCAGCTCTGGCGTTTGCTTCGCTTCAACTTGTGTAACCGGCAAGCGCAATTTATCCGCTAAGGGTTTTATAGTTTGCTGCGTCCGCTTGTACTGGGTCGCGTAGATCGCCGTAATGCCCGCGTCGCTGAACATCCTCACGAGCTCCTCTGCGCGCGCCACTCCCGCCGGACTAAGATCCGGATCTTTGTTCTCCGGAGGGACAATTTTCTTCTCGGCGTGACGAACAAGGATAAGGATGACGGGTGGTTGATCAATAACATGCAGACCAGTGGAAAATGAAGATGTCGCGAGCCAGGCAATTAGTACTGGACTGCAAAGAACGACCCGAAGTGTTTTGCTGAAATTCATCTGTTTCTGCCTCTGATTTGGCGATTGACTTACTGAAGTGGCGGCTAAGATAACACTGTTGCGCGCGCCAGATCGAACCTCCACAACCCTGAGCTTATGCGACAACTTTTTGGACTACGCTGACCTGTCAGCGCACGCCAAAAGTGTCTTCAGAGGGCCGGA
>DASZDU010000193.1:0-13393 GCA_035941655.1 Pyrinomonadaceae bacterium | reverse complement strand
ACGTAAAGATACCAGCCACGCTGAGGCTTACTGCCAAAAATCCAATCGAGATCTCGCAGCAGCAACGCATTCTTGCGCGCCGCTTCTTCATTGCGTTTACGATTAGACTTGCCGGCGCTGCTTGTCGCGTCAAATGTGGGGGCGACAAGTAAGAGGGCCGCCAGACACAGCACCGCGAGATGGACCGAAGATCGCCTCACAGCCGTTTACTACTTCTTTCGTGGCACTCTAAGGTCCAGCTTTATGACCACGGCGTCGCGGATTAGATCGTCAGCCTTACCGGCATAGACAATCCCAAAATCCTTTCGATTAATCGCGAATTCCGCGTTCATGGTCGCTTTGTCTGAGGTCACCTCAATAGTGGCCGGAAAAGAGATCGATTTGCTCTGTCCATGCAAATCAAAGTTGCCGGTCACAGTATAGGAGTTCCCGCCTGCGGAAGTATTAGGCTCGATCTTTGTCGAGACGAAAGTTGCTTTGGGATACTTGGCCACGTCAAAGAAATCCGGAGTCTTCAAGTGCGCAGTGAGTTCAGGAGTGTCGGTTTCCACCGATGCCGTGTCAATATCAATGGATACTCGACTTTCAGGAAGACTGTTAGGAACCAATTCGATCTTACCGCTGAATTGCTTAAACGACCCCTGGTGACTTCGCGTCACTTTCGACGCCACGAAATCGATCTTCGAATTCTCAGGCGAAATCACCAGCGTCTCAACTGCCGCTGGTTTCTGCGCACTTGATTGCGGTTGGGCTTCGCCGACCGTAGCTTTGGGCTTATCGGACGCGGGATCAGAACAAGCAAAGGTCACCAACGCAACGACAAATAGAACGATTAAAGACAATTGTTTTCTCATTTCTCTTTCCTTCTTTGAGTATTCGCAAAAGTTGTTCTCTTTCCACGGAGGCGTAGTCGGTTCCATCTTTACTGCATCCTTCGTGTCCTCTGTGTCTCTGTGCTTAATAACGCCCGCCAAACGAACAAAGGATGCACAGAGAAAGTTCAAGCGACGAACCATTCGTTAAATACTACAGATACGACAGCCACCAATCGCGGCGGCGAGCTTTGACACCGGCAAACCATTTACATAACGGAAAAAGTAATATTACCCCAAGCGCCCAACAAACATAGACGACCCACAGCCGGAATCCGATGCCTGCCGGCACACTTTCGAACTTATCGACCGGGCTCGCAAACTGATAAGCGACCGGTTGTCGGGCCAACAGACCGGCGACAATACCAATCAGATGCGCGGTGTACCATTGCAGAATATAAAAGAAAAGCGGGACGCGGCCGAACGTCACAAAGAAATTTCTGAGTCGGGTGAAGATGGATCGCGATCCTGGGAACGTTCGCGACGCTGAACCGGACTCGAACAACGCGAGTGCAATCATCGCCGGACCGAGAGTCATCAACAGGAACAACAACGAGGGCGGATACTTAGTCGTGTTCAAAAAAGAAAGCACGGTGAATAGCGTGCTCTTCTGTCCCGACCACTTTGCCGGATCGCCGTACAAATTGATGGCGCGCAAAATGACGAACAGAATTGTGGTGCCCGAGCCCAGCACCAATAACACACGCCGCCGCCACGCTGCATTTTTTTGATAAAGCGCGCCGAACGCGTAACCGGCAGCCATCACGCCGATCCACGGAATCAGTGGGTAGATCACCACGACGATTGGACTCGGAAACCCGAGCACCGGAAAACCCTGAAAAGCCTGGTGGGCAATTATCCAAAGCTTTGCGCCGAACCCGGGCACCGCACTGCCGGGACCTTGCCAGCCTTCCACCCTGAATCCATCCAGCAAGTTGTGAAGCGCAATCATCACTAAACCAAACGCCGCAATAAGCCGCAGCGGCAGATGAATCAACGCCGCCAGCAGAATCATCGAAAAGCCAATGATCCAAATCACCTGCATCATCCCCAGAAATCTGTAGTCGAGACTGAAAAAGACTCCAAAGCGTACGACGGTAAACTCAAGGACGATCAACCATAGTCCGCGCGTGATGAGAAAACGCGAAAGTTCACGCTTGTTCTTGCCGCGGGCATACTGAAGATACGCGCCCGTGCCTGCAAGGAACACGAATACTGGAGCGCAGTAATGCGTAATCCAACGCGTCAGAAAAACCGCCGTTGTAGTTTTTGTTAGGTCACTGGGATCGAAGGTGAAGGCGCCCGTGTGGACGAAGTCGCGCGTGTGATCGAGCATCATGATTACCATCACAATGCCACGCAGCAGATCAATCGAGTCAATGCGCCCGCGGACTGGACCTTTGGATTTCGGCAACGTGTAGGCAGCCGGGAGCGGTACCGCTTCGTATTCCCTTGGATTGAGGTTTGCTGACATCTCAAATCTTCTTTAGTTGCCAGGCCCGCGCTTACTGGAACCCACGGTCGCCCGCCCGCTTACTTGAAGGCCGCTTATCTGAGATGCAGGGCTCAACGCATCGCTGGGAGCGCAGGCATCCTGCCTGCTGCCGTTGAATGCCGCTTAATAATCCGTTGGCACAACTTGTAGCTTACGGCAGGCAAGATGCCTGCGCTGCCAGCTAGAGCTCGATCTGACGTGCTGAAATTACCGGATCGAAGGCGCGCAGCTCTGTTAGCGTCGCATCCGTTAAGGGTGCATCGACCTCAATCACCGCCATCGCCTCCCCGCCTCGCTCTCGTCGACCTAGATGAAAGCGGCTGATGTTTACCCCTCGCTCACCGAGTATCGTGCCAACGCGGCCAATCACACCCGGCACATCGCGATTGCGCATTATCAACATGTGACCGCGCGGAGTTGCCTCGATATGAAAGTTGTCTATTTCCGTTATACGGCCTTCGCGGGCCTGTTCACCAAAGCCAAAGATCGTGCCCGCCAAAGTCTGCTCGACGTCTTTATTCAAAACATGGGTACGAATTGCGGGCACGAAATCAGGGCCGGCTCGAAGATAACTGGTGGTGACGTTGATGCCTCGCTCTTCGGCAATCAAAAACGCGTTGACGGCGTTGACTCGCGCGCTGACGTCGCGCAACAGGCCGGCAAGGAAGGCTCTGGTGACCGGCGCCGCATTTAGTTCTACCAGCTCGCCGGAAAATTCCAGTTTCACTTCGCGCACGGCGCTATCGACAAGTTGCGCTTGAAACCGTCCGAGCTTTTCGGCGAGTTCAATATATGGCCGCAGCGTCGCCAGCTCCTTGGTGCCGAGCGAAGGAACGTTAACCGCTCCGCGTAACGCGCCACTTAACAAAAAGTCGCGCATCTGCTCGGCAACTGTGAACGCTACGCCTTCCTGCGCTTCGGTCGTGGAGGCGCCAAGATGTGGAGTGGCGATCACTTCGTCGAGCTGCAACAAGGGATGATCCGTAGCCGGCGGTTCTTCAACAAAAACATCCAGCGCGGCGCCCGCGACTATTCCCGATTTGATCGCGTCATACAACGCGGCTTCATCCACCAATCCGCCGCGAGCGCAGTTAATAATGCGCACGCCTTGCTTCATCTGTGCGAAGGCGTCGCGGCCAATCACGCCGCGCGTATCGCCGGTAAGCGGCGTATGGATGGTAATAAAATCGGCGGCGGCGAAAACCTCGTTCAGCGGTACTAATTCGATTTCCAAATCGCGGGCCTGTTCCGGCGCGATGAAGGGATCGAAAGCAACGATCTTCATGCCAAACGCGCGCGCCCTGGCCGCCACCGTCCTTCCTATGCGCCCCATGCCGACGACGCCCAGGGTCTTTCCCTGCAACTCGACACCAACGAAAGTCTTTCGTTCCCAATGGCCCGCTTTCAGACTGCTGTTGGCCTGAGGTATGCGGCGCGCGAGCGCGATCAAAAGGGCGATGGTGTGTTCGGCTGTGGTGATGGTATTGCCGTCAGGCGCGTTCATTACCACAATGCCGCGTTCCGTTGCCCCCGGCACATCGATGTTGTCAACGCCAACTCCGGCGCGGCCTACGACGCGAAGTGTGGGCGCGGCGTCCATTAATTCGCTGGTGACTTTGGTTTCGCTGCGAACCACCAACCCGGCGCAGTCTACCAGTGCTTCACGCAATTCGAGCGGACTAAGACGCACGCGCTTCTCGACCAGAAATTGCGCGTCACGCAACGGCTGAAGTCCGGTATCGCTGACCTCGTCAGCTACAAAAATCTTGATCTGTGGAGCGGTCATGAAACCTTTTTGCTCACAATTTCTGGCGTTGTTGGTATAAAGAGGTGGTATGGTAACAGCCTGCCTGATGTCCGACAAACTTCGATCTTTGGAGTGCGCTGACCTGTCAGTGCTTTGGTCCGCGGCGGCCTGACGCCGCTTCTTTAAATAAAGTCAATGTACACCGGTTGCGACAGGTCGCAACCGACCTAAAAGCGCTGACGGGTCAGCGCACTCCAAATCGGAGGTCACATGGAAATTTTTGTTTACCGGCAGGGCGCCGGCAAAGTCGAAGAAGGCTTCACCGCCGAAAAACTTCCCGAGCTACTCAAAGATAAGCACGCCGTCGTCTGGATAAACATGCTGCAGCCGACGAAGGCTGACGAGGACGTGCTGCGGGATGTTTTTCATTTTCACCCACTCACGATCGAGGATTGCCACGAGAATCGACATTACCCAAAAGTCGAAGAGTTTCCCGGCTATCTTTATTTGATCGTGCACGGCGTTCGTGCTGACACCAGCCCGGATCATTTCAACACGATCGAACTCGATGCCTTTCTGGGTCCCAACTACGTCATCACCTATCACCACGACGAATTTCGCAGTATCGAAAACGTCAAGCAACTCATACGGACCAGCCCAATCGCCTGCCAGCGCGGCGCCGCATTCCTGTTGCATCAGATTCTCGATCAGATTGTCGATTACTACTCGCCGGTGCTGGACGACTTTGACGAGCGAATAGATCAGCTTGAGGCAGACATTTTCAACTTAAAACGTCCCAACAATTCGATTCTCGAACAGATAATGGATTTGAAACGCGGTGTGTTGCGGCTGCGACGTATCTCTGCGAAGCAGCGTGAGGTAATACTGCGGATGAGTCGCGGCGAGTTCCCTTTGATTGACCAGCAGATGTTGCCCTTTTATCGCGACGTACACGATCACATTATGCGCGTCACGGATTTGGCGGAGAGTTATCGCGATCTAATCAGCGGCTCGCTCGAGGCGTATTTGTCTGTGGTCTCAAACCGCATGAACGAAATAATGAAGGTGCTGACAATTTTTTCGGCGATCATGTTGCCGTTGACGTTTATCGCGGGAGTTTACGGCATGAACTTCGAATACATGCCGGAGCTGCATTCACGCTACGGCTACTACACTGTCTGGGTAATAATGATCACCGTCGCGGTCGGAATGCTGGGATTGTTTTGGAAGCGCGGCTGGATCGGCCGGAGCGAACCGAGGAAACAAACGAAGGATGAAGGATGAAGGGTGAAACGAGCTTCGACGCAGCCAGGTTTAATTTACCGGGCCAATTCATCCTTCCGCCTTCATCCTTCATCCTTTACATGGGTCCTGCATCTTTGATTTCATCCGCTTCGTCCAGCGCGCCATCTGGTGACGGTCCCGGATCAGTATTCCCGGTATTTTTTATTTCCGGAAGATCACTCACAACCTTATCGCTGGTTGCGTCGTCCAGCCGATCACTCAAAAGGTCGTCACTTCGGTCCACATCCAACTCTTTCTTGTTTGACTCGTCCATTAGCTCTCCTTTAAGCAAACCACCGAAGCTGCACTATTAGACCGACGATGATGGCGGCGTAGGCTCCGGCTACCAAATCGTCTGCCATTATCCCCAAACCGCCGTGAAGTGATTCGAACTTACGAGCGGGATATGGCTTAACTATGTCGAAAAAGCGAAAAAGCAAAAACGCGGCGATGACCGAAATGACGTCGGCCGCATGCCATAGCCCGCCGCTTACAGCCAGGAGTGCGATCAATTGGCCGGCGACCTCGTCAATCACTACCGTTCCCGGGTCCTTAATCTTGAGCACCCGTTCCGTGCGCGAGGCGGCCCAGGTCCCAGTGATTGTCACCGCCACGATAATGAGCACCTGGACCGCGAGGTAACTGCGAACAAAAGCTCCCCCTGGTATATCGGTATGAGGAAACCAAACAGCATGCAGCAGCAAATAAAATGCTACTGCTACCAGCGATCCCCACGTGCCCGGTGCTAACGGAAGATAACCGACACCGCAGGTAGCAATGGCAAGAGCCAAATAGTCTTTTGCCGTGCGCGCTCGTCGAGGTGTAGCGATGACCGCTTCGGGGATTACAACCGTCGGATTCAATTCGTCGCTGGATTCCTTAACTGCCATGCTGCGTAATAAACTTCAACCACAGCGGCTATGCCGCGCCGACCGTACTATTGCCGACGATCTGCCCTACTAGATCGTATTGCTGAGCCTCAGTGATTAAGACATTTACGATCTTGCCTGGTTCAGGGACAAATCCTTCGGGCGCATCGTTGATGAGCACGCAGCCGTCGATATCGGGCGCCTGCGTTTCCATTCTTCCCTGCCACAGAAGCTCGCTCTCGTTTGACTCGCCCTCAAACAACACTCGGACTTCCTGGCCGATCATTGCCTTGTGTTTTCGTTTGGCGATCTTCGCCTGTTCCTTCATTAATCGCGCGCGACGCTGATTCGCCAGCTTCGACTCAACCTTGTTCGGAAGATCGTAAGCCGGGGTTCCCTCCTCGTCGGAATAGGTGAAGACACCAACGCGATCGAATTCCACGTTCTTCACAAATTGTAATAACTCCGCGAAGTCTGCCTCAGTCTCACCCGGAAAGCCGGTAATGAAAGTTGTGCGCACCGCAATTCCAGGTACGCGGTCACGGACGCGCTTAATCAGTCTTTCAAGCGAGGCGCGATTGCCGCCACGCTTCATCAGCTTCAAAACATTCTGAGAGGCGTGCTGCAGAGGCATGTCGAGATACTTCACCGCCCGGGACTCTTCCGCCAGCACGTCGAGGAAGCCATCACTAATATGCGTGGGGTAGGTGTACATCACGCGCACCCACTCTATGCCTTCCGTGTGTGACAACTCGCGCAACAGATGCGCGAGGGCGTCCGGCTTGCCAAGGTCTTCTCCATAACGCGAAGAATCCTGTGCGACAAGGATCAGTTCCTTCACCCCTTCTTCCGCCAATTGATGTGCTTCAGCGACGATCGATCCAAAACGGCGGCTGCGAAAATGGCCGCGCATCTGCGGGATGAAGCAAAAGGCGCAGGGCCGATCGCAACCCTCGGCAATCTTGATGAATGCGTAATGACTGGGGGTAGCGAGTATGCGGGGCGTCGACTCGTCGTAGAGATAGGTCGCGCTTTGGTTCCCGAGCGCGATTACGGGAAGCGAACGCGTGTCTGTCTTGGGATCGCAAACCGTAAGGATGTCATTTATCTGACTGGTGCCGATGAAGGCATCGACTTCCGGTAACGATGCCTTCAGCTCATCGCGATAACGTTCCACCAGACATCCGGCAACTACCAGGCGCGTGGCTTGGCCATCAATTTTCAACCGCGCCGCTTCGAGAATCGTATCGATCGATTCTTTCTTGGCCGCGTCGATAAACCCACAAGTATTGACGACGACAGTGTCAGCCTCACTGGCATTAGCGGTTAATTCATAACCGTTCGCCTTGAGCTGTCCCATCATCACTTCGCTATCAACCAGGTTCTTGGGACAGCCTAAGCTAATAAATCCAACTTTTTTCATGTGTAGTAAATCGTGAATCGTAAATCGTAAATAGGAGAATACAGGAAACAGAATACAGAAGAAGACCTTCTGCCTTCTTCCTTTTGCCCTACTGCCTACCGCCTTCTGCCTTCTGCGTTCTGTCTTCCGCTTTCCTCACTTGCTTCCAGTTCACACAACGTCTGCTCGATCTCCCGAACCTCGGCGGCGGAGAGTTGTTCACCGCCAAATCGCACGCGATTGTAGGCTCGCGTAATCGTTAACGCCGGCTGCAGCTCAAGGCCGCTGGCAAATTCCAACGGAGTCATACTCGCGTCTCTGGTCAGTCCACGGTTCTCAAGCAGAACCATCAATCGTTGATAAAACTCAACCGCTGCAGTTTCTGTTTTTGTTTTTGCCTGGCGAAAACTCAAAGCCCGGCGCCAGCCAAAGCGTCTGACGCGCGAGACGGCAAACACCAGCAAAAGAATGGCGACCACAGCGAGCCCGATTAATATTAGCGTCGGGCCATGTGCAGCATTTGTTCTGCGAATGAACGAAACCAGTTGCGCAAGCGATCGGCGGTATTCGAAGAGATTGTTCTGCAGCGAGGTCGCAAGCGAACGCTGCTCTTGTTTGTCGTAGCCAACCACATACTGAAACCAAATCAACTCCAGCGCTTCAGCATATTTTCCGAGTTGCGCTGCGAGGCCGGCGCTTACCGGCTCGGTACGTCCAGCGGCGGGGGTCGGGTCAAAGGTCACCCAGGATTGGCTCTCGGGAAAATAAACTTCGACCCAGGAATGCGCATCGCTTTGCCTGACAGTGTAGGCATCCGCGGCGTCATTGTATTCGCCTGGTAGAAAGCCGTTCACCACCCGCGCTGCGATGCCGCGAGTGCGCAACATTACGGCCATCGCAGTTGAAAAGTACTCGCAGTGCCCGGTCTTGACGTTGAAAAGAAAATCCGACAGCGGGTCTGGCCCACCAGCTCTCATCTGCAGGCTGTAGCCGTAGTCCTGCTGCAGATGCGCTTCAATCGCTTTCGCTTCGTCGTAACGATTGCGCGCGTGCGCATTTACGACTACCGCATTTGCCAGTGCGTTTATACGAGGATCGAGTTCTTCAGGAAGGAGTAGATACCGTCCGAAGCCGGCGGAATACGGACGAGCGTCGCTGCGCAACAATGCCAGGTCCGGCTCGGTCGTATCGGACACTACTTTGTAAATCGCGCGCTCAAACTCGCGCTTGCGTGTTTGCATTCCACCTTCTGCATCCACACGCACGTAAGGAAAATCGCCCTGGACAGCGATTGGACGCGACGCAGCAAACAACACGGCAGACTCGATAGGCTCAAGAAAGATCGTCTGCGTAACCAGGGGATGAAGCCCTACCCTGTTGCCCAACAGGAAAACGCCCTTCTCGTTCTTTTTGTCAGCTGGGCCTTGCTGCTCAACTCTGTCCAGGGCAATTCGCCGGCTCTCGGGAGATTTTTTCCAACCGTGGCCGGTAAATTCGTCAAGCGCTACACCGCGCCATCTGTAACCGTTGCTCGGCCGCGCTTCCTCCAGGCGCACACGCATTACCACCGCGTTGTCGCGCTTCAGGTCGCCAATCTCTCCCAGCGTAACTTGTTCAGAGAACCCTACGAAATTTGTCAGCGCGTGTCCCGAGCGGCTCAACGCCGCGGCGCCAGAACGCGGCACCACGAGAAACAAAGGCACGGCCAGCACGAAGATCAACACGAGCAAAGCCAACGCCACAACGGGAAGCCGGTGCGCCTCCACGCTGCGGCGGCTTGTCCGGCCGCGAGCATTCTTAAAGATGCGAGAGTCAGGCGGCACAAGGAGGTGCGTTTCGGCTGCGGCTATTCCCCGTTTTGATTTTTGAATCTCAAAAGCGATTATTGCCGAAAGGCTACAAAGCAAATACAGCGTCAAGGTGCCGAGGAAGACTGGACTGAAACTAAGGCCCGCTGCAAGCAGCACTTCAAAAAATGAGATGAGATAAAGAAAGATCCAATCGCGATCTCTCTTTGCCTGCAGCAGCTTTATTACCGAAAGGAAACCGATTAGATGGGCCAACGCGGTCACGCCCAGCCTGCCTGCCGCTTCCCCGACGCTCTGTTGATATTTCCAGTCAACCAGGAACAAGGGAACCGAAATCAGCACTATGACGAGGACCGTCCGTTCTGAAAGTTGCCACTTTGTGTCTTCGATCCACCAGGCAACTCCAATCGCCAGCCAAATCAAGACGCCAAGCGTTACGGAGACACCGCCAGCCAGCAATAGCGCGAGCGTGGCGACGACGACAGTCGCATAAGAGAAAAGCCGGAAGTAAGTCCTGAAATTCATGGGATAGTTAATACGCAAACAATAAGGGAAAACGATTTTCCATTTATCATTTTTCAGTTTTCATTTTTCATCGAAAAGGAATTTCCCGACGCGCTGTTTAGATATGGCAACTTGTGCCGGCGCGCGCAGCGGACAAGTCCGCTTTCCAAACAAGCTCTGGCTTTGCGGGCGATGGCAAATGAAAAATGATAAATGCGAAATGGAAAATGGCTTTCTTCCTCCTACTTTTGAACCAACCGTATCTCAAAGATTTTCGGCCAAAGTTTCCCGGTCACAAACAGCCTGCCGCCCGTCTCGTCATACGCAATACCATTCAGCACTGCTTCCTCGTCATCAACGTCTCCAGGCGCGAGTAGTCCTTTCAAGTCAATCCAGCCAACTACTAATCCTGTCTCAGCATTGATACGAGCGATGCGGTCTGCATGCCAGATGTTGGCGTAGATTTCGCCCTTAATGTATTCGAGCTCATTTATTTCCTCGACTGGCGTTCGGCCATCCAGAACTGCGATCGTTTTCTTCACCTGGAAGTTGTCCGGATCGAGAAAACGAATCTTGTTGCTGCCGTCGCTCAAGATCAACGACACGCCGTCATTTGTGAGCCCCCAGCCTTCACCAGTGTAGTTGAACTCGCCAAGCTTCTCGAAAGTCAATGCGTCATAGATGAAGCCCAAATGATGTTGCCAGGTTAATTGATAAATCTTTCCCTTCAGCAGCGTAATGCCCTCGGCAAAATATGGCGGCGGCACCTCAACCCTCTGAATCACTTTTCCCGCCTCCATCTCCACACGGCGCAGACTCGAACGCCCCACCTCGCCCGTACTCTCGATGAAGTTGCCATCCTGAATAACCAAACCCTGCGTAAATGCTTCCGGATCGTGTGGGAAGACGTGCACTACTTCGTAACCAGAAGTTGGAACTCGTTGGTTGCCAGAGTTTTGAGGAGTCGCTGTTGGTGCGGTCTGACAGTTGTTAGTAATAAGACAGAGGAGAAGTATTAACAATCCCCCCATGGGCTGCAAGGGACGCTTCTTGGGAAGGAGACGGTTATGATTAAGCGAAAATGGGGACAACATGGCAAAAAGCGACAAAAGCTAGACAAGCCTCAGCTTATCATTGGATGACTGTTCGGACTAACAGGCCCCACCGGGTTGCGCCGGAAAGAGTTGCCATGCTTGCTTCCTCGCGTTTGGGCCTTCTCAAATGTCTTTCCACTCAAAAAAGAAGAGACTAAAATCACACTGTATCAATCGATTGCCAAAACGTTTCCGCTACCGGTCAATAAGCGTTGGAGATATTTAACGATGGCTATACCGTAAGGCTGAACGCTTTATTCGCAATTTCGAAAGCAAAACGTGGGAACAGACGTATTCCTTCGAGAGTTTCAGTATTTTGAACACACAAAGAACTTGCTAGAAACGTTTCGAATAGCCAATACAAAGACAGAAACCGCAGGCTCAGACTGAATGGGCAATGAAAGAGCGAGAGAATGCCTGTTCTTTACAGATCGAATTGGATGCTCAATCCGGCCAGCCACACCGCGCTTATTTGCTCGGACCACAGCTAGTTTTCTTGCGTAGGTTCATGCGACGAAGCTAGCTTATGATCAAGCCCTCAGGGTTGCGAGCGACCATCAAAACAAGCTCATCAGCCGAGCATTCGGATTATCTGTTTAATAGTTCTGGTACCTTTGGCGTTTCGACTTTAGGCTTAAAGCAAAAGCCCGCGAGATTTCTCTCGCGGCTTTTTGAATTTAATTCCGGCGACTTCCTGCTCTCCCATCCCGATGCGTCGGGATTACCAGCGCAGTACCATCGGCGTCAAGGCTTTATCGGTTTACAGCCCTCGTTAGCTGCGAATGCCTTGTTGGCTTTGAACGCGATCGCATTATCCGAATCGAGGTAAGCAGAAAAGCACCCCGGACATCCCAGCCCCTTCACGATGTGGTTTTGCCAAATGCGCTTGCCTGACTTGTCGAAATAAAGCCGAAGCTGTTCTCGCGTGCCGTTAGCTGAACGTGCGAAAGCGAGCACAAAACGAAGCTGGCCGGCGTCGTCGTAATAGTAGCGAAGATTGGTTGAAGAATCCTGACCCTCGCTGTAATCCTCATACCACCTTCCGATGCCGTTGGAGTTTCGCGCTATTCGCTTCACCTCGGACCAATCACCGCAGTCGAGACTTCGGCTGTAAGATTTGAAGACGCGTTTCTTGAGTCCAAGATCTATCGATTTCACTACTTGGTCTATAGCTTTGATCTTCGGATGCGATCGCCAATTCGCCTCAGTTATCTTCGTTGAGTAAGCGAGTGAATAGAGTGGCGGTGATGAGTAGGTGACCCCGCAAACGCCGCTCAGGAGCAACGTTGCCACGCATGCAGGCAAGGTTAAATGAACCAGTCGAAGACTCATCGACAATCTGGAAACGAAGTAGTGAAGATTCACCTCATATCTTGAAAGGCTAGGGAATAATACTCTTGACGGTTGGTCAACGAAAGCAAAAAGCCCGCGGGAGCTTGATGCTCTCGCGGGCTTTCTAAAATAATCCCGGCGACTTCCTACTCTCCCACACAGTTACCCGCGCAGTACCATCGGCTCCAGCAGGCTTAACTTCCGTGTTCGGGATGGGAACGGGTGTGACCCTGCCGACAAAATCACCGGAAAACTTTTGAGATCTCAAATTTCAGATCTCGAATTCCGTTTTTTAGTTTTTCAATCAAAGATCTCAAATTTGAAATTTAAGATCTCAAAGATCTCAGAGAATCGAATAGTGAACCGACAAGGCAATTGAGATTTCAAATTCAAAATCTCAGATCTGAGATTTGAGATCTCAGAACGCGCAAGCGCGAATTTGTTGCTTGAGTAAATTTTATGGTCAAGCCAAGGGACTGATTAGTAGTGGTCAACTGAGCACATTACTGCACTTACATATCCACCCTATCAACCTCGTGGTCTACGAGGAGTCTCACTGGCAGGAATAATCTTGGGTCTGGCTTCACGCTTAGATGCATTCAGCGTTTATCCATGCTCCACATAGCTACCGAGCGCTACGGCTGGCGCCATAACTCGTACACTAGAGGTGGATCCATCCCGGTCCTCTCGTACTAAGGACAGATTCCCTCAATCCTGCTCCGCCCACACTAGATAGGGACCGAACTGTCTCGCGACGTTCTAAACCCAGCTCACGTACCTCTTTAATTGGCGAACAGCCAAACCCTTGGGACCTTCTTCAGCCCCAGGATGAGATGAGCCGACATCGAGGTGCCAAACCCTGCCGTCGATGTGAACTCTTGGGCAGGATCAGCCTGTTATCCCCGGCGTACCTTTTATCCGTTGAGCGACGGCCCTTCCATACAGAACCGCCGGATCACTAACTCCTACTTTCGTACCTGTTCGAC
>DASZDU010000192.1:0-24460 GCA_035941655.1 Pyrinomonadaceae bacterium | reverse complement strand
CGAAACTTTAGAGACAGCGGGTCTGGTGTTCAGCGGTGTTTCGCCGGACGGCAAGTTCGTGGAGATGATTGAACTCCCGCGCGAAGAGCATCCATGGTTTCTCGCCTGTCAGTTTCATCCGGAATACAAGTCGAAGCCGCTGAGTGCTCATCAAATGTTTTCGTCCTTTGTACGTGCTGCTTACGAAAATCGCATGCAAAATGAGACTTCGATGGACACGAGCGCCGAGGCTGAGCCGTTGATTCCGGAACGCGCGAGTGTCGTCAGCGTTGAATAACGAACCAGCAGTTCAGAGTTCAGCCTTTAGGCTGCGGCTTTCATTCGCTATTGACCACGCAAGCTAAAGCTTGAACTCTGAACTACTTGAGTGCGTCCGAAGATACCCTCGCTACCGCTCACCCTTCGTTTAGGTAATAATGTTACCGTTATCTCCCAAACCAGTTTTCATATGCTTCATTGCCCTAAATGCGGACGGCAGTACTCGGCGGACTTTGAGCTCTGTCCGCAGGATCAGTCGCCATTGCAGGCCGATTCCACCGTCGGCACAGCGGCGGCAGTAGATCCACTCGTAGGGCACACACTCGACGAAAAGTACCGGCTCGAAGAGCAACTGGGCATCGGTGGCATGGGCACCGTGTATCGTGCGCGTCACTTATTGATTGATCGCCCCGTTGCGGTCAAGGTTTTGAATCAACGCTTTGTCGAAGATGAGGCGGCGCGCACCAGGTTCAGGCGAGAAGCGAGAGCTGCTGGACGGTTGCAACATGCGAACGCCGTTACGGTCACTGACTTCGGTGAATCACATGACGGCTACGTCTATCTCGTGATGGAGTTGTTGGAGGGACGCACCCTCAGGGATGTGCTGGCGAAAGAGGCGCCGCTGGACGTGGCGAGATCCGTCTCTCTCATGTTGCAGATTTCAGCGGCTGTGGCGGCTGCTCATGAAGCAGGAATTATTCACCGCGACTTGAAGCCGGCAAACATTTTCATCGTCCAACGGGCCGACGTGCCGGCAGTAGTTAAGGTACTCGACTTTGGAATCGCAAAGCTGGCCGCCGAATCGTTGGACGACGATGAGCCGATGACTCTAACGCAATTTGGCGTGATGATTGGCACTCCGCGTTACATGTCTCCGGAGCAATGCGACGGACTTGATTTGACACCCGCTGCCGACGTTTACAGCTTGGGCTGTATTCTTTATGAGATGCTAACCGGCACCGTCCCTTTCAGTGGCTCGACGCCGCTGGCGATCGCGATGAAGCAAACGTCGGAAATTCCACGCAGTCCCCGCGAGTTCGTTACGACTATTCCTCCAGCTTTGGAGGAAGTGGTATTGCACACGTTGGAGAAGAGACCGGAAGATCGGCCGGCGAATGCAGCGGAGTTTAGTAAGGAACTATTGGCCACAGCAGAACGCCTTGGTTTTGAACACGCCGCCATCACAAGTTCACCTAATCTTGCTGCCTTACGTAGCGTGGGGACGGAGTCGCCTTCGGGGCGCTTGATCATAGACATTTCGCGTTTGCGGGAAAGCCGAGCCATTCCTGATGCGAATGAAGTAACGGTGATCCGTCCTACCGCGTCAGTTTCTCCAGCAGACGGCGGTTCCGCTCCGGACTCCGTGCCGGCAAAACGGTCGTTTCCACGAATCTCATTGCCGCTTAGCTCGTCGATTTGGTCGAAAAGGCAGTCGAAAGTGATTGTCGGCCTGATTGCGACTGTGCTGGTGCTCGGGATCATCCTGGCAGTGCGTTCGCGAAGTGCGCTCGCGCCTGCCGAGAGCGTGGTCGCGGCAAGCCCAAGCCCTACTGTTGAGCCGACGCCATCTCCTTCGCCGTCACCCTCACCGAAAGCGCAGGCGAAGAAGTCGCCTGCTCCGGCGAAGAAGAAGGGGAATTCATTTGTTAACAAAGTGAAGCGCATATTCAGGAATCCGTTTTAGGTGGGGGGCCTCTACCCTACGCGTCGAAAGGGCTGGGAGAGCTTCCTAAGTTTATTAGACTCATGGCAAAACCATTCGAAGTTGGCAACGCGGTGTTCGGCGATGGCCGCTTAACGATCATCGCTGGTCCGTGCGTTATTGAATCCCGCGATCATGCGTTGATGATGGCCCGCGAGATCGCCGCGCGCACGCGCAAGGCGGGGCTCGACTTCGTTTTTAAGTCATCATTCGACAAGGCCAATCGCTCGTCGATCAAGAGTTTTCGTGGCCTGGGCATGGAAGAAGGGCTCGAAGTTTTGCGTCAGGTCAAGACAGAATTCGGCGTTCCCGTTTTGACTGACGTTCACGACGTTTCACAAATAGCGCCGGTTGCGGAAGTGGCTGACATATTGCAGATTCCCGCGTTTCTTTCGCGGCAGACCGATCTCGTTTTGGAAGCGGCGCGATCAGGTCGTGCGGTTAACATCAAGAAGGGGCAGTTTCTTGCGCCGCTCGACGCCCGAAATATTGTCGACAAAGCCCGCGCGGTAGGTTGCGAAAGGCTGCTGCTGACAGAGCGCGGTGTTAGTTTTGGCTACAATAATTTGGTCGTAGACATGCGGTCGTTTCCTATCATGCGCGAGTTTGGTGTTCCAGTGGTTTTTGATGTGACTCATTCGCTGCAGCTTCCGGGAGGTCTCGGTGATGCAACGGGTGGACAATCGGAATACATCGAACCGCTCGCGCGCGCAGGAGTCGCTTGTGGAGTGGACGCTGTTTTTATGGAAGTGCATGATTGCCCCGAGCGCGCACCTTCAGATGGCCCAAACGCGCTGCCGCTCGAGCGTTTGGAGCCGTTGCTCGTAATGCTTCGCGACGTCCATGAGTTAGTTAACAGCCGCTCCGATCGGACTTCTTTTGGAGTGCGCTGACCTGTCAGCGCACTCCAAAAGTTAGCTTGAACTCTTAAACTGCATGAATCTTGTTCATAGATCCATTTCCAGGAAACACCTTTCAGTATGAAGATCATTGGCGCCGTCTTAATAACTATCTTTCTCTTAGCGTCTGCAACGCCGGCACAGGAAGAAGCAAGGGCTGCGTGGCAGATAACCAAATTTGATGTCACCGCAAACATTCAGCAGGCGGAACGAACGTTGGAGGCGACCGCGCTGCTGAATGCGACGAACGTGGGTCGAGGCACGGGCACTTCTTTCACCTTTCGCATCGCCAATAAGGCGGCGATCAAGAGCGTTACAGTCGGCGCTGCAACGGCGAACTTTCGGACCGTCGCCGAGGCTTA
Organism: Pyrinomonadaceae bacterium; assembly: GCA_035941655.1. GTDB lineage: Bacteria > Acidobacteriota > Blastocatellia > Pyrinomonadales > Pyrinomonadaceae > PSRF01. Next base: position 21,239 of record DASZDU010000192.1, on the reverse strand, counting down.
TGGAAACCTCCAGAGAGTTACGGTGACGCTCCCGGGGCAGTTTGCTTCGGGCGCTTCACTGGCCATCAGCATCAGTTACAGTCTTCCAATCGAAAGCAATTCCGGCCTTGCTGCCATATCTCCAATTGGCTCTCAATTTCTGCCGCTTTCGTTTTGGTACCCCATGCCAAACACGCCATTCACCGTGCGGGGCGCCGACACGGCTCCCTTTCGTTTGGTTGTTAACGGAACCAATGTAGCCAGCTCGGGGGTCGAGAAGAGTTCTACTGGTTCTACTGTTTATGAACAGAATCTGTTTGGCCAGCCGTTTTTTGTTCAAGGTGATTGGGATAAGGTCGAAGGCCAGGGCGAGGCGAAAAATATCGTTGCCTGGCTGCCGCGCGGAGCCACCGCGGAGGAAAAGAAACAAGCAGAAGCCCTGTTGAGTCTTACTGCTAACGTGCGAGCGTACTACGCGACATTGCTGGGGCCGGCGCCGGATGTTCCCATCCGTTTGGTCGCTGTGAGACGCGGTGCGGGCTTTAGCGATAGCGGGACGATATTGGTCGAACCCGGTGTGTTTCGTAGGTCGAAAGTTGACTCGACAACGGCGCTATTAATTTCGGAAGCAACGGCACGCTTGTGGATTGGCGGGCAAACGCCCGTGAGAGGCGAGGGTGGAGGGCTGCTGCGCGAAGCGCTTGGCCGTTACCTGGCGACGCAGTTTATTGAAAAGCAATTCGGACGCGATGCTGCCAAAGCGGAGATGCTCAGAGAACGTCTCGCCTACAGCAGCGTTGCGCGCAAAGACGGACCGCTGGCCCGGGTTACGCCGCTGGATAGCACCTATTTCAGCTCAGTACCGAACAAGGGTGCGATGGTTTGGCGGCTGGTGGCGAGCACTATCGGCAACGATGCCTTCATAAGCACTGTGCGCGAACTGCTGCAGTCTGGAAAAACAAATTCGAACGGCATAACTCTCACCGGGTTGCGGGCTGCTTTAGCCGGGCGTGGCGGTGAGCGTGTGAAAACGCTGCTCGATCAACAGCTCGACGTAATCACCGATCTGGATCTGATGGTCGGTCTCCCACAACAACGTGGAGCTGAATGGGTGGCCGCACTCAGGAACCTGGGATCGACGGACGCGATCACCACAGCCAGGGCAACAACCGCAACTGGCGAGCAACTTTCCGTCGAGGTCACGGTTCCGAATAAGAATTTTGCTGACGCGGTGTTTAAGACTACGGCGAGACTGGTTCGCGTAGAGATCGATCCTGACAAGCTCTACCCGCAGCTCGATTATTCCAACGACAGCGCACCGCGCATGCGCGACGTGCAGGAAGGGCTGGCTGAGGCCACGCGCCAATTCGGTGCGCAGGACAATGTTAAGGCGGAAACGATTGCACGGGAGACTCTCACCATTGTGCCGAATCTGCAGGAGGCGCGAATTATTCTGGCGAGAGCGTTACTCGCGCAGAATAAGATCGATGAGGCCGCGAAACTTTTTCAGTTAGTGGTAGACGACCCTCTTCCCGCGCCTGCGGCCATCGCCTGGGCCAACATCGGTCTCGGTGAAATCAGTTTGAGGAAAGGACAGGCAACCGATGCGGCGCATCGCTTCAACGACGCTGTGCGGGGTGATGCCGAATACGCAGCATCTTTAGCAGCTCGCGCCGGGCGTATAAAAGCGGAGACGGCAGCGAATAGTTTGCCCGTTGATCCTTCAGTTCGTAGTTTCATTACTCAACTCGATCAGGCGATTCTCAGTGGCAAGAAGACAGAGCTGGAGTCTCGCATTGTTTCTGGTGAGCTGGTTAGGTTCATTAACGGTCTGGTGGGTACGCAGCCTGAGGTTTGGCAAACTCGCCTTTTGCGGACCGAGCAGCTGGACGCAAATCTGGTTGCGGCCGATGTCAGCATCGAGAGCAAGGAATTGGGCGTGCAGCATTCGGGTACCGCAGTTTTTATTCTTACGCGCGCCGGCGCTAGCTGGAAGCTTCTGGCGATTGAGTTATTTGAGGTGAACTAAGAGAGCTTTTCCATTTTTCATTTTTCATTTGTCATTTGCCATTTGCCATCGCACGAACGAACGGTAACTGCGGGGTACGAAACGGCTGGTGCTGCAATGCAAAATGAGAAATGGTAAATGACAAATGGAAAATCTCCTGAAGCACACCACCTGCATTAACTGCAACCAGCTGTAACCAACTATATGAATGATCTCTCGTCAGTAGAGCGGCGCGCTTCCCGCATCAAGCTTCTCTTAATGGATTGTGATGGCGTCCTTACTGACGGCCGGCTGTGGTTGACCGAAGAGGGCGACGACCAAAAGAGCTTCAACACCAAGGACGGGCTGGGGCTGAGTCTGTGGCATCGAGCCGGTCTACAGTCGGGGATTATTAGCGGGCGCAATTCGAGAGCGGTTACGCGTCGAGCGCGGGAATTGGGAATTGAGTTTGTTCGACAGGGCGATCCAGACAAGATCGAAGCATTCGCACAAATCCTGCAGCAGGCTGGAGTTGACGAAAACGAAGTGGCCTTCATTGGCGATGACCTGAATGACATTCCACTTATGCAGCGGGCAGAGTTGGCTGTGGCAGTCGCAGATGCGGTCGTGGAAACACTTTCGGTCGCGCATTATGTTACACAGGCGCGAGGCGGTCAGGGCGCCGTCCGGGAAGTGATCGAGTTGATTCTAAAATCTCAGGGCCGCTGGAGTGATTTGATCGACAACTACTTGAAGTAATTTTTTTCATCCTTCATACTTCCACCAATCATTTGATTGAAGCGGGCGTAACTCAATGGTAGAGTGTCAGCTTCCCAAGCTGAAAGTTGCGAGTTCGAGCCTCGTCGCCCGCTCCAAATTTCAACCGTTTGGAAACCACCGTATGCAGGTTAGAAATAAAAAACGCACCGATGTTGCTGGCGCGTTTTTCGTCTGATCCTAATAACAGGATGGTTTACGTCCTGGACGTTGCAAGTCTTTCACGCATGGTAACGCAGCGCGCTACGGGGTTGCTCTTGCAGCGCGATATCCGGCTGCTGCCGCCTTCTCCATGCCTTCAACCGCCTCCGCAACCGTCAGCAACGGTGTGGTTTTAACGCTCTTACAAGCACCGCCCGCGGCGAAGGCCATGGCAATCGCGGATGCGTCCACGTTGGTAGGCATTTGAAGGACCAATACAACATCATAGTCCCCAAATGCGAACCAGGCGTTCTCGATTTTTCCACCAAGCTTTTCAATTGCTGGTCGCACCGCCTCGATGCGGTTCTGCGGCTTCTCGACTAAGGCCTCCCAACCCTCTGTCGAATACGCGACCTGCTGTAGGTAATACGGCATCTGGACCTCCTTTCTAAAGGCGAAAATTGTTTCTTGTTTTCTGGCGAGCGCACTCTGTAGCCTAACTCCAATCCGATGATTTGTGGGCGACACCAACTACCAAAAGTGATGCGCGAACTCTGTTCCTTCCGGTTTGAAATGTCAAGCCTATGGGAGGCTTTGCACCTCCGGAATCGATGATGAGATCGTCTTCGGTTTCGAAGTTTGAATCGAACGAAAATCGTTCCGCAAACGTCCCGCAGCGACACGCAAATCAGGCACGCATGCACAGTATGCGTTGCATGTACGTGGATTTTTTCTGAGCAGTTTTGTAAGTATGAAAATAGAGGATCGAAAATCTTAATTCCCAAGCTGAAAGTTGCGAGTTCGATCCTCGTCGCCCGCTCCAAAATCTTCAGTAGCAAATAGTCCCGCGCAATATCTGATTACACCGGAGAAGTGAGATGTCTCAAGCGAGGGATCGTCAAATCGAAATCATAAAGCAGCGACTTTTGCGACAGAGTAAGCCGAGGCTTCAGGTGTCGTTGCTTCTTTTAATCACTGGCTTTGCGGGTTTCCTCACTTCGTTCTTGCTCTTGCATGTCGGTGTTACACGGATGTGGGTTCGCTATCCGGTAGTGATATTGATTTCATATGTTGTGTTCTTGTTAATGCTGCGTATTTGGCTATGGTTCCGAGGCCGTAGCCTGGATCTGGATTTAGACCCGCCAACCCCCGATCTGATTGTCCCTGACGTCGGTACCTTTGATGAAGGCGTTGGATTTAGTGGCGGCGATGCCGGGGGTGGAGGCGCAGGCGGGAGTTGGGCTGAGAGCACCTCATCGTCAACCTCAGTCTCGAGCGGCGATTCCTCAGGCAGCGAGGTTTTCGCTGTGGACTTCGAAGAAGGCTGCTTGATTCTAATAGCTATCGTTGCGCTGATCGCAGGTGCGCTCGCTTGCTTTTACGTAATTTATATCGCTCCAGCCCTGCTTGCAGAAATCCTGGTGGACGGAGTGTTGGTGGCTGGTTTGTATAGGCGAGTAAGAAATATTGAGCAAAGGCACTGGTTGCTGGCCGCCGTGCGACGCACGTTGGCCCCCGCCATGTTAGCAGCCGTGTTTTTCGCATTTGCTGGATGGGGGCTACAAAAAGCTGTTCCTGAAGCACATACAATAGGACAGGTTTGGAAACATGTAACGCGAATTGACGAGTGACTCTGACATCGTGTAGTGAGAGCAAGCAAGGTTACTCTCCTGGTGAGGTTGAAAGAGACGTTCTACCTAACAGCGGGCCGAGAAATTCTGATTCGATGGCAAATGAAAAATTTGAAATGGTAAATGGAAAATCTCTTTTATGCTTGCGGAGCATCGGCTCAACCCGAGGAACAGAGGAATGTCTGTCCTTCCTAGCCGAAGTATTTGAAGCCAACTCGCAGGCTATTGAGGAGTGTCGGCGACACTGTGAGCGCCAGCGCGAACGATGACACGCTGTGTGACAAGGCCAACGCAAACAGATTCGGCTGCCGCTGATAGACTGCCGCCCAAATTAAACCCCCAACGAAGGTCAGAACAGCCAACAGCAGGTTAGGAAAGTGGAGCAGGCTGAAGATAAGCGCCACCACCAGGACACTTTTCATGCCCTTTCCCAGCGCCAGCTGAGCGCGGCGATTGATGAAACCATTGAGAGCGTATTGCTGAAACAAAGCCCATAGCGGCAGCAATAAAAAGCGGTTCCGCCATGGCGCGATTACCAGTGAGTGGCGCGTAAACCAGGCCACGGCTATGACCAGTACTATCACAGTCGCCGTCGGCAACAGCAGCAAGCGGCAGGCGGCGAAAAAGTTGTCCAGCCGAAAGCCGACATCTTTCGCGGTCTCGCCACGCTCACGATGGGAGTAAAGCATGAAGCCAAGGGCGAGCACGACCGGAGCGGCGCCGACGAGCTTGCTCCCTCCGGCAAACGACAGCACCACCCACTCCGCCAAGAGACATGACGTAACCACAGAAGCGATCTCCCAAAGGGCGATGCGCTCGACTCCTTCAGCCTCTTCCACCGCAAACTCCGCCCCAGCTTTTGATTGTTCTATCATTCCGCTCATTTCGATGGGATATTCACGATTTTTCCGTCCTCATCAACAAAGAAAGGAATAGGGTTACCAAGAAGCTGTAATGATTTCCGTGTGCCGCCTCCACTATCGTGCAGCACGTATACACGAGCCTCATGGTAGCGAGGGTTCTGTGGCGAAAGGCGGAAGGTGTAACCGTGCCATTGGTCCTTCGCCCAACCTGCAGCCAAAACATCTGGACGAGGTTGATTGGCAATCGCGTCTGCCACGAACTTTCCGTCCACGAACAGTTGTACCTCGACGCGTTCCCATGGCGACGCGCTATTAACTGCCCAACCAGAAATACCAGTTGCAGTTACTTCACCCCAGCCATGAAAGTATGGCGGCAGCACGTTGATGAAGGTGAAAACCGCGAGCCCGCCCACTACCAGAGTTTCGATGATGGACTTGCCGATCAGCAGATGGACCAGTCGGGCTGATGGAATTTTCATAACGTTTATGAAGCGCGGCAATTGTAACGCAAACTGTTAGTTTGCGTTGACTATCGTCACTGGCAACTTGGCACTGGCGCGAGTACCCACGAACACTCTGCGTTACACAAAAAAGGCGGCCCGGAGGCCGCCATTTTGTTTGAGGCTGCGGAAACGTCAGTTCGAACTCGTAATTTCCACGCGATCGCCCTTCTGCAAAATCGGATCAGGATATTTTCCGGTTTGAATCTTTCTTAGGTTGAACTCTTCCGTAATCAGTTTGCCATCAGCAGCCTGCCGTGAAATTCTCACTTTGGCGCCGCCGCCTGCTTTCATACCGCCGCTGGCGAGAATACTCTGTGTCAGTGTTATTCCAGCATGATAGGGCTTCTGACCCGGTGAGTTTATTTCGCCACCGACGAAATAGAAATCCGTTACAACTGGCGCAGGCGGTGTGCCTGAAACCTTGATTGTGTCTCCTGGCATCACCAGTGTGGCCGCAAGATTCTCATCCTTGAGATCAACGACAATCGGCGTCACGCCCTTGCGAGTTATGGTTGCGGAAACTGCTTCGGGAAGCACCAGCGCTTCAGCGAGCAACGCGTAAAGCGGCAAGGCTTCACGACGCAGAATTTTCTTTCCCGGAGCGGTAACCAAACCGTTTACTGTAACTGCGTGGCTAGCATACTCACGGACGTCGACTGCGACCTTAGGATCCTCGAAAACTTTTATTCGCTGCCGCAACAGATCCGCTATTTCAGAAGGAGTCATGCCGGATACAACGATCGGGTTACCGGCCAACGGATATTCCAATACGCCGTTTTCCAGCACCGTAAATAGGGTTGAGCTGCGAGCAGGATTCCCCGACAGTTGTATATCCAAAACATCCCCAACACCCACACGGTAAATCTGTGTGGGAGCCACAGCGATAGCCGCTGACGCAGCCGCGTTCTGCGGCAAGATTGCCGAGGTTTTAGTAGAGCCATTCGGGTTCAGGCTACTGTGCCCAACTTTCGAGCTCTCGGGAGAGGTTTCTTTTTTACTGGCAGGCTCTGAAGCTGGCACCGGGGCCAGGTCGGCACGTCGGGCGCGTCCGGCGTTTGAATGGTTATTGAGCTCAAATCCCGTTCGGGCTGGTGGCGCGGCAACCACGGCGAGCTTCCTTGGCTCACCCTTGTTGTCTGACATTACCCGGACGCGAGTCGCGTTGGCTGCTGCCTGATTGGTTACGGATTGAGAAGGGGTTTGGTTATTAGCCGCTGCCAACGATTTCACCTGCGCGGACACTGTCACCGCCAGGGAGGCACTTAGGACGAGGGCAGCAAAAACGGTGCTTTTCATCTTCGTTTTCACTCTTTTCTCATGATTTTCGCCGGCGATTTTGGCTGGGGCATTCAGCTTCGACGCCGCTGAGCAGGTTGCTCCGCTACTAATAAACTATTAACGGACCGGTATTCTCAGAAGAATCTGGGGATTAGTTTGAAGTGTGGGAATCTTACCCAGTTAGGATCGTGGTTGCATGAGGTCAGTACCACCTCGCGGTAGCGGGTGGGTATCTAGTTTACCTGGAACCCGCCTGCAAGTGTTTCCCACAACCCACGCGCTACCGCGAGGTGGAACTGACCTGCCTGGGCTTCGGCAGGCTTGAGGCATCAAACAGCTGCGGCCAAAATTGAACGAAGCGCTCGCGGACGAGGTTCTCAACGTCGTCCGCCGTTTCACATTCAAGACACTCTCGCGCCACAGTCCGGGCTTTTTGTGTATCAATACCGGCAATGATGCGACGCACCCGGGGAATCGCAGAAGGCGTCATGCTCAGGTCCGTCGCGCCCAGGCCCAAGAGCAAAACCACGTAGGCCGGTGTCGAGGCCATCTCACCGCATACAATCGCTGGAATACTGGCGCGGTGGGCCGCCTGAAGGCTTTGATCGATGCTGCGCAGGACGGCCGGATGCAGCGTGCGAAACCAGTCAGCGACGGCGTCGTTGCCGCGATCGACGGCGAGCGTATATTGGACTAGATCGTTGGTGCCGAGTTCAAAAAAGTCGACAATGCGCGCAATGTTATCGCTCATCAAAACTGCCGAGGGTACTTCGATCATCACGCCTACACTGACCTCGGCAAACCTGCGTCCAGCTTCACGAAGGTTGTTTGCCTCCTCTTCGATGATGTCTTTCGCGCGTTGCACGTCACTCACATCCGCTACCATCGGCAATACGATCTTCAATGATCCGGTCGCAGCAGCTCGCATGATCGCGCGCACCTGAGCACGCATGACCTTCTCATTGGATAAGACAAACCGAATCGCACGTAGACCCAGTGCCGGATTTTTCTCCGGTTCCTGAAACTGCTCACGAAGGTTGTCGCCGCCCAAATCAAACAAACGGATTACCGCGCCGTGAGTGCCTGCCACTTTGGCGACTGCCTCGTAAGCCAGGCACTGCTCGTCCTCAGAAACAGAGCCGCCGCGGCGCGCCAACAGGAACTCAGATCTATAGAGTCCAACGCCCGACGCGCCATAAATTTCAACCCCATTGAATTCGGAGGGAACCTCAACGTTTGCTCGGAGCGTTATTGCCACACCGTCTGTCGTGCGAACCGGTCCGCTCTCTTTTCGCTGGGGACGTCCGCGAACTTTCGCCTGAGCAGCAGTTTCAGTCTCGTAAGTTTTAAGAGTGGCGGCTGAAGGATGCAGGATTACCTGGTTACGGGTGGAGTCTACGATGATTGTGTCACCGGTTTTCGCGCGCCGATAGAAATCGCGTAATCCAACTACGGCGGGAATGCCGACACCGCGGGCGAGAATTGCTGTGTGCGAGGTCCAGCCTCCGCTGTCCGTTGCCAGTGCCTGCGCATATTCCAGATCCAGATCGGCCACAGCCGAGGGTAACAAGTCCTGCGCGACTATGATCGCTTCACCGGAAAGCTTACGATTTTGAGTTACGGCGCCGCTCAAGCCGCCCAGCAATCGCTGCATTACATCCTCAATGTCAGCACTGCGTTCCCGGAGATAATCGTCCTGGATCTGTGAATAGAGATATAGGAGACGATCTCCAATTACCTTGACGGCCCATTCCGCATTCACACCTTCCTGGACTATGTATTTCTCGATGTCCCCGATTAGCTTCTCATCCTCGAGAAGCAACAGATGGGCATCAAAAATGTAAGCGTGGTCCTTTCCAAAACGTTTTTCAGCTTGCTGCTTGATGGATAATACCTGCTGACTCGCAACGCCGACTGCAGCGCGCAAACGGCGGCACTCTCCCTCCACCTCAGCCTGTTCCACCTGCCAGTGGTAAACGTGCTCGGTGCCCGCATGCATTCGCAGCACTTGTCCAATCACGATACCTTCTGAAACGCCCAGACCTTTACAGCGAATTTCCTCAGGTGGTTGCGTCATATGGAGGATTCCGTTTCGAGTTCGCCGAACCCAGCGGCGAACAGCTGCTCAATCGCATTCATTGCCTCTTCCTGGTCAACCCCGTCAGTTGCGACATGAAGTTCGGTGCCCTCAGTGGCTGCCAGCATCAACACACTGAGGATCGATTTGGCATCAGCAGTAACATTGCCTTCCACGCGTCGCAGTGAAACGTGGCTTTGAAAACTGCTGGTAACACGAACAAGTCTGGCGGCAGCCCGGGCATGTAGTCCCAGCCGTCCTTTGATTGTTAGCGTGCGCTCCAGCATTTATTTTGTGCTGCTTTTTCCGGGCGGGGTGAGCAGATCGTCGGCCAGATAAATACCCTGGCGTCCCAGATCGCAAACGCGTCTGGCTGTTTCGAGCAATGAATCGTTGCCGGATTGACTGGCAAGTTTTATTACCATCGGCAGATTCACTCCGGTGACAACTTCCACGTTGCCATCGTCTAAAAACATTGAGGCGATGTTGGTGGGAGTGCCGCCGAACATGTCAGTCAAAAGCAACACGCCTGCGCCTTGTGAGACGCGAGTGATGGCGCGCTGCACCTCGTCGCGGGCAGCGTCGACGTCGTCATGCCATCCGATGGAGACCGCCGTAACGAACGAAATCGGACCGACAATCATTTCAGCAGCCGCTAACAACTCGCCCGCGAGATGCCCGTGGGTAACAATCACGCCCGCAATGCGGCGGGTCTCATCTTTCGGCGCGTTGCTGCTCATGGCAAGTTTCTCCTTACAGAAGTCCAATGTCCAAAGTCCAATGTCCAAAGTCTGTCTTGGTAACCTTGAACATGGATATCGACGGTACTTCGATACTCAACATCTGCTGCAACGCTGACGTTGGACATTGGACATTGGACTTTGGACTTCATTATCGATGCCGGTTTGATTTTCTCACGTCTCGATGTACGACGTGGGCGTCAAAGCCTGCGCGCCGCAGCCGTTGATTAAGAGCATTTGCAATCATTACGGACCGATGACGTCCGCCCGTACATCCAATTCCCACCGTCACGTATGACTTCCCCTCCCGTTTGTACTGTGGCAGGAGGTAGTCGAGCAGATCGTAAAAGCGATTTAGCGTTTCTTCGACTTCCGGTTGCGCTTTCAAGTATTTTACGACGCGTTTGTCATGTCCTGACAGTGGTTTCAATTCCGGAATGAAATGTGGATTGGGCAGGTGTCTGACGTCGAACAACAGTTCCAGATCGCCGGGGTTGCCATATTTGTGACCGAAACTCAGAACCTGAACGCGCATCGGTCCGCCTTTGCGGTCGGGACTGAATCTTTGCAGCAGATGACTGCGCAACGTATGGACCGTGTGTTCTGTCGTATCAATAATTTGATCCGCAAAAGAACGTATGCGCGACATTGCAGCGCGTTCGGCGCCAATCGACTGCAACAGCGTCTGGCCGTCCGCCGGGTGCGGCCGTCTCGTTTCACTAAACCGATGCCGCAAAACATCATCCGACGCTTCGAAAAACAGCACCTGCACATTTAAGCCTTCGGCGCGCAAGGCAGCGAGCTGTTTACCGAAGTCGGGAAGAAAAGTTCCTTCGCGAATGTCTATGACCAGGGCGGCGCGTTCAATTCCCTTTTCATCCTCGTTAGCGGTCACGAGGCGCGCAAAGGTGGGCAACATCGTTATTGGCAGATTGTCGACACAGAAGTAACCGAGATCCTCGAAGGCATTAGTGGCCGAGGACATTCCGGAACCGCTTAAGCCGGTTAGGATCACGATGTCGGGAGCCGCGTTGTTGTTGTCGGCGAGGTGCTTATCGGTCTCTTTTTCCATGCGGAAGTGTTAGAGCGATCGGGTAGGTCGGGAACTTGAACGTAACGCGCGACCATAAGCTGGGAGCACAGGCTCCTGCCTGCTTGCGAAGTGGCTCTGAACGCTGAGGCAGACAGGATGTCTGCGCTCCCAGCTTACGACGAGCCAGGATTAGGGTTCGATCAAACCATAGTTGCCATCGGAACGCTTATACAAAACGCCAATGCGATCGGTATCTGCATCGCGAAAGACGACGAACTGATCCGGTTCAGAAGAAAGACGAAAGGCCGCTTCTTCAGCAGTCATCGGCTTAATTGAATAACGACGCGCGTTGACGATTCTGGGCGGCCGGGGACTGGCCTCCACCTGTCCACCAGGACTGGGCGCCACCGTCGATGTTTTCCGCGCCCCTTGTTTACGATCGATAATTTTCTTCTTCAGTTTGAGGGCTTGCTTTTCAATCTTCCCCATCGCTCGTGTCAGGGCCAGATACATATCGGCGTTGATGTCCTTGGCGGTTAGAGTATGATCCCGCCAGTGGACTATCAGCTCCGCGATGTGACGATTCTTTTCAACGTCGATAATGGCGTGGGTCCAGGCAGTGTTGCCGTTAAAAATATACTCCAGCTTTTTGAAGTGATCCTCTACATGCTTGCGAATGCCGGGAGAAACTTCAACGTGACGACCGGTGTACTCAAACCTCATATGCGATCCCTTCCGTAACCCTGTCGGATATAGTAATGCTTGCCAAGCGACATTCTAAGGAGATCTTGCTTGGCGAATTATTGATAAAACCAGGGGGCGAAACTCTCAGCGTAATCAGGCAGCAGCGGCTTACACCACCGCTCGACGTTCCCGGGAACCGGGAATGCTCATCTGATCACGATACTTCGCAACTGTTCGTCGCGATAGTTTGATTCCGTCTTTGATGAGGATTTTCACCACTTGATCATCAGTGATGGGATTATGTGAATCCTCTTCTTCAATAAGTTTCTTTATTTTCAGCTTGATGATGCGCGTGGAGATTTCCTCGCCGTCCTCGTTCATCATGCCTTCCGTAAAGAAGCGCCGCAGCTCGATCACGCCCTGCGGTGTATGCGCATATTTCCTGTTGACGACTCTCGAAACGGTCGAAAGGTGCATGCCAATATCCTCGGCGATATCCTTCAGCATCATTGGCTTGATGTGCTGCACGCCATGATCAAGAAAATCTTTCTGACGCTGCACAATCGACTCAACCACTTTATAGATAGTCTGACGCCGATGCTCGATGTTGCGTAAAAGATCGACGGCGGAGCGCATCTTCTCACGAATAAAACTTTTGGTTTCGTTACTGACGTCGGACTTCCCAAGCATCTGCTGATACTGCTGGCTGACCCGAAGGCGCGGGCTGCCGTCGTCAGCGAAATAGATCACATACTCGTCATCGTCTTCGTCCAGCTTCTCAATGTAGATCTCAGGGGAAATAAGTATTGGTTCTTCTGCCGAATAACGACGGCCGGGATAGGGATCGAGGGTACGAATGAACTGCAGTTCGTTTAGCAGGGTGTCGACGTCGCTGCTGATTTGCTTCGCCAGATGCGGCAGCTTGTGCTGCTGTAAATCAGGAAGATGATCCGCAATTAGTCGCGCCGCGAGCCGATCACTTTCACCCTTCACTTCCAGTTGAATCAACAGACACTCTCTGACATCGCGCGCGCCGCAACCTACCGGGTCCAGGTGCATTACGGCCTGTCTCGCCTTTTCAACTATTTCTTCAGTCCAGCCGCCCATCGCGGCCATTTCCTGATTGGTCGCATTCAGCCTGCCGTCGGCGTCGAGGTTACCAATCACACTTATAGCTGCCTCGCAAATTTCCCCTTCGATGGGGCTCATGTGCAGTTGCCATTCAAGATGATCGGCAAGGGACGGCGGCCGGGTCAAAAACTGTTCGAATGTCGGCGCATCTTCCTTGTACTCGATCTCCTGAGTCTTGTAGCCAGGGTCCAGGTAGTCCTGAAACTCACGGCCAAAATCAATCTCCTCAAAAGCATCACGTGCGCCTTCCTCGCCGACGATCTCGTCGCCCACCGAGTCCTCACTTAAATCGGCGACCGCAACTTCATGCCCCTCACCCTCGCTGCCATCGACGTCGCTCTCGGCGTAGCTGGAGATTGCATCAAGATCGCCGGATCCATTTGAAGATGGGCTACCCGCTTCAGGTTCGATGGATTCGAGGCGTTGTGGTTCATCGGGAGCCGCGCCGGGATCGGCGCTGGCAAGGTGATCGAGGATCTTTTCGGCGAGTTCACCAACCTCTTCCTGCGTAGCCACTTCTTCAAGAACCGGGTTCTCGAGAATCTGCTGCTGAATTAGATCCGTGAGCTCCAGGGTAGTCATCTGCAACATCTCGATGCGCTGGCGCAGCTGCGGCGTAAGCACGAGGCGTTGAGATAGGCTGGTAGTTAGTTTTAGAGACATTCCTTGATTCGAACAAGCACTTGTTTTGTTTATTTTGCGGCTATGCGCGCGGGAAGATTATACTCGATTAGAGTCGTTTTTGCGCTCGCCAGTTTCGCTTCCGCACAAGATGGGGGATTTACATGCGGAATTTCTCACCAAGATAAAGCCGTCGCACTTCAGCGTCTTCCGTCAGTTCGCGAGGAACTCCCGAACGAAAAATACGACCGTCGGCCATGATATAGGCGCGGTCAGTTACTCCCAGCGTTTCTCTGACGTTATGATCTGTAACCAGAATTCCAATACTGCGATTTCGCAAATATAGTATGACGTTTTGAATGTCGTCGACCGCTTTGGGATCGATACCGGCGAAGGGCTCGTCCAGCAAAATGTATTGTGGTTCGGTTGCGATGGCGCGCGCGATTTCGGTCCGCCGCCTTTCGCCGCCAGACAGCGCATCGCCGCGAGTATTACGCACATGTGCGATGCCAAATTCTTCCAGCAACTCCTCGAGCCGCTTGAGCCGCTCGCGCCGTCGCAGGCCCATCGTCTCAAGCACTGCCAGAATATTTTGCGCGGCCGTCATCTTGCGAAAGATCGAAGGCTCCTGCGGCAGATAACCGAGGCCCAAACGCGCGCGCAGATACATCGGCAATTTTGTGACGTCCCGATCTCCGAGGCTCACGGTGCCGGCGTCCGGACGTTCGAGGCCGACGATCATGTAGAAGGTAGTTGTTTTTCCGGCGCCGTTTGCGCCCAGCAACCCGACTACCTCGCCCTTTTCAACGTGCAGGCCGACGTCGTCAACTACCCGCCGCTTTCCGTATTTCTTTTCCAGATGGATAGCTGAAAGAGCAGACGCCGAGGGACCCTTAAATGATTGCGGTGCCGCTTTCGGCAATGTCGATACTTCAGCCTGCATATTTGGAGTGCGCTGACGTGTCAGCGCTTTGGTCCTGGGCGGCCTGTCGCCGAGTTGTTCGGTAGTTTAAGTCAAAATGTTCGCGATAGGTCGCGAACGAATAAAGCGCTGACAAGTTAGCGCACTCCAAAGAAGTTACTGCTTCTTCACTTTATGGGTTGATCTTACGCGTCCCGGTGATTGCGCGCCTCTCGCGTCATCGGCGATCACTCTACCGTCTCGCATATACACGGTCAATCGACCACCTTGAGTGCTTCCCTTCTCTGTGTCTTCAACTTTCGCCGGATTCCCTTTCAAGATCGCGACTTCGTCCGTAGTCGTATATTGAACCCAGTCGCCGGTTCCCTTTCTGTTGGGCTGCGTTAGCACTACGCCACGCTGTGCGACTGTCTTTTCAACGTCGCTCGACTCCTTGAAAAGGTAAACGTCTGCAACGCCGCTGGTGAGTCGGTCAGTGCCCTGCCTAATGTCGACATCGCCTTCGTAATGCAACATGCGGTCGGCATCCGAATATGACATCGAATCCGCAGTGGCGAAAACCGGAACCGTACCGCTCGCGCTTTCCACACGCCGGCGCGCGTTATAGATCTGGCTCTGCACGTGGCCGTTTCCGTCCATGCGCTTGCTGTTTACAAAAATCGTCAAGCGATCGGCGCGGACAAAATTATCATCCTGCCAGGCGCGGGCGTTTCCGGTATAGATCGCTACGCCGGAGTCGCTGTGAAACTCGCCCCGGTCTCCGACGATGTAAACCGGACTCTTCACTTTGGAAAAAGGCGTAGCGCCGTTCGTCTGCTCCTGACTGTAATAGGTCGTAGCCGTTTTTCCGCGGCTATACGAAACCTTGTTGGTTAAATCAGAATCCAGCTCGACACCCTTCGTTCGCGCACGTGAATCCCAAACGGTTGGTTCACCGCCCCGCAGTCGCACAGTGTTATCCGCAGCTGTGTAGGAAATATTTGTCGCCACGCCGTTACGATCATTCTCGTTGAACTTTGCGTCGCCCTGCGCGTCCATTCGCTCGATGTCCTGCGAACTCTGCACAAACAGCGCCGTCATTTTTTGGGATGTCAATGTCCGCGTACCGCGGTCCTCCACCTTCTGCACCGGTTCGATCACGGCCTTCGCACCACCCGTCGCTGTGGCGTTGCGAGCAATATTTCCGCTCTCGAAAAAATCACAGTCAATGCGGGCTGCGGTGAGCGTTTTCTTGTCAGCAGTCGCGTTTTTTACTACCGGGTCCACGAACAATTCCGCATTGCCAACCGCTTCAGCCTTGTCGAGGTCGCGGCCGCCCACATGCCAAATGAGCTTTACCGCGTCCGCAATCAGACGCTTGTTTGCTGACCGTGGATCGTTTGCTTTCGACTTGGGAGCAGAAAGATTGATGACGGAACGACCTTCGGTGCGCAACTGTTTGAGCAGGCTGCGATCGCCTTGTCCCTGAAATAGCACCTCTATCAAATTAGCGCCGGCTATTTCTAAATCGGAATCAGCGTCCAGAGTTTTACCTCCGGCGTTGCGCATCGCCACTGCGCGCTCGAGCCGTTGATCTTTATCCAGAAAGAAGTCCATATCGACGGACTTGACCTCCGCGGCACGACCTTCCTCCATCGTTCGCAGGTAGGAGTTATTTCTGATCTCCAGCTTTTGCAAATGCTTTTGCTCGTTGAGAGTGGCGTAGAGAGTGTCGCCGCTCATGACATCTCGCTCTTGTTCGGCTGTAACACCGCCTGCGAAGGTGAGGTTCATTGAATTTTGTTCAAATGAGGCCTGCCCGGAACGAATCGTGACGGGCCGCGACCGGGTTAAGTTCGCTTTGACTTTTGGATCCTTTGGTGCTGCAGGCGTGACAGTGATCTCAACGTCTTTCTTCAAATCGAGTTTCTTGCTTTTGGAGAAAACAATCGCTCCGGTCGAGTGGCCGGAAATGTTTTCGTGTTCGAATAAAACGGGAAAGTCAGTTTGCGCCACCTCATTTGTTTGATCGTAAGCCAGCGCCTCAGTATTAACTTTCAGAGCGTCTTTCGTTTCAACCTTAACGCTTCCCAGGAACGTGATGATAGATTTTTGCGGATCCCAGATGGCTTTGGTGGCCGCGATTTGGTCAGGCTTTTCGCCAACCGGTGGATAAACTGCCAGACTTACTTGTTCGAGCTCATGGTGGTCGTCGGTAAACGTGATATCGCGCGCGGCCCGCACCCAGAGATACAGCCGGTCACCCTTCATCAGCTTTTGCTCGTAGCCTTCAACAATGCCTTTGATTTCCTTCGAGAGCTCAGGCGTCTTTGATTTGATTCGAAAACGTTCGGTATTGCGAAGGTGATAGTAGGAAATCGCTACGAAGACCACGGCCGCCACCAAAATCACCAGGGCGCCGATACGCACGAACACCGGCGCGCGCGCACGCAACCCGATGGCAATCGCTCTCTTCCTCGTAATCTCTTGCATGGCTAGATCCAAGTAAACAGCAAACAGTTAACAGCAAACAGCCAAACCGTCTTGCTGTCTGCTGTTTGCTGTTTGCTGTTCACGGTTTTGTTTGCTGTTTCACGTCCTGTACTGACAACTGCAAAAACGTTTCGCCGGTCCAATTGCTCGTCTCAATCGTATAAGCCATATCGATGCCGTTTCTCACCATTGAGGTTTGCTCCGCTCCATTCCACCATATCGCTTCCAGCGGACGCCCTTTCGGACCAGCAACACACAGCTTTAGATGCCGTTGTCCAATTAAACGCGGTTCGGAGACGATGCACAAGTTACGAGCCACAAAGACCGGACGAGCATTACCCGCGCCGTGCGGCTCAAGTGTTTGCAGTTCGCCAACCAGCTCAAAGGTGATTTCCTGCGTCGGCAACTCGGCGTCAATTCGAATACAAGGCTGCAAGTCCTCTGTTGTCAAACAGCCGGAGGCATGTTCGTTCAGTCGCCGGCGCAGTTCCACAATCCGTTCAGGCTTTATCGTGATGCCGGCAGCGTGAGAGTGGCCGCCAAATTTCTCAAACAAATCAGCGCATGACGTCAAACCGTTAAGCAAGTGGTAAGGCTCGATACTTCGGCCCGAGCCGTGGGCAATGTCACCGTCGATCGAAAAGACAACGCACGGGCGATTAATCCGCTCCGCGACTTTCGAAGCGGCGATGCCGATCACACCACGGTGCCAACCTTCACCGGCGATTACAGCCACGTAAGAATTCGCCGGCTCGGCGGCAGTGTTTTCCAATTCAGCAATCGCCAGATCCAGGATCTGTTTTTGAACTTCCTTGCGCTCACGATTGCGGGTATCCAAATGCAACGCGAGCCGCCGCGCTTCCCGAATTTCTCTGGTGCTAAACAATTCCACAACGGCGCGAGCGGCATCCATCCGACCGGCTGCATTTATTCGAGGACCCAGGCGAAATCCGATGTCGTACGCCGTCATGGTAGTGCCCTCG
Organism: Pyrinomonadaceae bacterium; assembly: GCA_035941655.1. Classification (GTDB taxonomy): domain Bacteria; phylum Acidobacteriota; class Blastocatellia; order Pyrinomonadales; family Pyrinomonadaceae; genus PSRF01. The sequence goes on along the minus strand of DASZDU010000192.1, from coordinate 3,417 downwards.
CCGCATCCGGCGACTTCCATCAAGGCGCGCAGTCCGGGGTTAGTTGCCTTTGGCAGGTCTTTCAAACCGAGGGCAACAATCGTGCGGTTTTCTCCTGTCAACTGCGCGACATCAGCGACAGTGCCAATCGCCACAATCTTCAGAAACGCATGCACCTGCGACTCCCTGCCGCGTTCACGAAAGAGTGCGTCGACCAGCTTGAACGCGACGCCCACGCCGGCAAGGCTCTTGTCAGGATATTTGCAGCCACGCTGATTTGGATTCAAGACGGCGAAGGCAGGAGGAACACCCTCCCCCTCATCAGGCAAATGGTGATCGGTGATTATTACATCGAGGCCGTTGTCGCGCGCCCAGTAGAGTGGGTCGTGCGCACGTATGCCGCAGTCAACGCTGATCGCCAGCTTGTAACCTTGCGCGACGGCTGTTTGAAGTGCTGCCGTCTGAATGCCGTAACCTTCAGTGAATCGATGCGGCACATGAAAGCCCGTCTTCGCACCCAAAAGGTTTAAAGCCCGCAGCAGCACGGCCGTCCCCGTCGTGCCATCTACGTCGTAGTCTCCGTAAACGAGTATCGGTTCACCCTGATCGATGGCCCGGAGTAGCCGAGGCACTGCCACGGACATTCCCAGCATAAGGTATGGATCGTGAAGTTGATCGAAAGCTGGTTTGAGAAACTTTCTCGCAGCATGTTCGTCGGCGCAGCCGCGTGAAATGAGGAGGGCGGCAATTGTGGAAGAGACACCCAAAGCCTGAGCCAGCGAGACAACATGCTCGGCGTCTTGCGCTTGCACAATCCACCGTTTGGCGCTCATGTGAGGTTCATCGGTAGTTCGATTCCTGCAACAAATTCATTCGGCAAACCAACCATCTTCGGCGAGTAGTTTAACACCGATCCGCCGACGGCCATCAATTGGATCAGTCCACACGCCATTCACTTCAGCATTGAGCTCGCGGCCGAACGGCGGCATCAGCTTTACGATCGTGCCTAACGCTACGTCAGCATCCAACAAGATCGTGGCACCGGCTCGACTAATCTTGACTGCTTGCGCCTGAACGTTGAACGGCTCACCGCTGGGGGTCTTCCCCTCTACGCCTAGCGCAAACTCTACCGGAACGCGTGGATTCCGCGGACGTTGGGAGCGCGCGGACACACCTCGCAGATCTTTTTCACTCATCAAAATCACCGCCTCATTAATTTACACGGGAACCCACTCAGGGTCGGGAGGAGAAAGGGCATTATTCAGTTTACCCGAAACTGCAAAGTTTTTGATAGCGATTTGATTCTGGAAGTGTGTCGCCGAGCTTCCAGAGAGGGGCTATACCGCAGTGGCCGAGATGTAACCGCCGATTAGTGCAAACAGAATCGCAGCCCCGACCACGAGACGGTAAACAATGAAGACTGCAGTAGAGTGCGTTCTGAGATACCGCAGCAGGAACCAGATCGACGCGTATCCAAACAGTCCAGAAACCACCGTTGCCACAATCAAAGGCAAATAGCTTCCGTCAGGAAGTTTGTTTATTGCTTCCTTCAATTCCAGCATGCCGCTGGCGGCGATTGCTGGAATTGAAAGCAGGAAAGAAAACCGCGCGGCTGTTTCGCGGGTTAGGCCGGCGAAAAGGCCTCCCATGATTGTTGAACCTGATCGACTGGAGCCAGGAATCAACGCCAGCACTTGTGAACATCCCACCACCAACGCGTCGCTAATTCCAAGTTGTGCCATCGAGCGTTCTTTTTTTCCCACCCGCTCGGCAATAGTCAACAGTACAGCCACGACGATCATCATGGTCGCGATGACCCAAAGGTTCTTCGTGAACGTTCCTTCGATCTGATTTTTGAACAGCAATCCCACCACCGAGACCGGAATTGACCCGAGAATCACCAGCCATCCCAGCCATGCTGCGGGCGAGAGTTGCGTGGTGCCGTCCGTACGACGTCTGCCGCGAAGGAGAGCGATGTGATCGAGTACAAACGCCCGCGTAATGTTGATGATGTCTCGCGCAAAGTAAATAAGTACGGCGAGCAACGTCCCGAGTTGAATTACGGCAATGGTGGCTGTGGTTTGTTCGGCTTTGAGCGCCGCATCCACACCGTTGTAAAGGCCGATCAAGCGCGCTGCAAAAACGAGGTGGGCGGTCGAACTGATGGGAATAAATTCGGTTAGTCCCTGGACGATGCCAAGGATAATGGCTTGTAAGACGGTCATGAAGGGTCAGGTGATTTACTCTTGAGCTTGCTGCTCGGAACTTTGTGCTTTGAGCTTTGTACTTTGCGATCCGATCGCCGTGCTTTGCTGGCAAAAGAACTAAGCTCAAAGCACCAAGTACAAAGTTCGTTTTACTCTCTAAACGAATTCGCTCGCGAAATCCGGTCATACATCCAGATCGGCATGATCATTCCCGCGCGGACGATGGACGCGAGTTGCCAGGGAAATGAATAACGCTTGCGCCGCTTCTCGATTGCTCGCGTCATTTTTTTTACCGCGTCGTCCAGTTCCATCAGGAACGGCATCTGCGCTTCGCGCCCGGCGGTGAGTGGTGTTTTGATGAAGCCGGGATGAATAATCGTGACGTCAACACCTTTCGGCTCCAGATCCAGTCGCAGACTTTCGAAGAACGCCGAAACCGCAGCTTTACTCGCACAATATGCCGCTGATTTTGGAAGACCGCGATACGCCGCCAAGCTCGATATGATCACCAACTGCCCGCTGCCACGCGTAACCATTTCGGGAATCACCGCTGCCGCACTGTTCGCCGCGCCAATGACGTTTACATTGATGACCCCGGCGATCTCCGCTGCGTCGATGTCGGCCGCGTCTCTCGTCGGGCCGATGCCGGCATTCGCGATCAGTATGTCAATTGGTCCAAACTCTTTGCGCAGCTTCTCCGCGGCTGCTGATAGCGATTTCGCATCCTGCACGTCAGCCGGCAATGCGATAGCTTTGCTGCCAACTGCCTCGATCTCGCGAACCACTTCCTGAACGACGTCAGCACGTCGGGCGATCAAGCCCACCCTCGCGCCACCGCGCGCAAGTTCAATCGCCAGCCCTCGTCCAATACCGGACGACGCGCCAGTGATCATTACGACTTTGTCCTGGAAAGAGAGTTTCAAGTTTCAAGTTTCAAGTTAGGAGTTCAAGTCGCGTCCTGCCCCCTCGTCGCAAAGCTTTGAGAGTTGAGCCCAATAGACGTTAACCAGGTCGCTACCGCTCCCTGTTCTGACTCTTTGCTGTGTTCGTTCCAGCTCTTCGGTTTAAGTGATTCAAAGGCAGTTCGTGATGTGGGTCATCGAATACAGACCGGGTCGGACGCGAAACTTGGTTAGTCATTAAAAAATGCGCCTGAACTTTTCGTCGCCTTTGCATCAGAACTCAGCACTTGAAACTATATTTGCACTAAGACAGGTAAAATCACCGGCCG
>DASZDU010000191.1:0-7720 GCA_035941655.1 Pyrinomonadaceae bacterium | reverse complement strand
ACAGAGAAAAACTTCGTGCCACTACCAAAACTACCGCAGGGGACGGAAGAACTCTCTGATGTCTGCTGCGAGCAGCTCGGGTTCTTCCATAGCTGCGAAGTGGCCGCCAACAGGGAATTCAGTCCAACGTTGAACGTTGTAGGCGCGTTCAACCCACTCTCTCGGTGGGAAGGGCGCCTCTTTAATGAATTGAGCGACAGCGCACGGCGTCCGAACTTTCTCGCCCATTTTGAAATGCAAAGGTCGTTGGCGCGCTTCGTAATAGAGTCGCATGGAAGAGTGAATCGTCTGCGTCGTCCAATAGATCATAACGTTTGTCAGTAGCTCCTCCCTGGTGAAACGCCGTTCCACGTCTCCATCGCAGTCGCTCCAATCGCGAAATTTTTCAATAATCCAAGCCGCCAAACCCGCAGGCGAATCGTTTAGTCCAAAAGCGGCGGTTTGCGGTTTGGTCGCCTGGAGATGACCGTAGCCGCCCTCCGCTTGCAACCAACTCTCTTGTGTCTCCAGGAAGCTGGTCTCTGTTTCCGACAAGCCACGCGTTCCGGAGCCGAGAAAAGGTTTGAACGAACCGGGTATGTAGTTCAAGTGCAGTCCGATCAAATTTGCCGGATACATTAGACCGAGACAGGTTCCTACGCTTGCACCCCAATCGCCGCCTTGCGCACCAAAGTGGCTATAGCCGAGCCCCTTCATCAGTTGCAGCCATAACTCGGCGATGCGAAACGCGTTCATTTCCGGCCTGGTTGCATAACTCGAAAAACCGTAGCCGGGCATCGAAGGAACTATCACATCGAACGATTCGTCTGCGGAAGCTCCATGCGATTCGGGATCTGCGAGCAACGGAATTATTTTCAACATCTCGACGAAAGAGCCGGGCCAGCCATGGGTGATTACAAGCGGAAGGGGCCGCGCTCCGGTGCCCCGCTCGTGAATAAAGTGGATGTTCAACCCGTCGATCTCGGCGCGGAATTGCCTGAATTCGTTAATCACGTTTTCCTGTGCGCGCCAATCGAATCGTGTTTGCCAGTAGTCGACGATTTCCTTCATGTATTCGACGTTCGCGCCATATTCCCAGCCTGCATCCGCGATTGCATCCGGCCAACGGGTTTGAGCAAGTCGTGCTTTGAGGTCGAAAAGCGTCAGGTCAGGGATGTGTATATGGAAGGGTTGCACGCGCATAGCAGGTTTGGCCGATGACAAATCTCATTGTAGCCGATGCCTCGCCGATTTCTTTCCATGAACCGCTGAAGCAACTGCCGCGCGGTTTACCCCAAAAGGGAAATGATCGATACGAAATGGACACTGAATCCTAAGTTGTGGAATTTGATTCCCAGTGTCGTTATCGCCAATGTGCTCCAGCTTCCCTTTGAAATCCCGCATTTCAACAACCCTCACGAGCAATGGGCAGACGTGGCATGCTCGTTGCCAAACCACGGCCACGGAGGCAGAAATGAAAAAAGTTATCGCAACCCTTGTTACCCTTATCGTCGTCAGCATGGCGGCTCTGCCCGTTGCCGCGCAAACCAGAACACGCTGCGCGAATCGATCGACCTACAACGGCCGCACAACATACAACACCACCTACAATCGCGATGCGAGGTATCGAGACAATATCTACCGCGAGAGCGTCTATCAGAATGACGGTTACTACGCCGACGACTACTACGGCCGGGACCGTTCCGTCTGGCAGGAGCACCGGGACAAGATCACTACAGCGGGGGGCGCAGTGGGTGGCGCAATTCTCGGCGGCTTGATTGGTGGAAAAAAGGGTGCAGTGATTGGTGCAATTACAGGTGGCGCGGGAGCGGCTATCTACACTTACAAAATCCGCGACAAGAATCGTCGGTACTAGTTCTTGGCTGCGGTAGAGCCTGGTCGCCGATTGAAAAATCGATGACCTTGTTTGAGGCCCGGATGCGAAGGGGAGAGCGCGTCCGGGCCTCAACAGTTTTAGATCTCAAATTTCAAATCTCAAAATTTTCACCTGTGGCGCCGATCAACGCCTGCGCGACCGCGTTTGAAGCGCCGCAACCGCGCGCTGCACAGGCCATGACCCGAAACGGAGCCTCTGCGTCTTCCGAGACTCTTTCAGCGGTCATTCAACATTTGAGAGTGCTTATGAAGTCCCAACGCCGTCGCACCTGCATGTCTTGGACAAAATCCCCGCCCTTCGCTTAAGGTATTCCTTCGTTCTTCAACCTGAATAACTGTTCTGATGTTCGCCTGCCAACTCGTGCTCGGTTGACACATGACCCGCAAACGCTCCCGCGCCAGCAAGCCGATCGCAAAACTTGTAGTTGTCTTAATGGGCTTTCTTCTCGGCGGAGTTATCGTCGAAATCGCCCTGCGCGTCGCCGGCTATTCCTATCCGGAATTTTATAAGCGTGATGAAGTTTGTGGAGTTTCGCTTCGTCCGGGTGCGGAGGGTTGGTATCGCCGGGAAGGCGAAGCATATGTGCGCATCAACAGCGACGGCCTTCGTGATCAGGAACATTCGTTAACAAAAGCACCGGGCACTTTCAGGATCGCTGTCATAGGCGACTCCTACTGCGAGGCGTTTTCAGTCCCCTTGGAGCACGCTTTTTGGTCGGTCATGGGAAGGAAACTTCAGGAATGTGGCGCTTTTGGTGGTAAGAAAATTGAAGCGCTCAACTTCGGTGTGTCGGGATACGGAACTGCACAGGAACTTCTCACCCTGCGAGAAAAAGTTTGGAAGTATTCTCCCGATCTGGTGCTGCTGGCTGTTACCACAAACAACGACATCACGGATAACACGCGGGCTCTTAAAAAAACCGATGATATTCCTTACTTCGTCTACCGCGGCGATCAGTTAACCCTCGACGATTCTTTCAAACAATCGCAAGGATTTCGGTTCAGTAAGTCCAGAATCGGGCGGATGACAAACTGGCTGCGAATCCATTCCCGATTGGTGCAGGCGATCACACAAGGTCAGCGCGGCTTCAAAGTTCTGCTTGCCTCGTGGCGCGCGAAACGGTCTGCGCCGTCAGCGCCGGAAACACAGGATTCCGGTAACGCCGGTAAGAGCGGAACAACGCCAGAAAAGTCGGATCTGTTTGCGCGTTCTGAAGAGCTTGGCACCGACAATCTCGTTTATCTGGACCCTACCAACGCGGTTTGGAACGACGCCTGGCGCGTAACGGAAGGATTGATTGTGCAGATGCGCGACGAAGTTAATAGATCTGGCGCGAAGTTTGTCGTTGTGACCTTGAGCAACGGCCCACAAGTACTGCCTGATGCTAATGTGCGCGAACGTTTTAAGAATCGATTCGGAATAACCGACCTCTTCTATCCCGACAACAGAATCAAATCGCTTGGTTCACGTGAAGGAATTCCCGTGATTACTATTGCCCCTGACTTGCAGAGTTTTGCCCAACAAAACAAGGTATTCCTGCATGGATTTGGCGCAGATATTGGTAACGGGCACTGGAATGTTGCGGGTAATCGAGTGGCCGGGGAATCTATTGCAAAGAAAGTGTGTGAAGACGCGCTTCTCAAATAGCGCGACTGCCCCGAGTTCTGTTAGAAAGAGTCATGCTAGAAACAGATCAATCCATGTTTTCGGAGATGAGAATGCACTACTACGACAACGTCCTGGGACTGATCGGCCGGACACCGCTGGTGAAACTCCACAAAATGACGCGTGGCATTAACGCCACTGTGTTGGCAAAAATGGAAAACCTCAACCCCGGCTTTTCGGTTAAGGATCGTATAGGCATTTCGATGATCGAGGCGGCGGAACGCGAAGGGACGCTGCAACCCGGCGGGACCATAGTTGAAGCCACCTCAGGTAACACCGGAATTGGGCTGGCGCTCGCGGCTGCAGTTAAGGGTTACAAATGCATCTTTGTGATGACTGATAAAGCATCAGTGGAAAAATCGCGTTACCTCAAAGCGCTCGGCGCGGATGTGGTAATCACTCCGGTGTCCGCTAAGCCGGGAACCCCTGATCATTACGTATCAACTGCACAAAGAATCGCGAGGGAAACTCCTAATTCATTTTATCCCGATCAGTATTCGCATCCGGCCAACCCAGAAGCGCACTATCGCACCACCGGGCCGGAGATTTGGGAACAAACCGAGGGCAAGATCACACACTTCGTCGCCGGCATTGGAACCGGCGGGACGATCTCCGGGACCGGCCGATTCCTAAAAGAGCAGAATGCAAACGTAAAGGTGATTGGCGCCGATCCGTTTGGCTCGATTTTCAAAACCTACAAAGACACGGGAAAGGTTATCGAAACCACGCCGTATCTGGTCGAAGGAATCGGCCAGGAGGTGGTGCCGCCCAATGTGCACATCGAATATGTGGACGAGGTTATTAACATTACAGATGGTGAATCGTTTGAGATGTCGCGGCAATTGGGACGAACTGAAGGAATTTTTTGCGGAGGTTCGAGTGGCACGAATTTGGCAGCCGCGCTGCGAGTCGCGCGCGATTTGGATGAATCCGCGGTTGTCGTCTTCATCGTCTGTGACACGGGCGAGCATTACCTGACGAAACACCACTCGGACGAGTGGCTGAAAGAGAAGCGTCTACTCGAGCCCCAGCGGATGACCGCGGGTTTGATCAGCGGTACAAAAGCAGTGAATGCGCCGCAGGCACTGGTTTTCGTCACGCCTCAGGACAAACTCGCTGAGGCACTCGCTAAGATGAACGAGTTAGGACTCACTCAAATTCCCGTCCTGGAAGATGGACGGCCGGTGGGATCGCTGCGAGAAAACCGCGTGCTGGCGAAAGTGGTGCGCGATCGTAGCTTGCTGGAGTCGGCCGTAAGCGAGGTGATGGAGGCAAGCTTCCCGACCGTGGATGTCGATGCGGGCGCGCAGGAAGTGATGCAGCTGCTACAAAGAAGTCCCGCGGTGCTCGTGGAAGAGTATGGACGCATAACCGGGATCATTACGCGACATGATGTACTGGATTTGAGACTTGGTAATACCGGTTCGCTAGCTTAGTCGTTGGGCCTGCGTTCGTAATAATGAGCGACCAGGTTCGGCTCCAGCTCTTTCGATCCAACTTCCAGGAAGCCATCCAAATAATTCTGCGGCACGAATGCGTCGGCAGCTTCAACTACCAACGGCACTCGGGTAACGATCCAGCGATCTATGTGGGGGAGAAACGATCCGTAGACTTGCTCGCCTCCGATCACATAAAGATCGCAGTCGAGAGTCTTCGCCAGGGCCAGAACTGCATCAACTTCTCGCAGCACAACCACAGAATCCTCGGCCTTAATCTCAGCTTTCCTGCTCAGCACAATGTTCACTCTGTTCGGCAATGGTTTTTTCAGGGTCAGCCAGGTTTTGCGACCCATCACCACAGCATTTCCAGTCGTAGTCTCCTTAAAAAACTTCATGTCGGCAGAGTAATGCCACGGCAGCTTCCCGCCTTTGCCGATTGCACCATTCTTATCTACCGCCACGATTCCACTGATCATAAGTTATTGCGGCAAGCCGCGCGTCAGACTGCAACCGCTGCCGAAATCTTTCCGTGCGATTGATATCCTACAAGCTTCAAATTGACATACTGAATATCGAGTAGTCCCTGCAGGCCTCTGAGCTGCCCGCCTTCATCAACGATCTCGAGTTGCGGTAGGGGAAATGGTTCCCGGGCCAGTAGTTCTTCGACTTGTTCGAGATGATTTTGATAAATGTGGTAATCACCGAGCGTATAAACAAACTCCCCCACTTCAAGCTCACAAACGTGCGCGATCATGTGCATGAGCAACGCGTAAGAACTAATGTTGAACGGCACACCGAGAAAAGCATCGGCTGAACGCTGATACAGTTGGCAATGCAAAAGTCCGTGGTCCACTTTGAACTGGAACAGCGTATGACACGGTGGCAGATCGACCTGATCGGCTTGCCGCGGATCCCAACCCGTTACAATCAACCGTCGTGAATTAGCATTCCGCTCGATTTCAGTGATCAGACGCGCGATTTGATCGACACCATTTCGCTCGGGATAGTTGCCGCCGAACGACCGCCAGAGATAACCATAGACCGGTCCTAAATCGCCGGGCTCTCGATTGAAGCGCGCGGTATGTTCCGCGTCTGCCCACTCGGCCCAAATGTCTACGCCTCGCGCGCGCAGGTTGGCTTCATTCGTGTCGCCAGAAAGAAACCAGAATAATTCTTCGACAATCCAGCGGAAGGGAATCTTCTTCGTGGTTACAATCGGAAAGCCCTGGCGCAGGTCGAATCGCGTTTGGAAACCGAAATGCGAAATCGTGCCAACGCCGGTGCGGTCGTGATGTTCCGTACCGTTCGCGAGAATTGATTTAAGTAGATCGTGGTATTGTTTCATTCAATAGTCCGCCAGGAGTTACAAGATTAACCAGACTGCCAAATCGCAGTCAGCATCACTTCGGTTTATCTTCTTGTGAATCCTGCTAATCTTGTCAGGCGTTTATGTGACTGCAGTATAACTTTGCCCCGGTCATTAGGTAAGCATGAAACAATTCAATCTTGGTTTTCTTGGCTTCGGAAATGTGGGACGCGCCCTGGCCCGTTTGCTGGTTGCCAAGTCGGGTGAGTTGCGCAACCAATATGGAGTCGAGTTTCAAGTTACCGGTGTAGCCAGCCGGCGAATTGGATGGCTGGCGAAGCCTCAGGACGCGAACGGATCTGAAGGCTTTGAAGTCGCAAGTTTGCTCGCAAATCCGTCTCTATCTGAAGATGCGTTAGCTTTAAGTAATATTGACGAGTGGCTGCGTGAAGCTCGGCCGGATGCAGTGTTTGAAACAACCTCACTCAATCCGGAAACAGGCCAGCCGGCAATCGACTACCTGCGCGCGATTCTACAAGCGGGAGCACATGCGATCACTGCTAACAAGGGCGCGCTCGTTTACGCGTATCGCGAGCTCGCCGAAATCGCCCGAGTGAACCACAAGCGGTTTCTTTTTGAAGCCGCCGTACTCGATAGCGCGCCGGTGTTCTCGCTGTTTCGGGAAACTCTGCCGGCGGCGAAGTTGCGCGGATTCAGCGGTGTGTTCAGCTCAACCACGAATGTAATCATCGAAACGATGGAGGCCGGCCGTTCGTTTGAAGAAGGACTAAAAACGGCGCAGGAATTGGGTGTCACCGAAACAGATGCGAGTCACGACATCGACGGCTGGGACGCAACAGTGAAAGTGTGCGCACTCGCCAGCGTGCTTATGAATATTCCTTTGCGGCCAGACGAGGTTGTTCGCGAAGGCGTTCGCGGTCTCACACACAAGCAAGTGCAGGCTGCGAGGGCGGAGGGTAAGCCGTTCAAGTTGGTAGCTCGCGCGAAGTCTGCTGGCGATGGAAAGATCATAGCGAGTGTGCGGCCTGAACAGATTGCCGCAAGCGATCCGCTCGGCAACGTCAGGGGAACCTCTTTGGCGATTCATTTTGAGCTGGACATGATGCCCGGTCTGACCATCACCTCGCACCGGCCTAACCTGCAAAGTACTGCCTATGGATTGCTCGCGGATTTTATCAACGCAGTTCGTGAGTAAATTCAATGTTTCGCTGGGAGCGCAGACAACTTGTCTGCCTCAACGTTCGTGGGAATGTAAGCAGCAGGCAAGATGCCTGCGCTCCCAGCAAACGTTGAGCGGTGTCAGCGGGCGATTTCGCTCACACCTTCAAGCAGGCGTTGGATTTCTTCAGCAGTCGTGTAACAGGCGCAACCCGCGCGCACCAGTCCTTCCTCGCCGAGTCCTAACCGTTCAAC
>DASZDU010000190.1:0-11224 GCA_035941655.1 Pyrinomonadaceae bacterium | reverse complement strand
GATCTGTCACGTTCCATCCTGCGCCTCCGCCGTATTGGCAAGCGCGCCATACTCACCTACAAGGAACGCTTTCCCACGCGTTCTGACATTAAGCACCAGCGTGAGGATGAAACCGTGGTTGCCGATGCGGACGCGATGGAGTTGATCCTGGAAGCATTGGGTTTTACTGCAGCGTTGGTCTATGAGAAGCGTCGGGAGACCTGGAAGCTTGGTAGCACTGAGATCGTGATTGACGAGCTGCCCTTTGGTTTGTTCATGGAAATTGAAGGCACGGAACAGGACATTCGCGACATCGAAAGCAAACTTGCAATCAAACGCCTGCGCGCCGAGCCGGCCACTTACCCCCAACTCTCTCTCAAACACGGCACTGACTATGGCGGCGTGATCGAGTCTCGCTTTCCGGAGAACCGAGCGCGGTAGCAAGCGTGGTCAGTGCTGCGTCTCACTCTAGCCAAATTGTGTCTGCTTAACAGTCACAGTTTCCGTCACCTTCCCGTCACCAGTCGTCGAAATTCTCAAGAAAAGCAGAGCATCTGTTAGCTACGAAGATACGGCATGTCGGTTGAAGGCATCGCTGCGCGGCGATCCCCCAGCCGGCAGAAAAAGGGGCGATGATGACGCTGATCATAATGATAATTTTCTTTTTCAATATCTATTCCCGCCTCGAAGGACACTTCCCACCCCAGTGATATTGATAACCTCCATCATACTAGCAACCGCCCTGGCCATGATCGTTCATGAGTTGGGCCACTTGTTCGCGGCCAGAACCTGCAAGGTTCCGTGCTCGGAATTGGGTTTGGGCTTTGGGACGAAGCTGTTCGGTTTTCGCGTCGGCGGCACTCGCTTCAATCTGCGCGCGCTTCCGCTTGGCTCGTTCGTGCGTCTCGACGGCACGGCGCTGAAAGCCTTAGCAGTGCGACAGCAATTGTTTGTGCATCTCGGTGGAATCCTTTTCAACGCCATCGCCGGCCTTGCCACCTATGGGACTGTTTTTGGTTGGGTGAATCTACTACTTGCCGCGGGCAATCTACTGCCGCTCTATCAACACGATGGTTGGAAATGTGGCCTGGTGATGATGCGCTTCCTTTTGAAACGAAACAGCTCCCCGGTTGAGCGGGCTTTCACCTATTCAGGTGGGTTTGTGAGCATTGCGATCGTCGCCGCAATTATTCGAGTGTTTGCTTGATGCTGCGTGGGTTACCGGCCGATCCGGTGAGAGCCATTTCCGACATGGATATGGGGCCCGGTAGCGACGCCTGGTATGCTCCCACGAAAAGCCAGAAAAGGTATTGCTTCGCTAGTTAGAAATTTGATCAACTCCTTACCTTCGGAGCTGTCAGGGTGTAACCCCACATCCATGCCGTTGCGATGATCGAGTCCCCAACGAGTGTGTAGCTCCGACTGTCCAAGAGCCGTAGTTGGCAATCGACGTTTGAATCGCGACAAAAAGAAGTTTTCCACCCTGGCTGAATCAGAAATCTTCCAACTGCCTGAGCCTGCGACCACAGCAGCAGGCGAATCTGGCCTGCGAGGTTCGCTGCGTTCGATCCGTATGACGCGTGCGGCATCGAGAAAGGTCGAGAGATTACCTTGCGTGTACCAGACGCCATCAGTCATTTGGGTGACGTCGTCAACCTGCATTCGTCTGCCACCGACGAGATGGATCCAAACGGTTGGCTTACCTGACGCTGTTACCGCCGCCGCCTCTTCGCTCGCGGCGACCTTGCCTGGCGTGCCTGGCTTGCCTGTCTCCGCTTGTGGTGTGGGACCCGATGCTCCATTCGAGTCGGGTCGCCTATCTGTCGTTTGCGCCGAAGCGAACGACACAGACAGTAGAAGAACTAGAATTGCACCAAAAGTTTTCATCACTCGTCGCATAGTATCAAAATATTCATTGCCCCCTGGGCGTAAACTGATTAACAGGAAAACTCAGTTCACGTCTTGGGCGCAAAGTAACCGATGCGGGTCTGCGTTTTGTAAGACGGATTTGTAGCTTCGACGCGAACGCGACGAAAACCACCGTCGCGCGTTTTATTTTGTGGCGTGTAGTAAAGCGCGTATTGATGCCGTAACTCTTCTGCCACCTCTCCATAGGTTGCTTCCAGCGCGTCAAAGCCCTGAGGTTTATACAACCTGCCGCCCGTAGCCTCGGTTAGTTGGGTCAGCATCTGTTCACTTTGATCCAGTGCCTGCAGGCCCATCTGCAAGTCATCAATTTGAAGTTTATTAAAACGCCGGGAAGCCTCTGTGCCACGCGTGAGGGAATCAAGATCGGCAAGCTTCTGTGCGCGCGATATTTCGGTGTTGCTAACAACGTAGACTGTCACCTGCGCTTCAAGCAGGGCCCTGACCGCGTTCTCAAGCGTAGTGCCGCGGCCGCTATCGATGCCGTCGGTCAACACGATCACCGCACGGCGCGAGCGAGTGGAACCATATTGCTCGCGCGCAGCCAGCAACAAAGCATCGTTGAAACGCGTGAACATTCCAGGAACAATTCTGGTTAGAGCGCGCCGCAACTGAAAACGACTCTTAGTCCAGTCCTGAAGCAATTGAACTGAATCGTCAAACTTGATCAGACTGATGCGATCATCGGATCCCAGGCGGGCCGCAAAGCCTTCGGCGGCGCGGCGGAAATCATCGAGATTGCGGGCTGTCGACGAAGAAGTGTCGACCATCAGGACGGCGTCAACCGGCACTTGCCTGAGCGCAAGATCTCGTAGCGGCTGCTGTTGGTTATCTTCGAAAACGCGAAAGTCATCACGTACCAACGCAGAAACCAGGCGTCCATTCGCGTCGCGAACCGTGACCGGCAGCATCACTTCAGTTGTTTCCACTGAGATCACGTCGCCGGGGTTGATTTCCTGTTCGGGTTTTGGCGTCGGTGCCGGAGGCGGCTCGCCCAGCCGTTCGAACCACGCAGGTGTTGGCGACGGCGTCGGGCTAACTTTGGACTTCTGGCGATTGGCTGAAGCTGGAGTAGCTTTCTTACGCGAAGGGGTTTGCGAGCCAGGCGACGATGACGACGCGCGCGGGCCGTAAATCGATAATGCCGGGATCACCGCAACTGCCAGGCAGAGCAGCAGCCTGATTGCGGCAGATTGTCTATCGGAGAGGCATGCCATTGGAAGTAGGTTGGTTCTTAACGTCGCTCGTGTCGCCAGTTGCCGTCTTCATCGCCGCTAGTATTTTTTCACTCACGCGGTGCTTGCGAAGCTCGGCAAGTTTTTCTGGGGACAAATCAAATTCTACTGGAGACTGCTCGATGCGTCTGATGATTGTGCCTTCGGAAAAACCCGCTTCGATCAGTTCTACAATCGAATCGTTAGTGAGGGTCGCAACTTTTTCAAGTTTGGGGACAGCGCCCGCTTCCGTCGGTGGACGAAGAATGCGGACGGTGGCGCTGCCGGTGGTTATAGTGTCGCCACTGCTGCTACCGTTGCCCCCTTTGCTTCGTGTGTTGCCCTTAAAACCCCCGCTCGATCCAAAAATATCGGTAGTGTTACCGGGAGTAGAAGAGTTTCCGGCAGGACCGTTTTGCTTGTCAGCTTTAAGACCATCGTCGCCTTGACTGAAAAAGGCCTCATCATTCCAGCTTTCGTCGAAATCAAGGCCCTGCTGTCGGGCGAGCATCGCCAGAATAATTCTTTCACTGACGCCGGACCGCTTCAACTCAATCATCCGCTCCGTTGATAGATCGAATCTGGTGGCACGTGCTCCGATAATCGAAATAATTGTTTTTTCCTTGAAGTTGGCCTTGACGAGTTTAACTACAGCGCTATTTGTTAGCGGTGTATCGGCGGTTGTTTGGCCCGGTGAACTGACCCAGCATAATCCAAGGCAAACAACTACCAGCAGAGTTCGGCTAAGTATAAAAACTTTCATGGTCTTTCCTCTGCGACCGTCGCTCGAGCATCACGTGCGGCGGGCGCCGCGCGCAGATCCTTTTGGGGACCCGCACCTTTTTTGTACCGTTGACCGATACGCCTGACGTAGTTTTGCGTCTCCTGAAACGGCGGCACCTTGTTACCGTAGCTGATGACGCGTCCTTCGCCGGCATTATAGCTCGCCAGCGCAAGATCTACTCGCCCCTTGAACATGGTCAATAAGTCTTTCAGATACTGCGTGCCGCCCCGAATATTTTCAGCCGGTTCGAAGGAATTCCGAACTGCGAAGCGCCTGGCCGTGCCAGGCATAAGCTGCATTAAGCCGCGTGCACCCTTGGGACTTAGCGCGCGCGTATGAAAGTGCGACTCCTGTTCAATGACCAGGAAAACCAGATAGGGATCGACACCGAAACGGCTGCCGTTTGTTCTGATCGCTTGATCGATGGCCGGGTTGCCCGAGGTCCATCCACGCTCCTGCCAGCCCGCTTGATTCGCGTCTGCGGGCGATTGGTGCTCGATCCGGCCAATACGTGCCCGTTCGAGAAAGCTCACCAGATTTCCGCGCTGGTACCAAGCACCGTCCGCGGTTTCCTTCACATTATCAACCTGGAAGCTTGCACCTCCGACCAGATAAATCCAGGTCGGTGGCTCGGATTGCTTGGGGGCCGTCGAGGCTGCGATCGGCGGGGGTGTAGCCGGCTTTGTCTTAGTTTCTACTCTGGCAATAAACACGGGCTCAATCGACTTCACTTTTCGGTTCGCCATTTCCATGACGCCGCTTCGCCGACTGAACCAAACTTCTTCGCCACGCCACCAGGCGTCATCGACGTGTAAAGTACCGCCGTCGGCGAAAGTGATTAGCTTACCGTTCGGCAGACCTGGATCAGCGTTGGTATTTTCCGGAGCTTGAGGTTTGCTTGCCTTCTCAGCACGCGCCCGCGTGCGCTTATGCTGTGCCTGCACGCCGGCCAGCCCACCGGCAATCATTACCATACCGATGACGAGAACTATTGAGAAGGGAAGCTGTTTATTCATTTCGACGTGCCCGTGCCGACCGAGCCTGGAACAGATTAACACACCTGCTAAATCGCCATCGCACTGCCCTGTCGCGCGGCTGCAAGTTTCGAAGCATGCGAGTCAAACGAGTGAGTTACGCCAAAATAGTTTCTCCAGGCAAGATCGATCAGTTCGGGAGTAAGTCGTAGCGGACGTCCCTCAAACAGGCACAGTTCGTTAACCCGGTTCAGAAGGTCGCGAGGTTCACACGACTTCATTGGCCGTCCTTCTTCGCCGTACTTGCCAAGCACATGATCGAGAGTGCCCTCACCAAGCTTTATTCCCTTTGCCGACGCAGCTCGCTTAAATATCTCAATGTAGGCCGACGATGTCGGCATCTCAACTCGAGCGCGGTAACCCACACGGCGCAGGAAAGCTTCGTCAAGGATGGACTCTTCAAGGTTCGTGGAAAAAACCACCAGCTGCTCAAATGGAACTTCAATCTTTTTGCCGTTACTCAGCGTCAAAAAATCGACACGCCGTTCGAGTGGGTGAATCCAGCGATTAAGCAGATCGCGTGGCGAGGCCGACTGGCGGCCAAAGTCGTCGATTACCAGGGTGCCGCCATTGGCTTTGATTTGAAACGGAGCGTCGTAATATTTGGCTGACTCCGACCACGTCAGGCTTGCATTGTCGAGCTTCAATTCGCCGCCGACCATGATCAGCGGCCGCTCAATTTCTACCCAGCGACGATCGTGCTCGAGTTTGGCGCGATCTTTCTCGACCGCATGGTGATAGTTCGAATCATAAATGCGAATGATCTGGCCATCGACTTCTATTGCGTGGGGTATCCAGATCGAACCGGAGAGCGCTGCGCTCATTCGCTCGCATACGGCAGTTTTGCCGGATCCGGAAGGACCCGTCAGGAACAGAGATGAACGGGAATTGATAACGCAGCCAAGCGTTTGCAGCAATGAATCGGGCAGGACCAGATCGCTAAAAATGGACCGAATGGCATCAATCGACGCAGGTTTTGATGGCGCGGCCTGCAGGCGGATCATGTAGGTGTAATCGGCTAGCGACACGGGCGCGGGTCCCCGATAGCCGTTGTGCGTTTCAAGAACTAACAGACGTTCCCAGCCCGAATCCAGCATCGCATAACGTGTGACACCCAACGCGCTTTGAAGGCGCATCTCGATTAGCTTTTCCCGGTAAAGACTGTAAAGGATTTCTTCGATCAGAACGCAGGGCAGGTGCACTTTCTCCGCAACCAGAGCTGAGGTGGCGTCCGCGAGAGTAGCAACGTATTTAAGGGCGAGGTCATGCAGCAATGCATCCGACACGCCGGTCTCTTCCAGATCCTCCGGTGTCGGGGGACCCAGTTCTTCAATTTCCGCGCGTGTTAGAAAGCTCAGGTGTCCCATTGCTATAACTACTTCCTCGGCGAGCCAAACTTGATCTCATTCCGGGACGGGAGCAGTTGCCAGCGACTGAGCGGCGATTAGTGAACGTCTGGTTTCGTCAGCTTGTTCAGTTTTGTCTAATACCAGATATAGGTTCAATAACTTACTCAGCACTTCGGTAGAGTTTGGCGCAATCTCACGAGCTTTCTCCAAATGCCTGGCGGCTTCTTTATTGTCTCCCTGGTATCGCAAACGCTCAGCAACATTGAGCCGGCTCTTAACTTCGCCGACGGCATGAGCGAAGCTCTTGACGGCATCGTCAAAATTGCCGCGTTCGCTTTGCGCCAAGCCCAGATTATTCCAGATGCGCCGATCGTTTGGCGCCAACTTTGCAGCGCGTTTCAAGTATTTAGTCGCGCCTTCGTAGTCACCATTTTCGTAAAGTACAAAACCGAGATTGTTTAGGTTCTGTGCGTCGTCCTTATTGATCTTGACGGCAGCTTCAAAGGCCTTCACTGCTCGATCGCGCAAACCCTTCCGCCAGTAGGCGACGCCGAGGAGAGTGCTGGCCTCGCTTAATTTCGGATCTGCTGAAGCGGCGAACGAGAGTTCACCAATGGCGCCGTTTAAATCATGACTTTCAAGCAATGCCCGGCCTTTTTCGAGATGATCTACAGCGCTGGCTGAGAGCGTCTCGGCGACACTTTGGTTCGCAGTAGTCATCATTCCCCTACTATCCGGTGCGTTCCCCGAAGAACTTACCGCGGCCGCCGAAGTAGTCCTATTAAGTTCAATGGGGGGCGCACTCTCAAACTTCTTCGCGTCTTTGGCTGAGATTCGTTCCAGCTTGTTGGCGTCTTTCTTTCCTCTGCCGAACAAACGGCCAATCGCCCTGAATGGAGCCCCGATCGCACGAGCAAAACTGTTGTTCTGACTCGCAGTCTTGTCGCCGTTAGCTGCGAGTGTACTCGCTGAATCGAGGGCTATGGCCTCTTCCACAGAAAGCAGAATGCCGTGGACAGATATGGGCGCGATCGCAACAAGCATTGCGAGGGCCATCGTCATGACTATCAAGGTTCGTTTCAGCATAATTATCTCCCTTTGGCCAGCATGATTGCCGGATTCAGCCGCGGCGGATTATCACGGCGACGTCTAAAGCTGCATGGCCCTTGGCCTACTGGGCAAACAGATCGATAAGATTCAGCGCTGCTGGCGCAAGAATCACCAGAATGATCACCGGAAACAGAAAACCGGTTAGAGGAATTAGCAGTTTCAGTGCCGCTTTCTGCGAGGCCTGTTCCGCGCGCTGCCGGCGTTGAGTACGAAGGGATTCGGCAAACACACGCACTGCCTTGGCGATTGATGAGCCGTAACGGTCAGCCTGTATCAGCAAGGCAACAAAGCTTCGCACGTCGTCAACGCCCGTTCTTTCAGCCAGGTTGCGCAAAGCCTCCTCACGACTCCGACCGACACGGATTTCCAGGTTGACCAACTCGAGTTCGCGATGCAGGTCGGCGTGCGTATTTCCTAGTTCCTCGCCAACTCGATTCAAGGCTGCGTTAAGTCCAAGCCCCGCTTCGACAGCGATGACCATCAGATCCAAGGCATCTGCCAATGCCCAGCGGATACGCTGTTGACGGTTGGCGATCTTCTTTCGCAACACGTAACGCGGTAGATAGAAGCCCACTGCGGCTCCCAGGCCTCCCCATGCGATAAACGTGCTGGGCGAACGATTTAAAAGAAAACACAGCGTGGCTACCAGGGTTGGAATGGCTACCATCAGTGTTAACTGGATAGCGCGAAAGGCCATGGTTGCGTCATGCGAGGGGTAACCGGCCTGAAGCAACTGCTTTTGCAGTTTGGCGGCTTCGCTCGCTGAGATCGGAACCATACGATTTAGCGGCTGGGCAACCCGCTCCGCCATGGTTGTCACCGAACTGTTTTCAACTAACGCGAGAGAAGGATCCATGCTCTCGAGGCGCGCAGTAACCGCACTCGCGGGCCGAGCCATGAACAGATAGAGGCTCATCACGGCAAGAGCGATACAACCGAATGTTAAGACGACGATGAAAATCAACATGACTTTTCTTCCTTACGTGACGTCAAGAGCGGCGAAATCTCAGATCTTGATCTTAAGAATGTTTCGAATCAAAAGCATACCAATTAATTGCAGGACGACCGCCAGTGCGATTACATAGTGCCCACGTGGATCGTAAAGGAGCTTGCTCATGTAGTCCGGGTTGATAGCCGTGAGCAAAAACACCAAAGCGAACGGCAAGCCACAGAGGATCCAGGCCGAAGCGCGCGAACTCGTTGTCATGGTGCGGAAGTCTTCCATCAGCTTAAATCGCTCACGAATAGTTTGTGCCACCCTTTCAAGAATCTCGGCAAGGTTTCCGCCGGTTTCTCTCTGAATATGCATGGCCGTTACACATAGCCGGAGGTCGGCCAGCGGCATCCGTTCCGTCAAACGATCCAACGCGACTTTCGTGGAAAGCCCCAACTTTTGTTCTTCAAAGGCAATGCGAAACTCCCCGGCGATTGGGTCAGGCATCTCAGTCGAAACCTGATTTAGCGCCTCGGAGAAAGCATGGCCGACCGCCAGCGAGCGGCTTAAGAGATCAAGTGTGTCTGGTAATTGCGAGTTGAATTTAATCATCCGTTTTCGGCGTTTCAACGAAACCTGGAAAATCGGAACAGCTGCCGCCAGAAAAAATATTGCGGTCGCGAAGAAACCGTTTATAACTGTGTACGCCGCCAACCCTCCCATAAGACCCAGCAAGAAGCTGAAGCCAAGCAGTCGACTAACAGTAATCTGAGTATCTGCCTGCGTGATCATTGCCTTCAGTTTTTTGGCTAAATCCAGAGAAGACAAGAATCGATTGAGTGTGGCATTACCCGCCATCAGATCGTCGCGGGATATCTGTATGGCTTCCTCTGTCGATCGGGTTGTATCTCTTAACGCCTCCGCAACGCGTTGGTCCATACGGGCCTGCCGCTCATCCGATTTACGTGAGGCCAGCAGGAACAGGGCGTATGTAAGAAATAAGAAGAAGAGAAGTACGCTCGTCGAAATCAACATCTTTTCCCAAACCTCCTAAAAGAACGCGGGAAGCTGCATCCCATACTGCTTGAGCCGTTCAGCGAAACGCGGGCGAATGCCCGTAGTGCGAAAACGTCCGATAACTTTGCCGGTACTGTCGACGCCCGTGCGTTCGAACAGAAAAATCTCCTGCATGGTAATCATCTCACCTTCCATGCCGGTAATTTCCGATATGGAAGTGATGCGTCTGGTACCATCAGTGAGACGCGCCACCTGAATCACCATGTTGATTGCCGAGGCGACCTGTTGACGCATCGCCCGGTCAGACAGCCTCATTCCGGTCATTTGAATCATTGTCTCGAGACGGGAGAGCGCGTCCCTGGTTGTGTTGGCGTGGATAGTAGTTAGCGAACCATCATGACCGGTGTTCATCGCCTGTAGCATGTCGATAGCTTCGCCGCCGCGAACCTCACCAATAACGATGCGGTCGGGGCGCATGCGCAGGGTATTGCGAACGAGATCGCGCTGCGTGACCTCACCGCGCCCTTCAATGTTCGGCGGACGGGTTTCCAAACGCACCACGTGCGGCTGCTGCATTTGCAGTTCTGCCGAGTCTTCGATTGTTACGATTCGTTCATCGCCGGGGATGTAAGCTGACAACGCATTCAACAAGGTCGTTTTGCCGGCTCCCGTTCCGCCCGAGATGACGATGTTTAGCCGGGCACGCACGCACATTTCGAAGAGTATGGCAATCTCTCTTGTCAGGGCGCCGTTTTCAATCAGCGCCGGCATCTTCAAGGGATTAGCGCCAAAGCGACGAATAGAGAGTGTCGGTCCATCTATGGCCAGCGGCGGAATAATTGCGTTAACACGGGACCCATCAGGCAGGCGAGCGTCTACCATCGGCTGCGCTTCATCAATACGGCGGCCAACGGTCGAAACGATGCGTTCGATGACCCGCATCAAGTGCTCGTCATCTTTGAAACTGATGGAGGTTTTTTCGAGTTTTCCGCGACGCTCAATGTAGACGCTGGAAAATGAATTAACCAGGATGTCCGAAATGGCCGGATCGGCAAGCAGGGGTTCAAGCGGACCAAGGCCAAAAAGTTCATGATGAACTTCGCCAACTAGTCGATCGCGCTCCGACACTGAAAGTGGAAGATTTTCAGCTAAGAGAAGCCCCTCCGCCATGCGCGACACTTCGGCGTGGACGCGATCGGGGGGAAGCGTGTTGAGCTTGGTCAAATCCAGCTTGGTAACAATTGCGCGATGAAGCCGCGCCTTCATTTCCTGAAAGCTTTGGTTGCCATAGACCGTCTCATCCAAGGCAGTAGCAGTACCATCGCCATTGTGATCTTTGATGTATCTTTCTCGTAGGGCCATAAAAATTTCCTGGGTTAAGAACTTCAGCTAAAACAATTCTTTACGCTATTTCGATTACGCTTTATCCATCATCGGTGAAAGCTGCAAGCTTCCGGTCGAATTTTGACGACCGAACATCCCGCGCAGTAGTCCTTTGCGTGTTTGAGTGGAAGAGATGTCAACACCTCCCGAAACCAGCGCCGCAATTCTCCTGATCTCCGCAGTGACCTTCGAGGATGGGTCGCTCTCCACGAGGGGCCGGCCCAGATTGATTGATTCCATGACTTTCCGATAATCATTCGGGACCAAACCGATCATCTGCTCGTCGAGGTGGGCTTCGACCTTTTGCAAGGGCACGTCGATATTTTTACTCCAGCGATTAACGACTAGGTGGACTTTCGTTCGGGCATAGCCCAGGCGATTGAAGACCTTGATCGCTCGGTTGGTGCTGCGGATACCCGGAATATCAAGTGTGAGTACCACCATAATGTCGTCGGCCACATCCAACGCCGCCACCGTTGCTGAATCAAAGGTGT
>DASZDU010000189.1:0-9478 GCA_035941655.1 Pyrinomonadaceae bacterium | reverse complement strand
TCTTCACGCGCATCACCAGGTGAGTTCCACCTTTCAGGTCCAACCCCAGGTGAATGTTCGACGCCAGTGTTGTTTTAATTCCTGACCAGGTAAAATCGTGCTTCGTAGGACGACGACGGGGCCCGATAACTACGTAAATACCGACGAGGGTGATAAGAACGATTAAGATGGTACGCTGAAGCAGGTTCTTCTTTTTCATTGCAAAGAAATCTTCACTAATTAGACGACAGCCGCTACTTCTTTTCTTCCTCTGCTATGCCGGCAACGGCCGACCGGGCGATTTCAAGTATCGATTTGTCTGCACTTCTGATAAGGAAACTGGAATCGCGGACCGTTGTAATAACGCCGATTAGTCCACCGGTAGTAACGATACGATCGCCCGCCTTGAGCTCGGAAATCGTCTGTTGCAACTCTCGTTGCCGTTTCTGCTGCGGCCGGATCAAGAGCATATAGAAGACGCCGATGATCAGGAGCATGGGGATGAATCCGCCAAGTGCCCCAAGGCCGCCTTGAAATATCATTAATAGCAGTGTCATTAAAATGATTCAGTTGCTCCCAGGTAGAAGTTCTAGGTAGGGAGCTTTCTGATCCCACACTCAAGTGTTGCTGAGCGCTTTGTCCTCTTCGTGTGCGTTCAGCCCCTCGGTGAACTCTCGTCGAAATTTGGGGAAATCGCCAGACCGAATAGATTGCCTTACGCGTCTCATAGTGTCAAGGAAGAAGGCCAAATTGTGGTGTGTCAGCAGGATGCTGGCGAGCATTTCCCCGGAGATGTAAAGGTGACGCAGATAGGCTCGCGAATATCGTCGGCATACTGAACACTGACATGATTCATCCAGCGGTCGCGTATCCATAGTCCAGCGAGCGTTCTTTACGTTCAGCTTTCCGGCGGAGGTGAACGCCTGGCCAGTCCTGCCGTTTCTCGTCGGTAGAACACAATCAAACATGTCGACTCCGTGAGACACTGCCTCAACCAGATCTTCAGGTGTGCCCACTCCCATCAAATAGCGCGGCTGTTCGGAGGGTAACTTCGGCGTAATGTCGCTCACAACGCTCCACATTACCTCCTTCTCTTCTCCAACACTCAGACCACCGATGGCATACCCGTGGAAACCTATTTCTGTTGTGCGGTCCAGGCTCTCGCGTCGCAAGTCCAGGTGGGCGCCGCCTTGAACAATTCCGAATAGAGCCTGTGCTCCATTAATAGCGGACGTAGGTTCAGTGCGTCCACTATCCATTGCCAGCAACTGTAAACTGTCGAATTTCGCTCGCGAGCGCTGAGCCCAGCGCGCGGTCAGTTCCATGCTTCGCCTTGAAACGTCGGCGGGAGCATCGCCGGGGGCACACTCGTCAAACGCCATCACGATTTCCGAGCCTAATGCTGCCTGAACTTCCATTGATACTTCCGGAGACAGGAATTGAAGACTGCCATCGAGATGTGAACGAAACTCTGTGCCTTCCTCGGTTATTTTGCGCAGCGCTCCCAAACTCCAAACCTGGAAGCCACCCGAATCGGTCAGTAACGCACGCCTCCAACCGATGAATCCGTGCAGGCCGCCGCAATTTCGTATCACCTCCACGCCGGGCCGTAACCATAAATGATAGGTGTTGCCGAGAATGATTCTCGCGTCGAGTTCATCTTCAAGCGTTTCGAAGCGCATGCCCTTCACTGTTCCGGCCGTGCCGATCGGCATGAACACAGGTGTTTCGATCGTTCCGCGCCGCGTGGTCATCGACCCGGCGCGCGCTTCACCAGCGCTGGCTTGTACTTCGAATTTGATTGGTGACTTATTCATGTCCAAAGTCGAACGTCCAATGTCCAATGTCCAAGGCCACTTTATCCAGCTGACATTGAACATTGGACGTTGGACGTTGGACACGTTCTATTTTTATCGTCTCTTCCGCATCTTGTGCTTCTCAATAATCCTGAGCGGCGTCGCAAAAAAATCGAACTCCTCACGCAGACGATTCTGCAGATAACGCAGATAAGAAAAATGCAGGCCGGATTTCCCGCCCGAAGTGAACAGCACAAACGTCGGCGGCCGCACCCCGACTTGCGTCATGTATTGCACATGCAGCCTGGACAAGCCACCCTTGACCGGCGCAGGGGCACTGCCTCCACGCGGCTGCGAGACCGCAGCTTCAAAAAAGGCGTTCAGTTGTGAAGTTGGCACGCGCCGGTTGCGCGCCTCGTTTGCCTTGATGGCGAGCCCCAGAAGATTTTCAACGCGCTGACCGCTCAATGCGGAAATCATGATCACGGGCGCCCATTCGAGAAACTTCATCTTCTCGCGAATCTTCCGTTCAAACTGCATTGACGTGCTGGTCTCTTTGTTCTTCACCGCATCCCACTTATTACACGCGATGATGATCGAGCAGCCCGCATCGTGCGCGTAACCTGCGATATGCGCGTCGAGGGCCGTCGGTCCTTCTTCCGCATCAATGATCACGATGGCCACGTCTGCGCGCGCCAGGCTCTTCATAGCCATTACTACGGAAAGCTTCTCGGCCATCTCTCCCGTCTTACCCTTACGACGAATACCGGCGGTATCGATTAGTCGAAACTTTTGTTCCGGCGTTGCCAGCAGCGTGTCGATTGCGTCGCGCGTCGTTCCAGCGACCGGAGACACGATCACGCGCTCTTCGCCGATGAGTCGATTCAATAACGAAGACTTTCCCACGTTCGGCCTGCCGATAATTGCCAAACGAAGTTCTCGCTGTGACCTTTCAGATTCGGAATCTAAGCTTTCAGACTTGAGATCTGAGATCTCAGATTCTGTTCTGAGATCTGAAATCTCAAATTTCAAATCTTCAACTAAGGCATCAAGCAGATCCCCAAGCCCAATTCCCTGCTCCGCCGACACGGGAAACACTTCCTCAAACCCGAACCGGTAAAACTCTCCAGCCTCCGCTTCCACACGCGCCCTTTCTGATTTGTTCGCGGCCACCAGAACTCGCTTGCCGGTCGCGCGCAACAGTTTCGCCAGTTCTTCATCCAACGGTGTCAGCCCCAGTCGCGCATCAACCACCCAGATGATTGCCTGGGCGTCATCGATAGCGAAGCCTGCCTGCTTGAAAATGTTCGCCGGGATAACCGCATCATCATCAGGAATGATTCCGCCGGTATCAACGATTGAAAAGCGCTTGCCACTCCATTCAACTTCACCGTAGATCCGGTCGCGCGTAATCCCCGGCTCGTCGCCAACGATCGATCGCCGTTGGCCGATCAGCCGGTTGAACAGCGTGGACTTCCCAACGTTCGGCTGGCCCACGACCGCCACCAATGGCAGCGGCGCGGGCATTGTCTCGCCTTGTTGTTGTTCGATTTGTGGTGCAATTTCCAAAGTCATTTTCGTCAACGCGCCGCCGTTGTTTATCCGTTCAGCCTGGTTACTGCGATGAACCACGTTAGGGCAAGCCACGAGAATTTGCCAGCCGCCCGGATGAGTTGACTGGAGATGCTCCACTATTTGGAGTGCGCTGAACTGTCAGCGCTTTGGTCTTGGGCGGCCTGTCGCCCATGTTCTTCCAAACTAAAACGCAGGACGCGACAGGTCGCGTCCGATCCAAAGCGCTGACAGGCCAGCGCACTCCAAAATCTGGACATGGCGTCAAGCGCAAGGTAAATTCTCTGGCCGTTCAGAACTCATCACTGGCCTTTGGGCAAAGGAGCTAATGCACCCGTGACAGCAGCTGACTTCGGTCTCTCTACCATCGAACAAATCGCAGTGAATGCGCATGATATCGAAAGGGCCACTGCTTTCTACCGCGACAAGCTGGGCATGAAGCATCTGTTCAGCGTGCCGCCCAATCTCGCTTTCTTCGATTGCGACGGCATTCGTTTGATGCTCTCTCTGCCGGCCAAACCAGTGTTCGATCACCCCAGCTCCATAATCTATTTCAAGGTGGCAGACCTGCAGCTGGCTCACACCACGCTTTCCGAGCGAGGGGTGCAGTTTGACGAAGGTCCAACCTTTGTTGCCGACATGGGCACTTATGATCTATGGCTGGCTTCGTTTCGTGATTCGGAAAACAATATCCTGGCCTTAATGAGCAACGTTCCCAGGAAATCATAGGAGCCCCGCATGAAACGTCGAGAGTTTCTGGAAACAACCGCGCTCGCGAGTGTTTTAGCGATTACGGAACCCGCTTCACTGATCTCTGTCGGCAGCGTTGCTCGCGCAAATCTTTCCTCGCCTCCGAAAGACTTCGAACTCGAAGAACTAACCATCACTGAGTTGCAGAGCGGCCTGCAGTCGGGAAAGTACACCGCGCGTTCGCTGGTTAAGAAGTATCTCGATCGCATCGACGAGGTAGACAAGAATGGTCCGACGTTGAATTCGGTGATCGAACTAAACCCGGACGCGATGTCGATCGCGGAAGCGCTGGATCGCGAACGCAAGGAAAAGGGCACGCGTGGTCCGCTGCACGGAATTCCCATCCTAATAAAGGACAACATCGATACTGCGGATCGCATGATGACCACGGCAGGTTCACTTGCTCTCGTCGGCTCGCGTCCGGCGCAAGACGCTTTCGTTGTGAAAAGACTGCGCGAAGCGGGCGCGGTGATTTTGGGCAAGACCAACTTGAGCGAGTGGGCAAACTTTCGATCCAGTCACTCGAGCAGCGGTTGGAGCGCGCGCGGCGGCCAAACCAGGAACGCTTACGAACTCGATCGTAATCCCTGCGGCTCAAGCTCCGGCTCAGGTTCGGCAGCAGCAGCGAATCTCTGCGCTGTCGCTGTCGGCACTGAGACCGACGGCTCCGTGGTATGTCCCTCCTCTGCAAATTCGCTCGTCGGAATTAAACCCACAGTGGGCCTCGTCAGCCGCTTTGGAATCATTCCCATCTCACACAGTCAGGACACGGCTGGGCCAATGGCGCGGACGGTGAGTGACGCCGCCATCCTGCTGGGCGCGTTGACCGGGTTTGATGCGAGCGATGCGATGACGAAAGCGAGCGGTGGTAGGTCCCTCAGAAACTACACACAGTTTCTGAATAAGGATGGATTGCGCGGAACTCGTCTCGGAGTCGCGCGGAAATACTTCGGCTTTAACGATCGCGTGGATAAGTTATTGAACGAGCGTATCGAGGATATAAAGAAGCTTGGCGCGGTCATAGTTGATCCGGCAGACATTCCTACTTCGGGAAAGTTTGACGACTCCGAACTCGAAGTTTTGTTGTATGAGTTCAAAGCCGATCTAAACTCATACTTAGGAAGGCTCGGCTCCAGCTCGCTGGTCCATTCACTAAAGGAAGTGATCGAATTTAACAACAAGAACAGCGACCGCGAGATGCCTTACTTTGGTCAGGATCTTTTTATCAAAGCACAGGCGAAGGGCCCGCTCTCCGAAAAGAAATATCTTCAGGCGCTCGCGAAGAATCATCTGCTTTCGCGCGCGCAAGGCATCGATTTCATAATGCGCAAACACCGGCTCGACGCGCTGATCGCACCGACCGGCGGACCGGCCTGGCCGACTGATTGGATTAACGGCGACCATTTCACCGGCGGCTATTCGTCGGCCTCTGCCGTCGCTGGTTATCCACACATTACTGTGCCCGCCGGTTACGTCTTCGGGTTGCCGGTGGGTATCTCTTTCTTCGGCGGAGGGTGGAGCGAGTCGAAGTTGATCAAATATGCCTACGCCTTCGAGCAAGCGACCAAGGCCAGGCAGGCGCCGCGATTTTTGCGTTCGCCGGAATTCAAGGTGTGATGCCAGCAGCAATAGCAATTTTCAAGAAGCGGCCGATGGGATTTTCAAGTAAGTTTCGAGCGACAGAATCAGAAGAGCGGGGGCAAGCCCGCCTTCCTGACCCTGAGATTTTTTGACTTGAGAGGTTTTCCGCACCCTGAACGCCTCTCAAGTCGAAAACAATCTCGGAAGTAAAGTCAGCTCGCGGTGAGGAAGGTGGGCTTGCCCGCGCTCTTCTGCTTTGGTTGGTCGCCCGCTGCCGCTGGTTCAAAAGATCTTGTTGAAAGGAGCCCGAACATGCCCAAGGCAGCAACTCAACCTAAAAGGAAATCCATCTACGGTGTGCATCCCGGCGTCGCCATGACGCAAAAATGGGTCGCCGAACTGAAGCAGAAAACCGGACGCTCGCTCGACGAATGGTTGCGACTCATAAAAAAGTCGGGACCGAAAGACGAGAAGGCGCGGCGTGAGTGGTTGAAGACCGAACATGGATTGGGCACGAACTCAGCCTGGTGGTTGGCGGAGCGCGCCGAAGGTAAAGGAAGCGAGGTAGGCGACCCCGATACCTATCTCGAGGCGGCAGAAGGCTACGTCGAAAAAATGTTCTCAGGTTCGAAGGCGGCCTTGCGACCAATTTACGATGAAATCCTCAAGACGGGATTGAAACTTGGCAAGGATGTGAAAGCTTGTCCCTGTCAAACTATCGTTCCGCTATATCGCAAACACGTGTTCGCACAAATCAAGCCCACCACGACGAAGCGAATCGACATAGGCTTTGCGTTAGGCGACATGAAAGCAAAAGGCAGATTGATTGATACCGGCGGCTTCGCGAAAAAGGATCGCATCACCCACCGCATTCCGCTCGAATCTGTAAACGACATTGACGACGAAGTAAAACAGTGGCTGAAAGTCGCCTACGAGCGGGACGAGTAACCGACGGAACGAAATATTAATCGCGGGGAGTCACATGGCAACTAAAGCATCCGCTTCAACACAACCGCGCATGAGCGACGAGGCCGTGCATGCAAAAACGGGAAAGACCTGGAAAGAGTGGTTCGCCATTCTTGATAAAGCAGGCGCGCGCAAGCTGGGCCATCAGGAAATCGTGAAGTATCTAAACGCGGAACAGGGCGTCGGGCCGTGGTGGCAGCAGATGGTCACGGTTACTTATGAACAAGCCCGAGGCCTGCGCGATAAGCATCAAAAGCCCGGCGGCTACGAAATCAGTGTGAGCCGCACCTTGAACGCGCCCGTCTCGAAAGTGTTCAAAGCGTTTGCAGATGAAAAGCTTCGGGACGGCTGGCTCGCGGAAGACGGACTGGCAATTCGAAAAGTGACGCCCAACAAATCGCTGCGCCTGACCTGGATTGATGGTAAGACGAGCGTACAAGTTTCGTTTGTTGCCAAAAATCCCGAAAAAAGCCAGGTGGTCGTTCAGCACAGCAAACTACCGAATGCCGCTGCTTCCACCAGGATGAAATCTTATTGGGGCAAGGCACTGGACCGACTGCGTGCGCGTATCGAAAAATAATCGCAGGTTGCTCCGGGTAAACAGTTAGTTTGCAAAGTCATGTTGCAGTTGAGGCCGGCAGTTCAGAGTTCAGCCTTTAGGCTGCCGCTTCGGTTACCGATCGACAACGCAAACTAAAGTTTGAACTCTGAACCGCAAGAGTGTTTGCCAGCATGCCGAGCTGCTCATTCTTATCGATCAAGTGAAAGCTACCTACACCAGATTATTCTCCGACGAAAACGGCGAGTCACACTTCGAAGATTGTGAATCGGAACTCGCTTTGATCGACTTCGCTCCACCAACTCCCCCACTCGGGCTCTCCAAAAGCTTTCCAGCATCAGAAACCGCATTCCTCGCTGGCCCATCGGGTTGGACCGGAGACTGGCACGTGTCCCAATCACGCAATTTGTTTGTAGTGATATCAGGCGAATGGGAAATCGAGGCCAGCGACGGCACGACGCGATTGTTTTCACCAAACAGTGTGCTGCTCGTCGAAGACCTCACCGGCAAGGGCCATCGCTCGCGCGTGATCAGCAATGAAGATTCCTTTGCGCTACTGGTGCGATTGGCGGACTGAGCAGGACTTCTGCCCAGTGGGCGATAAAAGTCAGAGCCTGGAGCGGTTGCGACCGGGTTGGATCACTTCTAAAATCAGCAAACGATTTCAGGCCGCGCAGTCTTTGCAGCACGACAGACCCGGTCGCTACCGCTCCCGGTTCTGACTTCATCTGGCTGCACATCGCTTCATTGTCCGAAGTCTGAATTGCTCAATAGAAATGTTCAGTCGAGGGGAAACAACCTTAACAAGATTCCTTGCACAGCGATGCTTCGCAATGCCGGAACATGCAACTTGAAACTTCCTGCCGGCGCTGTAAATATCCTCGCAATGGACAACCCGGCAGTCTCCACGGTTAGCACACATCTCGAGCTCGGCAAACGCGGTGAAGAACTCGCGGTCGCCTATCTCGAGCAAGCGGGTTACCGCATCGTGGCTGCCAACTTTTCCCTGCCGGTTGGTCGGAATCGAATCGGCGCGGTGATTAACGTGGAACTTGATCTAGTCGCCTACGATCGAGAGACGCTTTGCTTTGTTGAAGTAAAGGCGCGCAGCTCGGATTGGTTCGCGCAGCCGCAGGCAAACGTCGATCGCCGCAAGCAGCGGCAAATCGCACGCGCCGCAAGAACGTATCGACGCATGTTTGGACTGACCGGCGCGCCTTTCCGTTACGACGTGGTGACCGTTGTGTTGCCTTCAGAGGAAGAACGCGCCGCGGAGTTTGAAATCCAATTGCTCCGCAACTACTG
This sequence comes from Pyrinomonadaceae bacterium, assembly GCA_035941655.1. Classification (GTDB taxonomy): domain Bacteria; phylum Acidobacteriota; class Blastocatellia; order Pyrinomonadales; family Pyrinomonadaceae; genus PSRF01. The sequence continues at coordinate 970 of DASZDU010000189.1, read as the reverse complement.
GACTGAAGACACGCTCAAGAAGCGGATCTGGTCGGGAAGCTACTGGGATTAATCCCGAGACACGACCGTCGACGTCAAGAGCATTAAAAATTTTCCATTTTTCATTTCTCATTTTCCATTACTGCGAGGGTACGTATGCAGTTTTGCCCTGGTCTCAATCACACCGACGCTTTAGCGCGGTGTTCGAACGCAGCAACAGCAATGAGAAACCGTTTAAACGGTTTCCGTTACTGCTCCCATTGGAAATCACCGGGCTAAAGCCGCGGTGTGACTGAAACCAAACTGACCCACTACTCTACAATGCCCTAACTTGACAACAATGATCGAATGATTAGAATCGTCGGTGCTCTAAAGCGGGAGTAGCTCAGTGGTAGAGCATCGCCTTGCCAAGGCGAGGGTCGCGAGTTCAAATCTCGTCTCCCGCTCCAGAATCAAAGGATGAAGGCGGAAGGATGAAGGATGAAAGCCGCCGGGCTTTCCCGCCATTTTACTTTCATCCTTCCGCCTTCATCCTTCATACTTACTTTTCACGGCGGCGTAGCCAAGTGGTAAGGCAGAGGTCTGCAAAACCTTTATTCATCGGTTCGATTCCGATCGCCGCCTCCATCTAAACATCCAAGCATAAGGCAGGTGGAGAAATCCGCAGGTAGGAGCAAATGATGCGCAGGCCATTTTGCTTTGAATTCTGGAGGCCGATTGTGGCCGCGCTCCTAATTGCTCCTACCTTAGCAACGGTCTGGGTGCACCCATTACAGGCACTCGAAACGCTTGCCTCTCATCCTCAAAAGACAACAGCCGCAGCGCCCGCAAGGATCAAATTAAACAATGATGACATAGGAACCTCTTCTGATACCGCGGTTCTGAGTCAGAAGCTGGTACAGGATTTCAAGCTCCGCAAAGAGCAGCGCGTTTATAAGATCGGATTTGAGCGACGCAGCGATCTACCTGAAGACGACCGGATAGAGAAACG
>DASZDU010000188.1:0-8414 GCA_035941655.1 Pyrinomonadaceae bacterium | reverse complement strand
CGTTGATTCGACATTGCGAAGTCAGTACCAAGGCCCGGTATCGGCTGGACGATTGAGGCGGAGTTTTTCACGGTACGCATCCAACACTCGCATGAACACAGAGGAACCGGCCCGCTACCGCGTGCTGGTACTGGCGTCACGTCAAAGGTAATGAGACTTTGGCCCGCGTTTGATCATTCGAATCAAAAATCGCTCCAGATGACAGCAGCGACGCGCATCTGTATGATTCGCTGCACAACTCGTTGGACAGGAGACTAGAGAATGCCAGTTAGAAAAGACGCCGAGATTATTGAGCCTAAAGGCAGACTGGGAGTGCTGCTGGTTGGCCTCGGCGCGGTTAGCACCACTTTCATCGCGGGAGTGGAAGCTGTGAAAAAAGGTATTGGTCAACCCATTGGTAGCTTGACGCAGATGGGGACCATTCGACTCGGCAAACGCACCGACAACCGCGTGCCTTTAATAAAAGATTTTTTGCCGTTGGCCAAACTCGAAGACCTGGTCTTCGGCGCTTGGGACATCTTTGAAGACTCCGCTTATGAAGCTGCGATGCACGCGGGCGTGCTCGAAAAAGATCTGCTGAAGCAGTTGCGGGTTCCACTTCAGAAGATCAAACCGATGAAAGCCGTCTTTGATCAAAATTACGTAAAACGTCTTAGTGGTACAAACGTCAAGACTGGCGCAAATAAGTTCAAGCTGGCACAACAGCTAATCGAGGAAATAGCAGACTGGAAAAAGAAAAACCGCTGCTCGCGGCTGGTAATGATTTGGGCCGCGTCAACCGAGATATTCCTCAAGCAGCATCCGGTTCACAAGACGCTCGAATCTTTTGAGAATGCGATGCGTGAGAATCACCGCTCGATTGCGCCGTCGATGATATATGCATATGCAGCCCTGAAGTCGGGGATTCCGTTTGCCAACGGCGCGCCAAATCTAACCGTTGACATTCCAGCCTTGAGAAGTCTGGCTGAAGAAAACAATTTGGCGATTTGCGGCAAAGACTTCAAAACCGGCCAAACCCTGATGAAGACCATCATCGCGCCCGGACTCAAGGCGAGGATGCTGGGACTCAACGGTTGGTATTCAACCAATATTCTCGGCAACCGCGATGGCGAAGTGTTGGACGATCCCGAGTCGTTCAAAACCAAGGAAGAATCGAAGTTATCGGTGCTGGAATACATTCTGCAGCCGGAAGTCTATCCCACTCTCTACAAGGATTTTTCTCACGTCGTGCGGATTAATTACTATCCGCCGCGCGGCGACAACAAAGAGGGCTGGGACAACATCGACATTTTCGGTTGGCTTGGTTATCCCATGCAGATCAAGATTGATTTTCTTTGTCGGGATTCCATTCTCGCGGCGCCGATCGTTCTCGACCTCGCGTTGTTTCTTGACCTGGCTCAGCGTGCCGGTATGAAAGGCATTCAGGAGTGGCTCTCTTTCTATTTCAAGTCGCCGCAAACCGCGCCAGGTCTCTATCCCGAGCACGATGTGTTCATCCAGTTGATGAAACTCAAAAACACCTTGCGATATCTTCGCGGTGAAGATTTAATCACACACCTTGGGCTCGAATATTACGACTGACCGCCTTACCAGACCTCCGCCTAAAACTGCTGGTCGCGACTAACGATCCGCCGAGACCTTTTGGTCGCTTTCCGCGCTAAAAGGTGCAGTCGATGTTTCGCCTCCAAGCAAGATCATTTCGCCGACCATTTATTGGCAGCGCTATTCTGACAGGAATTGTCAGCGGGCTAGCGACGAAAGTTTTACAAATACAAGTTCAAATTTCACTCTCTCCCCAATATTTTGTGATGACATTTGCGGCCGTGTCGTATATATAGCATCGGTCACTTGAGCGGCGTTGTATGGCGATCGCTCTTAAAAGGCGAACGAAGCTCCCAGCCGCCGCATCATTACTGTTAGCGGATCGTTCCTTGCATTATAGAAGTCGGCCAATAGTGGCTGCTTCAAAGAGAGGGCTCAGAAAAAGTTGAACAAGCCCTCGGGCATGCAAGGAGGGCGAGCATGATTTCCGAAATGGAACTACAAAAACTAAACAAAACCATGGGCACAGTCTTCCTGGATCCTGATCAGAAAAGCCCGCGCGCACAGGACTTCGAGGAGCGGCTCTACGCTCGCATCGTCGGCCAGGAACGCGCAGTGCGGCGCATGAGCGGACTCTACCAAATATTTCTCGCGGGCATGAACCCCCCAAACCGTCCGATTGGCACGATGCTATTTCTGGGACCCACCGGTTCTGGAAAAACTCGCGTCATCGAAGCAGCGGCGGAAGTCTTGTACGGCGACGCCAACGCGATCGTGAAAATCGATTGCGCTGAGTTTCAGCACTCGCATGAGATTGCGAAATTGATTGGCTCACCTCCGGGATATCTCGGTCACCGTGAGACTTCTCCCATGCTGACGCAAGAGAACCTCGACCGCATGCACACAGAGGATTTAAAACTCTCGCTGATCTTGTTCGACGAGATTGAGAAGGCTTCCGACAGCCTCTGGCAGTTGTTGCTGGGTATCCTGGACAAGGCGACTCTGACCCTCGGGGACAATCGGCGTGTTGATTTTTCTCGCTGTATGGTGGTGTTGACTTCTAACCTGGGCGCGAGAGAAATGTCAGAATTGATTTCCGGCGGCATTGGCTTTGCTCCGGGAAAAGGCGCCAAGAATCCAAATGACACGGAAGTAGATCAGAAGATCTATCGAACGGCAGTCGAGGCTGCACGAAGGAAGTTTTCACCGGAGTTCATGAACCGTATTGACAAGGTTGTGGTGTTTCGTTCGTTAAAGGAACATCACCTGCGACAGATTCTTGAACTTGAACTCCAGGCGGTTCAGGATCGAATCATGCAGTCAGTCGACACGAAGTTTGTGTTCCAATGCTCCGACACTGCGAAGGACACGCTTCTGAAGGAAGGCCTGGATTACAAATATGGAGCGCGACATTTGAAACGTTCCGTAGAGCGCTTCCTGGTCTATCCGCTTTCAAATCTGGTCGCAACCGGACAAATTGGCCTCGGTGATCTCGTACACGTCGATCTTGATGATTACAGTCACAAGCTGATCTTTTCGAAGAGCTCTGGCGGTGCGCTCATTCACGAGCTGCCTGCTGCAAAAGAAGAGGAACCGGAAATTCAGGAGTCGCTCTCGGGCGGTGTGGGATTGCCGATTCCGCAAGCGACCAAGGCGGCTAAGAAAAGTCAGAGTCGAGGAGAAAAGACCGAAAGCTAAGAACTCTTTGCCTTGCATGCTAAAAGCGCCGTTCACTTCTGCAAAGTGTTCGGCGCTTTTTACTTCTGGCTCGTACCGGTCATTCACATTGGGCTGCTGCTCCGTAACTTCGATATTTTTCTCAAAGCTTCCTGGGCCGTTTCCGCAAGATATGGATCGCGAGCCGTTACTGCTTGCTGGAGAGCGGGAATCGCCGAGGTGTCGCCAATTCGGCCCAAAGCCCAGGCCGCTTCTCGCCGCACGTCGTCCTCTACGCTTTCGTCTTGCAGGGCCAAGATCAAGACGGGCAAGGCAGCCCGGTTTCTAATCTGTCCCAGGGAATGGGCCGCCGCTCTTAAGACAAATGGATTCTTTTCTGGTTTGCTCTTTTGGTCTTTTTTAGGTGCTGGCAGTCCCGTTTGCCGGTGCAAAACTGCAGCCAGGTAAGTTACTGCGGTCGCGTCTGCGATCTCGCCCAACGCAACTGCAGCAGCGCCACGAACCGAGTCTTTTTTGTCGGAGAGTCGCTCGACGAGCGGAGCAACTGCTGAAGGACTGCGAGTCTGCCCCAGAGCATAGGCGATTTGCTGGCGGACGAATTCATCCTTGTCACTCAATAATGGGATTAGAGCAGCGGCACTCTCGTCCGAAGGTAACCAGAGAACAGACGCTGCCGCAGTTGCGCGTACGATAGGCGATTGATCATTCAATGCGGCTTGTGCCGCCCGCGAGGCCTGCGGATGGTGCAGCGCACGCAAGCGCACGAGGGCGTGACGGCGATCTTCGACGTCCGGGGAACTTAAGAGCTGCCGCAGCTTTTCTATTTCCAACTGCACCGGCGTCAGACCCTGTTTTTCTCCTTGCGTGATGCGCGCGGATACGACAGGCGTGGCTGCGAGTTCCAAGACAACCACGAACAGGACGAATAACGGCAGTATCAGTGAACGTCTTTGCCAGATAAGCATGGTTTGCCGACGAGCTGGTTTGTGGGCTCAGTCCATCCTCGCAGTCAGGGCCTGCATTGAATCTACGATTAGGACTGCTATCGGCGGGTAAACAACGAGGTCGGGGATGAGCAGAATGGTCGACGAGTAAACCAATGTATTCGACTGGGCGACTCCCTTTGGCAGCAGCATCGTTAACCCATTCATGAATCCATGAGTATGCCAACCGATAAGTAGTCCAACTCCAATGCTCACGACATATCCCACCAACAAAAATGTATAGGCTGAGAATCGGGTGTACGGTTGTTCGGGCTTCTCCTCGTCACGCATGATCGAATCCTGAATCGGCTTCGGCGTGTAGGTGTAATGAGCGAAATATTCGCGCAATCGTGTCGCCAGGTGCCAGACGCCTATAGCAAAAAGCGTCAGTACGATGGCCCGTCCAGCGTGATCAAAAGTCTGCCACAGATGAGGTCTGATCATTGCCACAAAAAATGTGGAGAGAAATAAAGAAACGGTGGTAAACACAGCTCGTTGCCGCTCCCTACCCTCCTGTCGGTCTCTTTCCAGCACCTCGTTGACAACGCGATCCCAGCGTGCCTGCACCGCGAGGTTTCGTGCTCTCTGCGCGTGGGGATTGTCGGAATGGAGTATTGAATACCCAGGGTTGGATTGCGCGGACAATTGCTGATCGTGGTAGACGCGTTCCTGCGGATCGATCAGCACTCGGTAGGCTTTAGACAGGAGCGCGAACTCGCGAGCAGCTTCTTCAGAACCGCCGTTCACGTCCGGATGCCGCAACCGGGCAAGCTTGCGGTAAGCAGATTTCACTTCCGATCTCGAGGCCGAGCGCTTTACTCCGAGAACTTTGTAATAATTTGTCACCACGCGTTTGCGAACTCCTCAAAGCAAACTAATGGGGCGGCGGGTTTACCCGAGTGTCAAAATCGGCAAAATTATACCACTTTCCGGCGGCGGAATCGGCAATTCAATGTTGGGTTGAAACTAATGACTGAAGAGTGAAGTGAGGCCAAAGGAGCGGTTGCTTAGTATTACCCCGATTGACCGTCGAGGGGGGGGCGAGGACATCTTTTTTATGAGGGATACCGCTCCTTCGGCTTTGCCCCCTTGCTACAACTCTAGTGCCATGACATCGCTTACAAAAATTCCAGCAAAATTAATCCTAACGGCACGACGGTCTCAAATAGTGTTTACAAATGAGGACGCCCCTTGTCCACGGCTGCTGACACTTCGACACTTAGCTACCGTTACACCGCATTGCTGATCGCGTTACGATTCGGACCAACGTCCGCACTGCGACGCCGGTAGGCCCCTTCGAGCGATAGGGTTTCGCTTCGTCGCTCCAGGCTGTGCCGGCGATGTCCAGATGCGCCCAGGAAACACCATCAGCAAATTCTTTGAGAAATGCCGCCGCCGTTATGGTGCCTGCCTTTCTGCCGCCTACGTTCTTGATGTCCGCAATATCTGACTTGATCTGTTTCGAATATTCCTTGTCCAGCGGCAACTGCCAAAACTTTTCTCCCGCCTCTTTTCCAGCCGCGATGATCTCGTCAATCAGTTCCTGATCAGTGCCAATGACTGCCGTATTGACGTCGCCCAGCGCGATAGACACCGCGCCGGTAAGCGTGGCCATGTCTACGATTGTTGTCGCTCCGAGTTTCTTTGCGTAAGCAATGGCATCAGCCAGAATCAGCCTGCCCTCCGCGTCGGTGTTGATTACCTCGATTGTTTTGCCTGTCATGGCCCGCACGACATCTCCCGGTTTGGTAGCTTTTCCCGACGGCAAATTCTCCGCACAGGGAACGACCCCAAGCACCGGAATCGAGGGTTTCAGTTGAGCAATGGCCCGCATCGCTCCCATGACGGTGGCGCCCCCGGTCATGTCATACTTCATCAATTCCATGTTGTCGCCGGGCTTGAGAGAAATACCTCCCGAGTCAAACGTGATTCCCTTCCCGACAAACGCGAGCAGATCCCCACCATCCTCGGCCACATTTGACGGCGTGTATTTCAGGATGATCAGCTTGGCAGGCTGATCCGATCCGTGTGAAACGCTTAACAACGATCCCATGCCCTCTTGTTCCATTCGGGCTTCATCGAGCACGTCTATACTCAGCCCAAACTCAGTCGCGATATCGCGGGCGCGCTCGGACATGTCTGTGGGCGTCATGTAGGCGCCAGGCTCGTTCGCGAGATCTCGCGTGAAGTTAACCGATGCGCCGATGATAGCGCCCCGCTCAACTCCGCGTTTAAGACTGGTCTGGTCAGCTCCGTCGAGAACAACTACAAGCTTCTCGATTTCACGTTTTTCCTTATCCACCGTGCGGTATTTGTCGGGATCAAACAGCGCCAGGAATGCGCCCTCGACCACTGCCGAACCGATCTCTTCAGGACTGCCGTCCAGTCTCGGGGCCACGGCAACGGACCGGGCATTTTTTCCGCGTAGCTCGCGAACAGCGGTGCCAGCCATTTGTGACGCCTGCGCAGGTGTATACTCGGCGCGTTCTCCCACGCCAATGAGCAATAACCTCTGCGCCTTGATCTGGTTATTGCCGACGAGGTGAACGTAAACAGTTTCGCCTTCTTTTCCTTTCAACTCCTCGGAATCGATTACAGACTTGATTACTCCGCCGGTGAGCGAATCGAGATCTTTCAGAAAGCCTTCATCAGACTTCTCATCTTTGAAAACGGCAATAGCAATCGCCTGAACATCTACGTCCTGATAAGAACCATTCATACTTTCAATTTGCATTTGATAATTACTCCCGCCAATCCTTTATGGATTTTATTTGTTGCGCTGCTTCAGTTGCGCGCGCATTTCCCTGTCGACTGTCCGCCGTAGTTCAGTCTCGCGTTTGTCATACATCTTCTTTCCACGCGCTATCGCAATCTCAACTTTGATCCGTCGGTTCCGGAGATAGATGCGCAAGGCCACGAGCGTCATGCCCTGCTTGACGGCAGCCTGGTCCAGTTGCTCTATCTCTCGTTTGTGTAATAACAATTTGCGCGTTCGCAAAGGCTCATGATTTTCCCGATTGCCATGAGAATACGGCGAAATGTGAGCATTAAACAACCACACCTCCCCATCCCTTACTGCAACGTAACCTTCTTTGAGTTGCACCCGACCAGCCAGCACGCTCTTCACTTCGGTACCGGTCAACGCAATACCCGCTTCATATTTGTCGAGGATATGATATTCATGAAACGCTGCACGATTTGCAGCGAGAACCTTTTCTTCAGTAGCGACAGCCATAGTGTTGTAATGTTCGTGCAGCCGTAATCCCGGTCGATCCGTCGCTCAATTCGGTTCGTAGTTTTCGACAACGCCGACAGCTTCACATCCACAGTAACTAATTACGTTCCTCGCGCAAAGGCCGCGTCATCAATTGACGTGCAGCATCCAATGCCGGTTTTCCTTCATAGAGAACAGCGTGAACCTCATGAGTGATGGGCATAGCTACACTCAGGCGCTCTGATAGATTCTTGATTGCCAAGGTAGTTTTAATGCCTTCAGCTATCTCGCTCATACCTGTAACAATCTCGTTTAGGCTGCGACCTTTTCCCAATTGCTCACCGACAAAACGGTTGCGAGATAAACTACCGGTGCAGGTAAGAACGAGATCGCCTATCCCTGCTAGTCCCATCATGGTTTCAAGTTTTGCGTGTTGGTGGAGCGCCAGGCGACTCATCTCTGCCAAACCGCGCGTAATCAGCGCGGCGATGCTGTTGGCGCCGAATCCGAGACCGTCCACCATGCCAGCCGCAATTGCCATTACATTCTTGACCGAGCCGCCGAGTTCAGTGCCCACGACATCGTTGTTTGTATAAATGCGTAGATTATCTGTACTCAATTCTGATTGAACTGCACGACTTGCTTCAAGATCGTCGCTCGCTGCCACCACTGCGGTCGGATGATTATCTACCACCTCGTGTGCGAATGACGGTCCTGACAAACAAACGAAGGGGGTCGCAATTTCTGCGGGTACGACGTCAGCAACAAGCTGCGAGATGCGCTTCCCTGTTTCTATCTCAATCCCTTTCGTTGCACTGACGATGATCATCCCGGTTCGCATTGCCGGTGTCATGGTCGCAAGCAGTTCGCGCGTAGCGTGCGAAGGCGCCGCGAGGATAATCAGTTCTGCTGAATCGATCGTTTTGAGAATGTCCGCGCTGGCAACGACGCCTTCCGGTATTTGCGCTTCGCGCAAGTAAACAGGATTCAGATGCTGT
>DASZDU010000187.1:0-1949 GCA_035941655.1 Pyrinomonadaceae bacterium | reverse complement strand
CGAGTTGATTCTCAATGCCGCCAATCTTAACTTCATCGCCATGTCTCGCTATCTGCAGGACACGGGTAACGTGAACGCAATTGCGGGACAAATCTTTGCCGTGTTTGTAATCGTCGTCGCGGCCGCTGAAGCCGCAATCGGTCTGGGAATCGTGATCGCGCTTTATCGAAACAAGGAAACGATCTGGGTCGATGAGATTGATATTTTAAAATGGTAGTCCAAGGTCGAACGTCCAAGGCCCAAAGTCTTTTTGACTAGCGGAGATTGGACATTGGACATTGGACATTGGACTGAATGTACAGATACATCTGGCTAGTTCCACTCTTACCGCTCGCCGCTGCGGCCATCAATGGTCTCCTCGGAAGGAAGTTTCGTTTCTCGGAGAAGTTGATTGGCGGCATTGCCGTCGGTTCCATTGCCCTCGCCTTTCTGATTACCGTTGCCGCCGTTTACTCCTACGCTTTCAGCAGTCAAGCGCTGTGGCCGGAGACTTACGTTACCAGTCAGGACGGCGCGTTCAAATACGATTGGATCCCGGGCGGCGCGGTGCGGTTAACGCAGGGTTCCGAGGAGCGCATGTCGATCGCGGCGACCGAGGAAGGCCAACGGCAACTGGCTCAAATTTCTCCCGAGCACAGAACCAATCCCGAACCAATTAACGTGGCAGTTGCAGACGAGGGCCAACGCGGCTCAGTTCTCAACGTCGAATGGAGCTACCAGCTTGATGCGCTATCGTCGATCTTCATGTTGATCGTGACTGGCGTCGGTCTTTGCATCTTCGTTTTTGCCACCGGGTACATGCACGGCGATCCCGGCTTCTATCGCTTCTTCGCCTACATGGGCTTGTTCATGTTTTCGATGCTCGTGCTGGTGATGGGCTCAAACTTCCTGATGATGTTTGTCGGCTGGGAAGGGGTCGGGCTTTGTTCGTACCTGTTGATTGGCTACTACTTTGATCGCCAGGAAGCAGCCAACGCTTCACGCAAAGCTTTCATTACAAATCGCATCGGCGACTTTGGATTCGCGCTCGCGATCTTCGGAGTGATCGCTACTTTCGGCTCGGCGCAGTACGGCGATGTTTTTGCGCAAGCGCGCAATTATCCGCTAGAAACACTGGGACACTGGGGACTCTTGTCCTGGATTGCGCTGGGACTATTCATCGGCGCTTGTGGTAAGTCTGCGCAGCTCCCGTTGCACGTTTGGTTGCCGGACGCGATGGCTGGTCCTACACCCGTCTCTGCGCTGATCCACGCGGCCACAATGGTCACGGCCGGTCTCTATATGGTGACGCGCACAAACGTCATCTTCCAGCATTCGCAGACCATGATGTTGGTGGTTGCAGTTGTCGGCGCCGCCACGGCATTGTTCGCCGCTACGATCGGCATCACTCAAAACGACATCAAGAAGGTGCTCGCGTATTCGACTGTTTCGCAGCTTGGCTTCATGTTTATGGCTTGCGGCGTGGGCGCTTTTGCGATCGGAATATTCCACGTGATGACTCACGCGTTCTTCAAAGCGCTGATGTTCCTCGGCGCCGGCAGCGTCATTCACGGCATGCACCACGAGCAGGACATGCGACGCATGGGCGGCCTGAAGAAATACATGCCCTACACGTATCTGACGTTCCTGGCCGGATGGTTGGCTATCTGCGGCATTATTCCGTTCAGCGGTTTCTGGTCGAAGGATGAAATTCTTTGGAACGCCGCGGCGACCAGGCACATTCCGATTGGCTGGCTGATCTGGATTGTCGGCACGATCGCCGCAACCTGCACGGCGTTTTACATGACGCGGCTGGTGGCGATGACCTTCTGGGGCAAAGAAAAATTTCTTGACGGACACGTTCACACGCCGGGGCATGAAGTGCACAAAGAGGACCACGATACACCGAAACATAAAACGCATGTTCCGCATGAGTCGCCGCGATCGATGTGGGTGCCGCTGGCTGTGCT
>DASZDU010000186.1:0-6735 GCA_035941655.1 Pyrinomonadaceae bacterium | reverse complement strand
TCCCCTAAGGCAGCGAGAAACCGTTTAAACGGTTTCCTAACTTTGTCATGCTGGAAATCACCGGGCTAAAGCCACGGTGTGAATGAGATCCAAACTGCATCACGACTAGACAGCGACGAGCGGCAGTATGCGGTAGCGTTTCCCGGTCAGCCTGCTGAGGGCATTGACTACTGCAGGCGAGATCACCGGCACCGGCGGTTCGCCACAGCCGGTAGGTGGCTCGGTGCTGGGAACGATATGAACATCGATAGTAACCGGAACATCGCCGATGTATGGCGGCGTGTAGCCGTCGAAGTTTCTCTGTTCCACACGGCCATCCTTAAGCGTGATTGCGCCCTGTCCCATTAGCTGAGTAAGACCGAAACCAAGCCCACCCTGAAATTGATTCTCGATCGATAGCGGATTAACCGCCAGTCCACAATGAACGGCAACGGTGGCTCGATGAATCCTCGGCCGCTTGTTTTCAATCGAGACCTCAACCGCGCAAGCAACGGCGGTATTAAAGCATTCGTGACATGCAACACCCGCCGCGTGACCTTTCGGCAGATTCTTTCGCCAGCCCGCGCTTTTTTCATCCAATAGATCAAGCACCGCGCGCAGCTTCTTAGCTTCAGGTTTCAAGAGCTTGCGACGATAAGCGAATGGATCCATTTTCGCGCGCATCGCTAATTCATCAATCAGCGTCTCCATGACGAACGCAGTGTGAGTGTTGCCAACCGAGCGCCACCACAAGACCGGCACGTTAACCGTCGGGTGGTGTGCTGAGAGATGAAGGTTCGGAATGTTGTAGCTGGTGTCATCCACGCCTTCCACCGTAGTTGCATCGACGCCGTTCTTAATCATCATTGCGGCAAACGGAGTCCCGGCAACCAAAGATTGTCCGACGATTACATGACGCCAGGCCGCCGGCATTCCATCCGCACCGATACCGATTTCAACGCGATGCGCATGCATCGGACGATAATAGCCGCCGCGCACATCATCCTCGCGAGGCCACACGAGCTTTATTGGGGTGTCGCGGAAACGTTTCGCGATCAGCGCCGCTTCAACCGGCACGTGTGAGTCGATCACCGCACGCCTGCCAAAGCCGCCGCCGGCATACTCGGTGTGAAAAGTCACCTGCTCAGGTTTCAGTCCCAGCGACTGGGCAATCGCCATTTGGTCCATCGTCTGGAATTGCGAAGGCACCCACGCCTCGGCCTTGTCGCCTTCAAAACGGACTGTGGCGTTCAAGGGCTCCATCGGTGTGTGCGCCAGGTAAGGAAATTCATACTCAGCCACAATTCGTCTCGCAGCCGGCGTCTGACTCATCGCTTTGTCATCGCCGCGCGCCACGGCCACGTTTCCGGTACTGCGGGCCAATTCCCTGAATTTGGCCCATAGCTGCGAAGTGTCGGCAAGTTCGATTCCGGACAAGTCCCACTCGATCTGCAAACGATCACGCGCCTGCTTTGCCGTCCAGAACCTATCGGCAACCACAGCTACGCCAGTTCCCTTCGCGAGAGCAATCTCAAAAATGTCTTTCACGCCAGACAGGCTGCGAGCATCCTTGTCATCAACGCTCTTCACGCGACCGCCGAATACTGGTGGATGAGCCACTACGGCGATCTTCATCCCAGGCAGATCGAGATCGAGTCCGAATTTTTGCGAGCCGTCACACTTCGCCCGGCTATCAAGCCGCGGCACTTTCTTTCCGATAAGACGAAACTCAGACGGATTCTTGAGCCGAACCGTGCTGGGTATCGGTTGGCGCACCGCGCGCTCGGCAAGCTCTGCGTAACGTGCTGATTTTCCGTCTGGGCCATGGACGATGCTGTTCTCAGCACGGCAATCGTTCGGCGAAACTTTCCAGCGATCGGAGGCAGCCGCAATCAACATGGCGCGCGTTTTCGCTCCCAGCTCGCGATACTGCCGGAATGAATGTGAGATTGAGCCGGATCCGCCCACCATCTGAATTCCAAAAAGCGGATCTTTGTAAACATCCGCGGCCGGCGCGAGTTCAGCGACCACCTGCGACCAATCAGCATCCAGCTCGTCCGCCAAAACCATCGGCAGAGAAGTTTGCACACCCTGGCCAAACTCGAGACGATTTACAGTTATAAAGATTTTTCCATTAGGCTCAATGCGCACGAACGCATCCGGTGGGTAGACTCTCGGCGGCGGCCCCGGTCTGCCTTCCTGCGCGAATGAGGGGAAATCCAGGTACAGTGAAACCAGCAATCCGCCCGCGGCCGCCGTTGAGGCGCACAAGAAACTTCGCCTGTTCAGATTCACGTCATTTTCACGCTTGAGTGCTGCTCGCATTGTTAGATCTCCTTCACGGCTTGCTGCTGCAGTTGGAGGTTAACGCTGAAAGCGTTCGCTAATTTCAGCCCAGGGTTTGCTTTGAAACCCTGGGTAACAAATGTCGCAAGAGATTCTTCGCAACCTGAAGGGGTTGCGACGCCTGTCGCGATTCCCAACCCGCGACGCAACCCTTTCGGAGTTGCGAAGAGTCTTGTGAGACGCTTGTGATCCCAGGGTTGCCAAAGCGCAACCCTGGGCTGGAATTAGCCAACGCTTTCAGCGTTAATTCCACAACTGCACCAGTACCTCCAGCTGCCCTCACGAAATGAGTCATCGGATTTGTTGAGACGCGCTCTTGATGGCTTCGCGAATTCGCACGTAGGTGGCGCAGCGGCAAAGATTGCCGCCCATTGATTCTTCAATGTTTTGGTCTGTGGGTTTAGGCGTGGCTTTCAGCAGCGCGAGCGCGCTCATGATTTGTCCACTTTGGCAGTAACCACATTGGACCACGTCCTTTTCCACCCAGGCATTTTGCACCACGCGGCCCACGGGATCCTGTGCGATCGCTTCAATGGTAGTTATCTTCCGATTGCCAATCAGTGAAACCGGAACGACGCAAGACCGGGTTGCGATGCCGTCAACGTGCACCGTGCACGCACCACAGGCACTGATGCCGCAGCCATATTTCGTGCCGGTCATTTTCAGCTCTTCGCGCAAGACCCAAAGCAGCGGCGTGCCTGGATCAACGTCTACCTTTTTCGACTGGCCATTCACATCAAGTTGATAAGTTGCCATGGCTTGATCTCCTATCTACCGCGCGGACATGGGGTCCCGGCTTCCACCCAGGCACGAGTGGCGTTTACAAACTCAGCATGCCCGAGCGGCGGTACGGTTCGCATCGTTCCGTCAGGCCTGCGCCCGGGATTCCACGCCCAAAGTACCAATACCGCTTCTTCATGATGCTTCAACAGCGCGGGTCCATCCATGTTTTCGTTTCGCGAACGGTCAGTAACAGCGCGGCAAACTGCCGCACTCGACAATGGTCGATCGTTTGTGTCCTGCCAGCGCATCGACAAGGGCGCCAGATGCCAATTGAGTCCGCCGGGCACGCCAGTGCTGTCGGCGTTAACTTCCTGATGACAACCCACACAATGAAGCCCGGGCACGCCCTGGCCGTCGGGACCGCCGCGGACGACGTTGGCGAAATGGCGGTGGCGGTCATCTCCTTGCTGCGGATAGTTTGTCGCCGTGTGACAGTTGATGCAGCGCGGCGAAATCAAAACTGAATAGACTTGCTCCCAGGCCGCCAAGCCCTCGGCGAAGGTCGCCGACTCCTCGCCGCGGTTTGCATCCGTGTTTAGTTTCTTCCGGTCCCGACCTTCAATAGCTGCACTCGCTGTCAGAACAATCCAGGCCGCGGTGAAGCTAAGAACGATGAGGAGGATTCGGATGAAAAATCGAGAGTTCGATAACATACCGCTCCTTTCAGACGATCATTGGCATCGACTGAGACGATAGGTTAAAGGCAACAACTTTAAGGGGTGTTACGGGGGTAATTCGCAGCTAAAAATAACACGCTTATCTGGAAAAGAAAACGGATGTTTGTAGTGGCCTAACTTGTAAAGCAAATGTTAGTTTGCGATGGTCGGTGGCATTCAACGCACCCGCAAACTAACAGTTTGCGTTACAGAAAACCAATTAGGTCCGATTAGCGATTGACCAGCTTTTGCGAGCCTTCGCCGTATCTGGCACCCTGGACTTTCACCTGCGATGTCAGCTTATCGAGTTCGCGCAGGTCGTCAGTCGTCAATTCGACATTAACCGCGCCGAGGTTTTCTTCAAGACGGTGTAATTTCGTAGTTCCCGGAATCGGCACTATCCAGGGCTTTTTCTCCAGGACCCAGGCGAGCGCGATCTGCGCGGGTGTGGCGTTTTTCTGTTCGGCAAACTTGGCGATCAAATCCACCAAAGCCTGATTCGCCTTTCGAGCATCCCCCGCTGGTCAACGCGTCGTTCCAGATCACGAGGTCTGCCGCCGTGCTCAGGATGGCGCCGCCGCCGCTGCCGCGCTCGTTGCCGACATACATTCCCACCCGCCAGCCGTTGCCCGCCTTCTGATAACCGAATTAACAGCGCGCGTGATAAAACTCCAACAGGTGAAGGAACTACTCCAATAAGAGTCTCGCGGAGCGGGACGACTGATAAATAGCCCAGTCCCGAGTTGTCGGGGCTGGGATTCGAACCGTCCCAATACTTACGAGTCCGTGAAACGGACGACTGAGGGCTTAGTTGCAGCTTCAGCCGTCCGCTTTGCGGATTGGATTTCTTTTGGTGCCGTCAATCCCAGCCCCGACAACTCGGGACTGGGCTATTATCAGTCGTCCCGCTTGGCGGGACTGCTATATATTTGTCACCAATGCCGCGTCAGCAATCCAAAACTGACACTCAATCCTTTCCCGAATGGCTGCCGCCGATGGCGGCCACTCTCACTCAAGATCGCTTCACGGGCGAAGAGTGGCTCTTCGAACAAAAGTTTGACGGCATCCGACTCCTCGCCTACAAAAATGGCAAGGACGTGAAACTGTTTTCACGCAACCGGCTTTTGAAAGATATTCCGGTCGTCTCCGAGGCAGTAAAGAGTCTTCCTGTCACTCAATTGATTCTCGATGGCGAGATCACCTGGGGCGGCGCACCGTCTAAGTATCACGTGTTCGATTGCATGTGGCTCGACGGACGCAATCTAACTTCGCTGCCGCTCGAAGCGCGCCTTGAAGTCTTGCGTCAGTTGCCGCTGACGCCGCCGCTCTATCGCGTGGAAACGCTTTCTGATGAGTTGCCCGGTGAGTTGCCATGGCAGCGCGCGGCTCGCGAAGGCTGGGAAGGCGTGATTGCGAAGCGCCGCGGTTCCCCTTACGAACATCGTCGCTCGCCGCACTGGTTGAAAATGAAATGTGAGCTGGCCCAGGAACTCGTCGTCGGCGGATTCACGGATCCGCAAGGCAAGCGCGTTGGACTGGGAGCCCTACTGGTTGGCTACTTCGAAGGTGACGACTTCGTCTTCGCAGGCAAGATCGGAACTGGCTTTGACACAAAACTGTTACTCGAACTCCGCGAGCAACTCGACAAGATCGAAATTCCCGAGGCCCCGTTTACGAAGAGTGTCGGACTTCCCCGTGTTCGCGCTCACTGGGTGAAACCAGAGATCGTGGTCCAGGTCGGTTTCATCGAATGGACGGTGCACGGAAAGTTGCGCCATCCGCGCTTGCTCGGCGTACGCACAGACAAAGCTGCACGTGAGGTTGTGAAGGAGTGATTGGCTTTGCAAACAAGTAACTTGCGATAAGTTCAGCGAGGATTGGCCCATGGACTTGGCGCGTTTACGCGCCATCCCGCAGGGCCTTGATGTTGGACTACTTTTTGTGCAGATGATCAGTCACCCAGAGAAAATCCTCTTCCCCGACGACGGCATCACGAAGGGAGATCTCGCGGCGTACTACGCGCGCGTTGCGCCTGTGATGCTGCCTCACATCCGGCGTCGACCCGTGACGATGGAACGTTATCACCGCGGCATCGGCGCGCCCGGATTCTTTCAGAAGGACGTTTCGAAGGGCTTTCCCGAATGGCTGAAACGCGTCGAGGTTCCGAAGAACGAGGGCACTGTCAATCATCCGATTGCGACAGACGCGCGATCGCTGTTGTGGCTAGCGAACCAAAACAGCATCACGATTCACGTCTGGCCTTCGCGTGCGCCGAAGCTCTACAAACCCGACATCTGCGTCTTTGATCTGGATCCATCTCGCGAAGACCGATTGGACGTGTTGTGCCGCGTAGCGCTTGACCTGCGTGCGTTGCTGCAGGAGTTGGGCCTTCCCAGTTGGATCAAAACCACCGGCTCGAAGGGATTTCACATAGCAGTGCCGTTGGACGCGAAGGCAGATTTCGCGACAGTAGCGCGCTTCGCTCATCGCGTTGGTAAGTTACTGGTTGCGCGTGATCCGGAAAATCTCACGCGTGAGTTTCTCAAAGTGGATCGGGGCGATCGCATTCTCGTCGACACCGGTCGCAACGATTACAGCGCCACGTTCGCCGCTGCTTACACCGTTCGTGCAAGACGAGGCGCACCCGTCTCTGCGCCGTGCACCTGGGAGGAAGTAGAACGCGGTGAGGTATCGCCAGGAAGTTTCACTATTCGCAACATGGCCCAACGCATCGCAAAAGTCGGCGACCTCTGGTCCGACCTGCTGAAGACCAGGCGATCACTGCGGTTGCCGATCGAGCGTTTGGATAAGATGTTGTGAAGAACGCTGAAAGCGTTGGTTAATTTCAGCCCAGGGCCGGGGTCCCCACGCGGGCAGCCCGCGTGGGGTGGAAGTGTTTGCTTTGAAACCCTGGGTACGGAATGGCACAACAGACTAGTCGCAACCCCGACCTTGTCGGGGTTGCGACGGG
>DASZDU010000185.1:0-21513 GCA_035941655.1 Pyrinomonadaceae bacterium | reverse complement strand
CGTGACCGATGAGACTGCCCCCATCACATTCCTGCAACCGCGACATCCGTTACTGAGTTCTCCCAACAAGATTACGCAGGCAGACTTCGCAAACTGGATTCAGGAGCGCGGGCTTTATTATCCAAAGCAATGGGACGCGCATTATACGGCGTTGTTCTCTACCAACGACCCACGAGAGCCACCGTTGACGAGCGGGCTTCTGGCGACGCAATACGGCAAAGGGAATTACATCTACACCAGCATGGTTTGGTATCGGCAGCTGCGAGCGGGAGTTCCGGGAGCTTATCGCATGTTTGCGAACATGATTTCGTACGGACATAAGTAAGCCGCGGATTTACGCAGATGAACGCGGATCAGAAAAGTCGTTAATCGGTTTGCGTGAACCGTCCTTGATTTTCTGATCCGCGTTTCTCTGCGTAAATCCGCGGCTAATATTTTCGATGACTAAGAGATTGCCTCCTGCTCGACGGCTGACTCGCCTTCGAGCTTGGCTTGCGCGCGTTCAAGGAAGGTCCGAATCATTTCCTGAACACGCTTCTGCATTTCTGAACTGATTGCGCCTTCGCCAACCAAGGCCGCAAGCCGGTGCAATTCCCTGGCATGAGCGCGGCGAAGCTCCACGTGCTGAGAAACCTTGATCAATACGTTATGTCCGCGTACTTCAAAAGCCGCTGCATACCGCAGGTAGTTTTTCATTTCCGAGCCGGCCGGTGACCACTCGAGCCTCTCCGGACGATCTTCAGTCTTGCGCACGGCAAAGCTTGCTTGTACGGAACCGATCACCGGCACCTCGGCGCGCACCGTCCAGCGCATAATGCCGCCCGACTCTTTACGAATACCCTCGATGCCCGGCATTAGATCTGCGAAGTTGCGCAGCTCGCCAAAAAACTCCCGCGCGCGTTCGAGAGTGGTTTTCAGTTCCAGTTGACCAGTGTATGAAGCTTTGATTCGAAACATGTTCCTTTTTGATGTCCTGTTCGCGTCGAGTAAAAATCCCTCAATTTGTTGATGCTCTGGTTTGACTTTCCGTTGTAAACACCAGAACCTAAGACCAAGTTACACGATTGAGAATTTTACGTAAACAAGCATTTTTTGCTTTACTGCTCAGTTGGAGGCCGGCAGTTCAGAGTTCAAGCTTTAGCTTGCATAGTGATTGACAGCGAATTCCCAGCCTAAAGGCTGAACTCTAAACTGCCGGCCTCTAACTGCAAATACATTTTGCGAAGGAGTGTTGAATTGCACACTGACAGAAACTGCCCGCGTTGTCAGGAAGGGACGCTGCAGGTTTGGGACGAACTCAACGACGAGGAGCGCGAGGTAGTAAAGCGACTACCAGCGTCGGCTGAACACAACAGCGCGGAGCGTCGGAAGCTGCATCAGTGGTGTACGCGCTGCTGGTACGAAGCGACCATGGAAGGTAGCTCGCTCACCTGAGGAAGCGGCTCTGCCGCCCTCCGTGCGAAAAGGCTATGCCTTACCGAGAAGCATTCCATGTTCGGAAGGCTGCGCCTCCGGAGGCGTAGCCTCTGGATCAAGAAACCTCGAACGAAAAGGCATAGCCTTTCCGCACGGAAGGCGGCAGAGCCGCGGCGCCAAAAACGCGAAGAGCGGGGGCAAGCCCACCTTCCCAACCTGGAGGTTTTCCAACTCTCTTCGCACATCGTTTAATACAAGGTTTCCAAGGGACAAATGCAAGCCTCTCAACCACGTCACGCAGTTATGCGATCGTAGGCTTCGCGTATCGCGCGCATCCGTTCATGCAGGGTTTCGCCTAACGCCTCCGGTGTTTGAAAATCCAAACGCTGAGCAATTTCCTGAAACACGTGATAATCGGTTGACGGCAATACGGCCACTTTGCCTGCGATCAGACGCAGCTGATGGTCAACTGATCGAAGCAATTCATAGCCCTGGCTGAGTGCCTCGTAATCGGGTGTCTCCAAAGAGCCATTCGCCTCGAGTCGCCGGAGCGTTGTCAGCGTCGAGCGATTCTCCCCTTCGTCTCCCACATCGTCACGCAGCTGCAGATAGCGCGTCGCAAAATACACGTCGAGCATGCTCCCTGCCGAGTATTTGATGTCGATTTCGCGAGCGGCCGCACGTGTTGCGTGACGTCCATTTCTGCCGAGGCTTCTTCCCTTCTCCCACTCCAGTCGTTCACGCACGCGACGCGTTTCCTGTTTCAGTTCTTCGGCGTCGACTGCTCGAGCCTTCTCGTGAATCGCGTGGCGCGCGTGTGTTTCAACCATCTTGCCTAACTCCAAATCACCGGCGACCGCGCGCAGTTTCACGTAAGCGAGCCACTCCCAAATCGCGCTGCGCTGTCTGACGTAATCGAGGAACCCTTCGGAACTAATAACCAGCGGACCGTTTTTTCCGTTAGGGCGAAGACGAAGATCCACTCGATACAAGTAACCCTCTCTGGTGACGCTGGAGAGCGCGGTGATCATCAGTTCACAAAAACGAGCATAGGCTTCATCTTGTGTGAGAGCGGTGACGGGTGATGAAACCAGTGAATCGTAAACAATCACGATGTCGAGATCCGATCCGTAATCAACTCCACCGCTGGCGAGCCGGCCGAGCGCCAGAATGCTCAAACGCGGACCACTCGCGAGCCGCCCATAACGCCGCACCATTTCACGTCGTGCAATCAGGTAGGCCACATTGATACTTGCCACTGCGAGCTCAGTCTGTAGCTCGTTCGACGCAGCTATAGAAAGAATTCCGGCCGCGTCTTCAGCGCCGATTTCAATCAGGAGCCTCGCCCACTCCCGGCGCAATGCAGAAAGCTCTGCGGAAAAGCTCTTCTCAGGATCGACGTTGGCGCGTAACTGCGCGCGATAGTCCTTTCGTCGCCGGTGCGACGTGACGGATTCGAGTGACCGAATTAGAGCGGGATTGCTCGCCACCATTTCGCCAAGAAAATCAGAAGCGCCGCAGATGCGGACCAGGCCGCTGAGATTCTCGGCGGTAAACTCAAGCGGTCCGTCAAACTTTTCGAGCGAAGCAGCCACACGGGCAGTGAGCATGGCGGCGCGCTCGGGATTCTGCGACTCTCGCGCCGCGTGGCGCATTTGCCGCGCAAGTGACTCAGCATCCAGGGCCTCGCGTTCAGCCGCTGATAGATGTGAAACAAGACCTTTCGCTGCTGCATTCATCAAGCGAAATTGATCGCGCACACCCGGCAGTGCGGTTGCCAGCTCAGTAAGCTGACTCGATTCCGCCCCTGATTCATTCTTTCGCAACTCGGCTAGCGCAGGATCATCGGACCCGAAAACTCGATCGTACGCCCTGCGCACGTTAGTCGTGTGCAACCTCAAAGCACGGTCGAAATCTACGAGTGCGGTTGCGGTCGAAAGGCCCATGCGCCTGGCGACCAGCGATCGTTGGAGTTCAGTTTGAGGAACCGTGTGCGTTTGCAGCCCCTGTTCCATTTGTAATCGATGTTCGAGTGTACGCAGAAACATGTAAGCAGCGGACAATTCCGACCGCTCTGCCTGCGAAATGAGATTGCGATCGGCAAGTCGGCCCAGGCTGATAAGCGTGTGTGCGACGCGCAACCACTCATCGCGTGCGCCGTGTGCGAGCTGCAGCGCCTGTGCGATGAACTCAATCTCCCTAATGCCGCCTCTTTGGAGTTTCACGTTGAAACCCGCATTCCGCGCCGCGACGCTGCGGTCGATCTTCTGTTTCGCCAAACGAACGCTGGCCAGCGCATCTTTCACAGAGACTTCTGATCTGTAAATTTGCGATTGGACCGCTTCAGTGAATCTTGAGAAAAGAGAGCTTGAACCTGCCGACGCACGGCTACGAATCAGGGCCTGCCGCTCCCAGGCCTGGGCGGAGCTGGTGTAGTACTTGACGGCCTCCTCAAGAGAACAAGCCAGCGCCCCGTCGCGGCCGTGCGGACGCAAACGCAAGTCGACGCGATAGGCCGCGCCTTCTCCGGCCGGCTGGCCCACCAGTTTGCTGATCGTTTCAGAGAGCTTGATGAAGTATTCACGATTGCTCAGCTTGCCGCGCTCACTGGAGCCCGCGGTCGTGCCGTCGTCGGAATACACGAACAGCAGATCGATATCCGAGGCGTAGTTGAGCTCGCAGGACCCGAGTTTCCCAAGTGCGACTACGCAAAACTCAGCGGTGGCGATGCGCCCGCGTTCGTCGCGCAGCGGCGCGCCATAACGGTTGTCGAGGTCCTGACGCGCGAGGCTCAGCGCATAATCCAGAATTGCATCGGCGAGATTGGACAACTCCTCTGTGGTTTCGACGAGTGTGTGAGCGCGGCGAATATCATGGAGATAAATTCGCAGCAGTTCCCGGCGTCGAAACCGCGCGAACAATATCTGCGGAGTTAAAGTTGAATGGGTCAGCGCGAAACGCGCCAGCGACTCTTTAAGCTGTTCGCGAGTTCTGACGCGAACGTCAGCCCGCTCGCGCAGCAGCCATGAAATGTAATCAGGGTTCTGTTCAAGGGTGGTGGCAAGCAGCGGACTCCACGCAGCCAGTGCAAGGGAGTCGGAAAGCAGAGCGGGCTCGCGGAGCAGCTTTTGAAAGGCGCGGGGTTGTTCATTGGACAGGCGTTCTAAAAAGAGCTGAGCTCCTTTTTGGTCCGGTAGATCGCGTATGAGCGATTCAATCTGTCCGCTGAGAGTCACGAAGCCATTGTACGCGGCGGGCGTGGCGCCAGCCAGATTCTTCAGTATTGCCAAGAGTCGGTGAAAGGAATATTCTCTCCCGCAACCAAGCCCAGCGCTTCAGAACAAACGATCCGGGAATTCCCAAAAGTTACTATATCAAGAGGAGGCGAAAATGAGACGTTCGTTTCTTGTGTTTCTGATGCTTGTCATGACCGTATTCTTTGTTGCCCAGACCGCTTCGGCGCAATTGATCAAGATCCCCAAGATCCCGAAGCCAAAACCGCAGCCGACGCCAACTGAAACGGCGCAGCCAGCACCGACGGCTGAGCCGAATTCCGAGCAGCCTCAGCCTGCACCCCGAACTGCATCCAGCGGCGCAGCGCCGCGTGCCGGAGGTCCCTATGCGGTTCAACCAGAGCTGCCAATGAATCCTCAGTTTCTGCCGGATACGCTCGAAATACAGGTAGAGCATTGGGAATACTATTGGAAAATACCAAACGACAATCACAACACTAGTTGGGCGCCACGTATTAGGTTCTTTGTCCTTTACGGCGGCTCGACCAAGTTGCGCTTTAAGGCTGACTACTTCATGCCAGACGGTTCGCTTTGGTTCAGCGAAGCACTCGAGTATCGCGGCGGCTACGATCAGAGCTCCGGAGTCTCCTTAGTTCAGAGTGAGAGCGATTCCAGCCGAGATAAGAAGGCTATCGTGACGGGAGGAGTGTTTGGCATAAAGATTACGAACATTCGTGACAACTCGACGGTCTTCCAGGGCAAGTTCAAAGTCGTTCGGTACAAACCCACAGTAACCGACGCGCGTTACAAGAACGAAGTTGACTATTACGTCGATTACGATTGGAAGTTGCCAATTGGCCTCGCCGACCTCGAATACTCAAGGGACGTTGCAACTCCGATAATCCGCATGTGGTTCAAAGGCGATCTTAAAACCGACGGCTTCGAAGCTCGACTTTTTCATAACGGGCAACAGATCGCCACCACTGATGACGGTGGAGGTGGCGTAGGTACAGGCGAGAATTACTACGCGGACAAACGAGGCGACAATGAGTCGCTGTTTTGGCGAGAGTTCAAATTCAGCTGGCCCAAGCGAGCCGAGTTCATCATGACTGAAGATCAACGTAATTACACGGCATACCAAAACGCTCTCTACATTAATCAGATGCCGGGCGAGTACGTCGTGAAGGTTTACTACAATGGCGATCAGGTTCGTGAGACCAGGTTTACAATCGGCAACAACGGCACCTACGCTGACAACGGCATTGCCAGACAGAGTAACCTTACTACGAATAAAGTCATTTTGCCGGTGAAAGTGATGGGGACCCTGGACAAGTGGAATCCGGTGAATGCAAAAGCCCAGGGCTTTTATGGAAACCCAGTTGTTGGTGTGCAGTAGGGCCGCACCAACATGTGTTATCGATGAAGTGCGACGCCACACGACCGACAAAGGGTCGATGTTGGGAAAAAACAAGTTTGCCGCCTTCTACGACGCTTCGGGTCGACCGTAATCCGAATTAGACTTTTTGGGACCGTCGGCTTAACTGACCGTGCGGCAGGAGGGAAGTTAATGAGAACTACCAGGACAATGATGACGGTGGCGTTTTGCCTATTGGTAGTGTTTGGCTGTGGCTTACTAGGCAAAAAAGGCGTCCCAAACGAACAGATCAATGCCGATCTCAATGGCAAGACGGTGAAATTCAATGAAGGTCAGAACCAATGGTATTTCAGTGCCGATTACGAAAAGTGTTTTCTCGTTAATGACAAAGAAACGAAGATCACCGATTCCAATGCCGATGTCTTAGTGTCGGTTTCTTCCTGGTACCAAAGCGATGTTACAAAGGTATTCACAACGGTGATCGGCAAAATGCTCCTGCATTATCGAAAGGACGGCGGCAAGTGGGTGCTGGAAAATATCGAGCCAAAGGATCTCACGTTCGAAGGCTTTACAGAGACGAGTGACTTCGAAAAGTTCCTCGATAGGCACATCCCGAATTGTAAAGGTTACCGGCATACCAGCTACTGAAGCCTTGGCGCTGGATCCCGTTTTGCGAAGATCAGGATTCCAGGAGTTTTCTAAACGCCAGTCGCGTCACACGGTACCGGTAGCGTTGGCCGAAACGTTGCGGAGCACGCTGTCATTGGGACTTACGTCTTCTTAAGCTTCCCGATAAAGAGCCGCACCAGCGATCGCGGCGATAATCGACGTGACCAGCTGAAACGCACCCACCTTCAGCCAAAGCGCATGCGAATAGAATCCGAGCGGAATGAACTGCGCCGGGCCGGTAACTGAGAAAGCAATCCAGGCAACCAGTCCAGCCAGTGCCGCCGTCTTCGGCCCTGGGCCACAGCACGATCGCATCAGGGCGTAGAGGTAGATAGAAATGAAACCCCGACCCAGTTCAAAGATGGCGAAGTAAACAAGAGAGACGGCGTTTTCCCGCGGCTCGGGACTCCCTAAGCCGGCATAGAGCGCCTTCCAGTCTGCACTCACCACGCGCTCGTGAAAAAATCCGTCGGTGAGAAAAAGGATGACTGCAGCGACAAGTCCGCCCACGAGCACTCGAACCCAATTGATCTTGTACATCGCTTTCTCCTTTCGCCAACTTAGTCCAATGTCCAAAGTCCAACGTCCAAGGTCCAAGTCCCGAGGTCCAAGGTCCAAGGTCATTCAAGTAGTTCAGAGTACAAGCTTCAGCTTGCTGACGGTCGCAGATGCAACCTGAAGGTTGAACTCTGAACTACTTGAATGCCATTCGACCTTGGACATTGGACCTTGGACATTGGACCCAACCTTAGATATCGAAGTACAGCGAAAATTCCAACGGATGCGGGCGCATGCGCAGGGGCGTAATCTCCTTGTCGCGTTTGTAGGTAATCCAACGCTCAATCAATTGCTGACTGAAGACGTCGCCTTTAAGCAGGAAGTCGTGATCTGCTTCGAGCGCTTTCAACGACTCGTCAAGCGACCCAGGCAGAGTTGGCACATCCTTCAATTCTTCCGGCGAAAGATCGTAGATGTCCTTTTCCAGGGGCTCACCCGGGTCGATCCGGTTTTGAATGCCGTCAATGCCCGCCAGCACCATCGCGGAGAAAGCCAGGTAAGCATTGCACGAAGGATCAGGCGGACGGAATTCCAGGCGCTTCAGCTTTGGATTGGTTGAAAACATCGGAATACGAATGGCCGCTGAACGATTTCTTGCTGAGTAAGCGAGATTAACCGGCGCTTCAAAACCGGGGACGAGCCGCTTGTAGCTGTTAGTTGTCGGCGCGGCGAAGGCTACGACGGCAGCCGCATGCTTGAGAAGTCCGCCAATGTAGAAGCGCGCCATCTCCGACAGTCCGGCATACCCGTCGCCCGCGAATAACGGCTTGTCGCCCTTCCACAAAGATTGGTGACAGTGCATTCCGGAGCCGTTGTCGCCGTAAAGCGGCTTAGGCATGAAAGTGGCAGCTTTGCCGTATTGGTAAGCAGTATTGCGCACAATGTATTTAAAAATCTGCAGGTTGTCGGCCGTGCCGAGCAAGGTTGAAAAGCGAAAGTCAATTTCGCACTGACCGGCGGTGGCAACTTCGTGATGGTGACATTCGACCGTCACGCCACACTTAGCTAGCGTAAGCGAAATCTCGGAGCGCAAGTCGCTAAGCGTGTCGGTCGGTGGCACCGGAACGTAACCTTCTTTCGGCCGAATTCGGTAGCCAAGATTCGAGCCTTGAAACTCGTTCGCATCGCGACCTGTGTTCCAGTGACCTTCGTCTGAGTCGATTGAGTAGCCGGCTGACTGTTGTTCGTTATGAAACTTCACTGAGTCGAAGACGAAAAACTCGGCTTCGGGGCCAAAGTTCGCCACGTCCGCGAGTCCTGTAAACTTCAGATAGTTTTCTGCGCGTACAGCCACCGAGCGCGGATCGAAGGGATAACCTTCCTTGGTGATGGGATCGACAGCATTACCGATCAGGCAAAGCGTCGGCTGTTCAGAAAACGGATCCATCCACATGCGCGTGGCGTCTGGAACGAGCAACATGTCTGATTCGTGTATGGCTGCCCAACCGCGAATTGATGAGGCGTCGAAACCGAAGCCATCCTCGAAATTACCTTCACCGAGCTCGCCGATGGGAAACGTTAAGTGCTGCCAGGAACCTGGTAGGTCTGTAAACCTTACAGAAACAAATTTTGCCCCTTGATCAGAGGCATATTTCAAGACAGTCTTTGCATTCATGAGTTCTCCTGATTGGGAATGGGAGTCGTGTGGTTTGGTTACTCTGGGTAACCTCTGTGTTCTCTGTGTCTCTGTGGTTAATAAAACCGGAAGAACAACCACCACAGAGACGCAGAAAACACGGAGGTTGCACAGAGAATATTGAATTAGGCCGCGATAAAAATGGGAGTGTCAGGGGTGCTCTTCGCCCCGGAGTGGTTATTGGCGCGAAGTGTTTTGGAAGCCGGAACTGGCTAAGGAAAGAGCCGAACGTCATACCGCCACGGCGCGTAAAAAAGAACGCATTATAGTGACGCAGATTCGAATGTCAATGCTTTTTCAAGAAAGCCTTGCAGTAATTTTTTGTCTCGGTAAATAAACAGCGATCTCTAATGGTCATCAGTCTTATTTGGCTGTTCATCTGCGACCGTGTTATCAGCAACATCGATTTCTACAAGATTTATTAAGCACCAGTCACCTAACCCCTTTCGCAATCTTAGATATGTTCAAGAGCCGGAGTTCAAGTGAGTGCCACACTAAACCCTAACCTGACAAGCGTTTACCTCTCTCAAACGTGTATTCCGAAACAAAAAAGTGATAGACCGACCCCCGGTTTTCTGTTACATTTGCGCGCCTAAGCGTCCCCATCCAGAATTCTTTCCGCTACTCGAGCCAGGGATGTGTACAACTACGCTTTTAGTTCAAGAATCACGAACAAACGAGTTTCGCAGGCTAGTCAGGAGACCGCGCATTGACCACTGCAATTGAGCAGACGCTTGAAACCTATGGCATCGAAAACTGGGGCGCCGGATACTTTGACGTAAATCGTAAGGGAAACCTCATTGTACGTCCCGCCGAAGGTGACTCACGCTCCGCGGACCTAAAAGAGATTATCGAGGACCTCGCCCGGCGTGGCATTGGCGCGCCTGTGCTGCTGAGGTTTCCTCAGCTAGTCGCCGCGCAGGTCAGAAAACTGCAGCGCGCTTTCAGTCGTTCAATCCGAGAATTCGAATATCAGGGCGCACACATGTGCGTCTACCCGATGAAAGTCAACCAGCAGAGATCTCTGGTTGAAGAATACCTGCGCGAGGGTTCGCGTTACGACTTTGGTTTGGAGGCGGGTTCCAAGGCGGAACTTTACGCGGCGCTGGCACTGGAGCAAACACCCGATAGCCTGCTGGTCCTTAACGGTTTCAAGGATGAAGAGTTTATCGAGCTGGCGTTTGCCGGCGCACGCTGCGGCAAGCGCGTAGTGATCGTGATCGAAAAAATGAGCGAACTCGATCACGTGCTGAATATTTGCGAACGCGAAGAAGGCGGCGGCACTCCGGTTCTCGGCATGCGCGTGAAGCTATATTCAAAAGGCTCGGGGCGCTGGGAAAAATCTGGCGGCGAAGCGGCAAAGTTTGGACTGACTACGACAGAGATGCTTGAAGTCATACGGCGGCTCGAAGAAGCCGGCCGCATCGATATGCTCAAACTGCTGCACTTCCACATTGGTTCGCAGCTTACAGACATTAAGCGAATCAAGAATGCCATGAAAGAAGCGGCGCGCGTTTATGCCAAGGTCTATCAGATGAAGGTGCCGGTCGACCTGCTCGACGTAGGCGGCGGCATGGCGGTCGATTATGACGGCTCGAAAACGGCGTTTGACTCATCCGCCAATTACACGGCACAGGAATTCGCGAACGACGTGATCTACACCATCAAGCAGGTGTGTGACGACGAAAACGTTCCGCATCCGACCATCATCCAGGAGTCGGGCCGTTTTCTTGCTGCCTACCACGCGCTTTTAATCACCAACGTTCAGGATGAAATTGAAACCGTCGTAGAAGATATTACTCCGATCGAAATCGACGATGACGATCCGCAAGTCGTAACCGAGCTCGGCGATCTCCGCGCCTCAATCACCGTAAAGAATTATCGCGAGTACTACCACGACGCTCTCGAACATCGTGAAGAGTTGTTCACCCTTTTCAACCTCGGTCTGGTTTCACTCGAGGACCGGGCAAAAGGTGAGGTGTTGTTCTGGGACGTATGCGAACGAGCTGACAAGTATGCCCAGCAAGCTAAATACGTCTCGGAAGAGTTTGACGATTTGCGGCGGTTGTTATGCGCCAAGTACTTAACGAATTTCTCAGTGTTTCGGTCGGTTCCGGATCATTGGGCGCTGGATCAGCTTTTTCCGATCGTGCCGATTCATTATCTCAACAAGCCGCCGACTGAGTACGCCACGCTCTGCGATATCACCTGTGACTCGGATGGCGTAGTAGATAAATTTGTTGACCTGCACGACGTGAAGCAGGTGCTGGAGTTGCATTCGCTTATTCCCGGGGAAACGTATTACCTCGCGTTTATGCTGGTCGGCGCGTATCAGGAGGTGATGGGCAACAACCACAACCTTTTCGGCACGCCGCATGAGGCTCACATCTACATCGATGATGAAGGCTACCTGATAAAGAAAGTAATTCGCGGTACGACTGTCGGCGAAGCAACCGAGCGAGCGCGCTATGAGAAGAGTCTGCTTCACGATGGCTTTCGGCGTTTGATAAGCCAGCGCGTCAAAGATGGCGAACTAAGCGAGGCTGAGGGCGCAGAGCTTTCGCAATTTTACGAGTCACGTTACGACGCTTACACCTATCTTTCGGTCAACGGCGCGAAGACGCGGTCGCGGCGTCGCACAGATTTTTAATAGACCCCCGCAGCTTCACAATTTGAGAGGTTGACAGCTCTATGGTTACCCAGCGAAAACCCAAAGCATCGAAGTACCTTACGACGCCCACCCGGCCGGTTCAGGTTGATCGCGACAGATCAGTTGCCGGCTTGCTCGAGAAGATGGAAGGCGCGGGTTTCGGCGGACGGCAGTTGGCGGAAGCGCATCGCATCTGGCTCGACATGCTGGGCGACAATACCACCATCATCGTTGCCGGATCAGGAGCGCTAATCCCGGCCGGCATGCGTCGTCTGCTCGCCTATGTGATCAAGAACCGTTTTGTTGACGTGCTGGTGCTTTCCGGATCTCTGCTCTTCCACGATTTGCATGAAACGCTTGGCCGTTATCATTTCCAGGCCCATCCAAACATGACGGACGCCGAACTCGATGCGTCGCAGATTAGCCGTATGTGGGACCTGCTCGCGAGTGATGAAGAATATCGTGAGGCCAATGAATGGGTAGGCGGCTTTACGAACCAGCTCGATCAATCGCGTCCTTACTCTTCACGAGAATTTCTTCATTTGCTGGGTCGCGAGTTAGCTGAAATCGCCACCGAAGACGGCGTGTTGACGTCAGCCTACAAAGCTCGAGTGCCGATTTTCTGTCCGGCAGTCGCCGATAGCGGCATTGCTGTGGGAATTGCCGCCGCTCGTTTTGAGAAGAAAAATAATTTCATGTTCGACATCATTCAGGACGTGCTCGACATGACCAACGTTACGGCGCGCGCACGTCTGACGGGAGTGATAAATCTCGGCGGTGGGACGCCGAAGAGTTTTGTTCAGCAAACCGAAGTCTCTTCATTCATCCTCAAGAACCACCATCAAGGTCACAAGTACGCGATCCAGATCACCACCGACGCGCCACATCCGGGCGGACGCTCCAATGCTGTTTCGTTTGACGAGGGATTGGTTTACGGAAAACTGGCCCGCGGAGCTCACAGCGCTTACGTGAACTGCGACGCGACGATTGCGTTGCCGATTCTGATTACCGCTCTTTCACAAACGGCCGCGAAATACCTGAAGGGTCGCAAGCGTCCAAACTTCACCTTCGGTCGCGAACTGATCGTGGAAGTGCCGTAGCTAAGCACACAATCAATTACGGCTGCGTTAGATACCACCGCCTTGTTATTAAAGGTCATAACAAGGATTTGAAGCCTGGCACTCTCGCTTCGATCATCGCGCAAGCCGGTCTAACGGTTACGGAATTCGTAGATATGCTTTGAAAGTGACCGAAGCGAAGAGGTAGTCACCACTGTGAAGTTCATGATTCTCATGGGCTTTATTATATAACGAATCTACTGATACTTTGCCAGAGAGGACTCTATTGGCTTATTTCTTTCGTGCCGCCAGCGTGACGAAAGCTAATCCAACAATCAAGAGTGGCGGCGAAAGCCACATCATGCCCAGGTTAGCCACGCGCTTTAAGTTCAACACAGCGACGACAGCCGCTGCCACCAGGAAAAGAAATCCAATCACTCGCAGTGTTGTGGGTGACAAGTTTTTACCTCCAGGCGTTAATGCTTTCTGTTCCTCTCTGTGCCTCCTTTATGTTCTCTGTGCTTCTGTGGTGAACAATCGCTGATCAGGATTCACCACCAGAGACACAAAGGACACAGAGGTTACACAGAGAAGACTAGAAGCCAGCTTGCGGTATTCAGACGTCATTTTGCCCCAAGTATTGAAATGCCGCCGAGGCATTTCCATTCATCGTCGTCACAATAAAGTCATCATACTCTAACTGCCGAAACGGTTGCGTTAGCCCATCAATCCATTCTTTCCTGTGATGCCGCACAACGACGCCTTCCGGAAGATCAAACACGCCGTAACAACCGTATTTTTCTGCATCACGCTCATAGCGTTCACGATTACGCTGGTCGTTGTTAACCAGGAGGTCGCTAATGTACAGCAACCCGCCGGACCGCAGCACTCGTTTGACCTCAGCAATCAGCTGTCGCTGCTCGTCGTTATCGGGGATGCAGGTCAATACGGCGAAGAGTAAAACCACATCGAAGCATTCGTTCCTGAAGGGCAAGCTGTGACCATCATTGCGAAGCAGCCCCGCTTTTGCCACCGCGACTCGTGCGCGTGACAGCATCGCTTCCGAGAAATCCACGCCGGCGAGATTCTGATACTGCGCCTCCGCAAGTTCCGCCAGCGTGCGTCCATATCCACACCCGTAATCCAAAATCCGAGCTTGTTTGGTTGAATGTTTCGCCAGCCAATCCAGGCGCAATGGGTGCGAGAAGCGCTTCTCGTTTGCGACGCGGTCCCAATACCTAATCTGCGAGGAAACGGGTTGCATCATTAAAGTTTGCTTTTGAGGTCCGAAGGACCGGTAGTTAGTAGCCCCGTCCGTCAGGCGGAGTAAATGCACGCTAGTTATCTCAGCAACGAAGGTGCGTCACCGTTGTGACGGTACTTCAGCTCTCCTGAGCTATCAGAGAATAGGCCTCACGGCGGGACTATTTACTTCCGCTCCTTCGGACCTAAAAAGTCGTTCACGTCAGCCACTGCAGCACTTCTTCTTCGCCAGTGCTGCGCTCGCCGCCAACGATGTGAATGAAATATTCTTCGAGAGAAATCGGCGCGCGCTGACCGTTCTCGTCGACATTAATGCCCTTTCTTAACTCATCGAGTGAGCCGGCGGCCAGCAGCTTGCCCTGCGAAATGATCGCGATGTCGCTGCAAAGTCGTTCAACGATCTCCAGTACGTGTGACGTGAGAAAGACAGTCAGACCGCGTGCTGTTAAGCGTGAAAGCAAATCTTTCAGCGTGCGTGAGGCGATGGCATCAATACCTTCAAACGGTTCGTCGAGAAAAAGAATCTCGGGGCGATGGATCAAGGCGCAGGCGAGTGAAAGTTTCTTTTTCATCCCATGCGAGTATTCAACGATCAATTTCTTCGGCTCGTCGCGCAGGTCCATTAAATCGAGCAGTTCCAGTGAGCGTTGGGCGATTTCCGCTTTTTGCAAACCATACATTCGTCCGGTGAAGGCAAGCATCTCAGCACCGGTCAGTCTCTCAAATAGGTTCAGATCTTCGGGGACTACGCCGATTCTTCGTTTTACTTCCAGCGGTTCCACCGACAGGTCGCGGCCGAGGATCCGAATCTTCCCGCTGGTCGGGGCCAGGAGTCCGGTCAACATCTTTATAGTCGTCGATTTGCCGGCGCC
Source organism: Pyrinomonadaceae bacterium (assembly GCA_035941655.1). Lineage (GTDB taxonomy): Bacteria > Acidobacteriota > Blastocatellia > Pyrinomonadales > Pyrinomonadaceae > PSRF01. Next base: position 6,783 of record DASZDU010000185.1, on the reverse strand, counting down.
GTTCGGACCGAGAAATCCAAAGAAGCTTCCGCGGCGGACCGAAAGGTTGAGGTTGTCAACAGCGACAAAATCTCCGAATCGGCGGACGAGTGAGGAGGTCTCGACGGCTGTAAAGCTGTTTTGCACCTCGGCATTTAACATCGTTAAGGTTTTTACGTGGGGATGGTGCACGTCGTCAAGGTAGTGTAACGCAAACTGTTAGTTTGCGGAGCGCTTGCTCAGAGATGAGTCAGCGAGAACAATCATCGCAAACTAACAGTTTGCTTTACAGTCAAAGGCAATTCGATCTGCCAGGAAAAAGCTGAGGATGGAACAGACCGCGACTGTGAGCAGGTTGGCCGGAGTGACAGGCAGGCGGAAGCGGCCCACGAGAACGCTCATCAGAATCAGATTACCGACAATCGAAACAAGTCCGCTTGTGAGATTGAATTTCGCCAGCCGGCGAATAGTTTCCCTACTTGTCGTTGACGGTCGATCGCTCCACGTCCAGCGTTGATGCCACACGAAGTTGTTCAGTACTGCCAACTCAACCGCTACTGTTGTCGCGGCCAAATAGCCGATCGGATACGCGATGTGTGTGAGCACAAAAAGGGTCGCTGATTGCAGCACGAAACCCAGCACGCCGACAAGGTTGAACTTTATCCAGTGAAGCATGATTAGAAATCAGTGGTCAGTGGCCAGTGGGCAGTGGGCAGTGGGCAGAGAAAAAGAAGGTAATACCACATTCAGCTCTCTAACCTCTGACAGCTGGACACTGGCCACTGGCCACTGCCCCTCAAGGCAGCCGCTCGAGTTCGTAGAGCGCGTGTGTGTTTTTGATTGACGAAAAAATCAGGATTGCCGCCATCGCCACGGCACTAATCACGCCGGCGACATCGAAGAGTAGAAACTGTCGGCCGAACATGCGCGTGTGCGCGCTCTGAAGAAGAACAAGATTGCCGACGATGATCAAGAGACGAATTTCTGTTGGCCCCATCTTCCATTGAGAGATCTTGAAGATTCCGAGCGCGTAAGCGGCCAGGTAAGAATTGATGGCCAGCATTAGGAAGACCACCAACACCGCGGCGGCGACGCGCTCACTCATGTAACCCGAAATCGCGAGGCCCAGAATCAGGAACATGGTGCCAAACGTGTCGATGATGTGGTCAACATAAAACCCATAGCGAGGACGTTGTCGGTCTCTGTATCGCGCCAGCGTTCCGTCAAGACTGTCGCCAAACCAGTTCAGGAAAATGCACACGTTGACCGCATGCAGCAGCAAAGGATTTTGCCCACTGACTGCATAAAAGACCCCTGCGAACAACATCGCAACCAGACCAAGGAGTGAAAGGTGATCTGAATTTATCCAGGCAGGTATGCGCCGCGCGAGACCACGAAGCGCAGCTCGTTCAAGCGGCGCCAGGATACTTGTCTGCTCGCGCGTAGCGTCTTTGAAATTGTTACTCATTGAAATGCTCCATACTTCCCAACAGATCCCCGCTCACTTCCGCCCCCATTTGTTTACAAATCGCCGCTCGCGATTTCAGATTTGAATGGTTGGCGCAAGCCTTTCTTCGCCTCCTCGTGGGCAGCGTAGATATCCGGCCGCGTCAATACTTCGCGATACTGCGACAGCGCATCGTCACGTTTACCGGCCAGATCAAAAGCACGCGCAGCATAGAGGTGAGCCATCGTCACCAGCGCCGGCTCCGCTCGTTCGACTTTAGTGGCTGCGAGAAACTCTCTTGCCGCACGCTCTCCTTCGCCGGCGGTTAACAAAACTTCGCCATACTTGAAGTGAATCAAATCCAGGGCGCGCGAAACGGTGTCGCGAACCGACCGGTCGTGAAGCAGATTCTCGAATGTCGCAAAGGCTTCTCGCTCAGCCTTAACGGCTGCGTCAATGTTCTTGTTCTTGCGTTCCACCTCTGCCTGTGAGACCAGTGCGTCTGCAGCTTCCAGACGGAAGAGGTAATTGCGGGGATATTTCGCTGTAAGCTCGCGAGCATGTGCCAACGCTTCTGCGTACCGCTTCTCACGAGTGTAGAGAACAATCAGCAGCGTCCTGGCATCGTCGCGCGCCCAATTCCCTTCGCTCGCCACGCGTTCGATCATTGCCAGGCCCTTCTTTTTAGAACCGCGAAACCCGGTTATGCCGGCCATGACTTTTATTGGCAAAGGCAGCGAGCCCACCGCATATTCGTATAGGCCGATGGTTATGCCGACGTCGGTGAAATTCGGATCAATCTTTAGTACCTCGCGGTGATGATCGACCGAGTCGTTGCCATCCCTCAACGCGGCATAGTGGCGACGCTCGACTGCTTCCTCGAACGAAGCTTTCAGTCCTTCTTCCGCACCCAGCCAGTAGAGAGCTTCCACATCTTTCGGGTCCTTTTTAAGTCTTAAATCTGCGAGCCGCTTGGCCTCGCGAGTCAGATTGCGAAACTCGCTGATGATTTTCGGGTCAACCTTATCGTCCCCACTCGAATAAAAACTCTCCGAGCTGTAAAGAGACGACTGCAACCGGCGCGATTCGTAGAGCGTCTTGATCCAAACGCGCGCCGCCAATAGCTGCGGGCCGGCGGGATGATTCGGGAAGAGCCGAACGATCTCTTTAAAATCCTTCTGCGCTTGTTCGTAGTCAAGATTGTAAAGCGCCTCGACCCCACTCTTGCGCAGTGAGTCGAGCTTCGCGTTATCGGTTGGCCCGGGCGCATTCGCTTGCGGCTGTTGCGCCCCGACGCCAACCGTGACCAGTAGCAGTACTAAGACAATTAGACTTCTCAAGTTTCTAACCTCAATTACATGAAATTTCATTTGCCGACAGATTGAACTAGTCGCTATTTGCGATGATCAGGAGTACCACAAGTATTGTTATTCCCGCCCCAATGCCTATACCGATGGCGATCTTGGCGCCAGTCGACAAGTTATTGCCTTTGACCTGGGCGACGTTCGCATAGGCGACTCTGTTTGATGCACCGGTTTTGGCATCGGTTACCACAAAATCAGTCTCGCCGATTTCGCTGACATGGCCTTTGAGGCGCGTCTTATCCCGCAGCTTGACTTCAACGCGAGTGTCGCTGCCCGAGCCGATCTTTTCAATGCCCGACTTCACCTTACCGGCAAAACGTACTTCCTTTTCAGCATTCGAGGAAGCCGCAACCGGTCGAACGCTGACGGCGGTCAACACAAAACCAGCAACCATCATGGTCAATAATTTTTTCATGGGAGATTCTCCTTCATATGTACTGTGTTATGGCAATTGATCCCTCTCGGGATGTTCATGCAGTTTAGAGTTCAAGCATTAGCTTGCGTTTCGGTCGAGAGCCAAGACCAGCAGGATAAAGGTTGAATTCTGAACTGCCAGCCTCAATTTGCACTTGTACTAAGAAAACGCTTCGAGATATTTAACGCCTGCGCCGGTATTGAAAAGGACAACGCGCTCATCAGTTTTCACCGCCTCATCGGCAAGCAACTTACCGAGCGCCGGCAAACAAGCAGCTCCTTCGGGCGCGCAGAATATTCCTTCGGCAGCGCCAATCTCGCGAGTCGCTGCCAGCAATTCTTCATCTGTAACAGATATCGCCGTACCACCTGACGCGCGTATCGCGTCGAGAATTAAGAAGTCGCCGATAGCTTTTGGCACTCTCAAACCGGAGGCGACGGTCTCGGCATTCGGAAACTCATCCGCGAAGCGCTTGCCTTCTGCAAACGCGCGCACGATGGGAGCACAGCCGTTCGCTTGTACCGTGATCATTCGCGGGCGGGCAGAATCGATCCACCCCATCTGCTCCATTTCATCGAATGCTTTCCACATGCCGATTAACCCTGTACCGCCGCCGGTCGGATAAATAATTACGTCAGGTAATTCCCAATTGAACTGCTCGGCCAATTCGTAACCCAAAGTCTTTTTTCCTTCAACTCGATAGGGTTCCTTCAAAGTTGAAACGTCAAACCAACCTTCCGCTTCTTTTCGTCGCGCCACTTCCGCACCGCAATCAGTGATTAACCCATCCATCAAAGTTACATGAGCACCGGTTTGTTCGCATTCGACCACGTTTGCCCGTGGCGTGTCTCGTGGCATAAAGATGAAACACTCGAGACCGGCGCGGGCCGCATAAGCTGCGAGGGCGCCGGCCGCATTTCCCGCCGAAGGCACGGCCAACTTCTGCGCGCCAAGTTCCTTTGCCATCGACACCGCTGCCGACATGCCGCGAGCTTTGAAGCTCTGCGTCGGATTCTGCGACTCGTCTTTGATGTAAAGTTTGCGAATTCCAAGTTTCTTTCCCAAACGCTCCGCCTGAAGCAATGGCGTCCAGCCTTCGCCAAGCGAAACGATGTTTGCGTCGTCTCTAACCGGCAGCACTTCGCGATAGCGCCAAAGATCTGCCCGTCTTCCGATCAATGACTCCTTTGTCAAAGTGGCCCGCGCAGCTCCCAGGTCGTAGCGCACCAGCAATGGCTTTCCACATTCGCGGCAGAGATTGAGCAACCGCCGTGCCTCGTGTTCCAACTTACAAGCAGCACATTCAAGGTGCGTTACATTCATTTTTCAAGCCTTTCTCGCGAGGTTTTGTCGTCTTGTCAAAAGTGGACGGAGGAACTAGCCATGGTTTGCCGGCAAGTGGAGTAATACTCCTGCACCCCCGAGCGCTCTCGCAGTTTAGAGTTCAAACTTTAGTTTGTGTCGTCAATCGACATCGAGACGCGCAGCCTAAAGGCTGAACTCTGAACACCGGTCTCAATTGCAACTAGACGCAAGTGACAAACTACAAGCAAACCAAGTATCTTGTCACACCGACTATCCAGCTACATATTAGGAGACGACATGCCAAACCGTACCGCCGCGATTCAGACGAACAAAGGAACGATTAGATTTGAATTACTTGAATCAGACGCGCCGAAGACGACCGAAAACTTCATTACGCTCGCCCAACGCGGCTATTACGACGGCGTCATTTTTCATCGCGTAATCAAAGGTTTCATGATTCAGGGTGGCGATCCAACCGGAACTGGACGCGGCGGCGAGTCGGCCTGGGGCGGGCGCTTCAAAGATGAGATCGATAGTTCGTCGGCACTCTATCAGCGCGGCTACAAAAAAGGCACGGTGGCCATGGCCAATGCCGGTCCGAACACAAACGGGTCGCAGTTTTTCATCATGCACGCCGATTACCCTTTGCCGCCGAGTTACACGATCTTCGGGCGCGTCACTGATGGACTGGACATCGTCGATGCCATTGCTACAACAGAAACTGATCGCAGCGACAAGCCGACCACCGAAGTGAAAATGGAAAAGGTGACGATCGAAGAAACACCTGGCGAATGAGCAAGTTATCGATCCTGAAATCCGCGCCATGCGTATAAACTCCCTCGTTGGTGCCATCATCATAGTACTTTGCTCCTGGAGCATTTGCTTCGCGTGTGATTGCGTAACTCCCTCCGCCGAGGAGAATTTTCAGGAAGCCGATTCTGTTTTCGTAGGTGAGGTCATTAAGGTAGCAGATGCAAGTGGCGAGAGCGTGTTTACGTTCAGAGTGCAGAAATTGTTGAAGGGTCCAGGTAGGGATGAAGCCATTATTTTCAGCAAGAACAGCGACTGTGATTATCCATTCAATCTGAGTACGGTCTATCTCGTCTACGCTAAAACTTTCAAAAATAGACTGACGAGTGGAACATGCTCAGGCACCGGTGCCGTGGCAGCTTCTACCGCGATGTTGCCAAGCTCAGCTTCGGCCAGTGTTTCATCCCGGTCGTCCATCTGCCGTTACCTCGCGATAATAGGATTGGGTGTGCTGCTATCTTTGCTCATTTGGTTTTTACCGGTAAGCACGTGGCGGCGTGCATAACTGGCACGTCAAGGACTGGTAAATGAAAGCCTTTCCCTGTTAGTGAAGTACTTATTGCTTTAACCAGAGGGCTTGGAAGCGGTGTAAGATGATTCACGAAACGCTTCGGATACAAACTTCTTCGCCACCTCAACAGATTCTTCCAACGTCAATCCCTTCCCCAATCCGGCCGCTATCGCCGCAGACAAGATGCATCCGGAGCCGTGAAGCACAGCGTCTGCGATCCGTTTGGCGCGAAACACCGTTACTTTCCCTTCGTCATCGAGCACATCAATCGCTTCCTCAGTGTGTCCCGTGCTTTCATCCGGTCCGTCGCCCTCTGCAGTCTGCCTTCTGCCTTCTGCCTTCTGCCTCCCGAGGTGTCCGCCCTTGACCAGTACCGCGCGAGCGCCCAATTCGCGAATCATACTGGCTGCGCGCCGCATGTCAGACTCTGATTTGATAGCGATGCCGGTTAGACGCTCCGCCTCGGGAATGTTTGGTGTGACAACGTGAGCCAGCGGCAGCAATTGATCTAACAGCGCGGCCAGGGCATCGTCCTCCATTAGGCGGTAGCCGGAGGAAGAAACGATGACCGGATCAACAACCGGCGCGGGCAAATCAGTCTCCCGAAAGAGACGCGCAACTTCCGACACTATCTCGCGCGTTGGCAACATTCCTGTTTTTGCGCAAACAACTGTGAAGTCGGCCAGCAACGGCTCGACCTGCGCGCGAACGGCTTCCGCAGTTTGGTGAATAGCTCCAAACACTTTGTCTGAGTTTTGAAAGGTTACCGACGTGACCGCGGCGCTCGCTCGCAAACCCAAAGCTACAAACGTTTTTACATCGGCAAGCACTCCGGCTCCACCTGAAGGGTCAAATCCTGCAATCGTCAAAGCTGTGGAAGTTCTTGCAAGCTTCATGGTTTCCTTTTGGAGTGCGCTGACCTGTCAGCGCCTTGGTCAGCGGCGGCTTGACG
>DASZDU010000184.1:0-18633 GCA_035941655.1 Pyrinomonadaceae bacterium | reverse complement strand
GTTGAAGAAACGCTGACTGAGTTTATTAGCGCCGGGCATGTTGAGATTTCGCGGCTGACGCTCGGGGTGGGCCGCGGCAAACTCGCGGCGGCGCTGGCACAAGTTTATCGGGATGTGCGCGGTCAGGGACTCTCGCTTGAGGCGCTGGCGCTCCGGACCGCGCAAAGCCATGCCACGGAAGACGAGCATGCGCTTGCTCTGGATGAACTGTGCCAAACCATGAATAGCTTCCTCGCGATGCGTCGATCTACACCCGTGGCGCGCGCTAGTCAGGTCGAGCTGAGTTCAGGATGGTCACACTTCCAACCACTTATCAACGCTATCCCGCAGGTTGAAGCTCTGGCCGATTACTGCCGCGCCGTGGAAGGCTTTCGCAAATTGCGGCCGCAGGCCCGAGGCGATTTTAAGGAGCACGTGCAAACACTCGATGCGCTGGTGTGGGAGAAAGAGTTACTCGGTCGTGTCCCGCAGGTGTCGCTGGATTTGTTTGCCAAACAATACGCGTTGGAGATAGCTCTGCTGCTCAGGCGCATTGAGGAACGGCTCGACGATGAGAAGCAGAAGCTCTCGGCGCTCGATTTCGACGATCTGGAATTGCGCACGCTTGAGCTTCTCAAACGTCCCGAAGTTCTTACACGCGCTGCGGAACGCTACAAGTTTTTCCTGGTTGATGAGTTTCAGGACACGAACGCTTCACAGCGCCAGCTGCTTGAACAGCTTGCGTTAAGACAGGGCGGCCGCGAGAGCGCGAACCTCTTCATCGTCGGCGACCAAAAACAATCAATCTATGGTTTTCGTGGGGCCGACGTCACTGTGTTTACTGAAATGACTGAGAAGTTATTGACCGCGGGCGGCGAATCGAAACCGCTGCTACTGAATTTTCGCAGCCAACCGCCGCTGATCAACTTTTTCAACTTTTTGTTTGAGCGTTTGTTTCGGCCGGCAGAAGATATATCGACTCATGAGCGAACCGAGCTGGGTTATGTCGAACATCAGTCGAGCGAAGCAAGACGCGAATTGCGCGATCGCGGCCCGCTCGTGGAGTTGATGATTACTACGGAGGCTTCAGGTAATGAAGACGATCCTAAAGCCGAGCAAACTTCCCGCGAACTCGATGCCCACCAACTCGCTAAGCGAATTATCTCGCTTGTTGATACTGGGAGCTCAGGCATCCTGCCTGCCTCAAGCAACGGGTTGACTCGAGAAACTTTTGAATCTCTCAACTTTGAGAACGTGGTGTTCAACGACGGCAGGCAGGATGCCTGCGCTCCCAGCCTTTGCGCTCGTAGCGTTAGATATAGCGACATCGCGCTCTTGTTTCGCGCCATGACTCACGTGCAAGCCTACGAATCTGTTTTTCGGCGCGCGAACATTCCTTATCAAACAGTTCTGGGCCGCGGCTTCTACGAACGCGAAGAGATAACCGACCTGATCCAGTTGTTGCGGTTTCTTGATAACAAGACCGACGAACTCGCGCTGGCCGCCGTTTTACGTTCCCCGCTGTGCGGTATTTCTGACAATGCATTGCTCGCGATGCGCTGCGCGCCCTGGCTCGATGAGCAGGACACCGCAGTGGATCCACTCAAATATTTCTCGCAAACGCGCAAGCTGTTCGTCGCTTTGCGCCGCCACCGCGATATAGCTTTCATCAGCGACGACGAACACCTCTTACTCGACCGCGCCGCCAATCTCCTAAATAGTCTGGTTGCACGACAGCACCACTACTCTTTGTCCACGCTGCTGCGCTTTGCTGTCGAACAATCCGAATTTATGTCTGTGATTGCCGCTACCTTCGACGGCGCGCAACGTCTCGCGAATGTGCAGCGGCTCTTTACGCTGGCCGAGCGATTTGAGCGTTCCGGCGCGCATTTGATTCGCGACTTCGTACGCTATGTGGAGGAGTTTGAAGCCATTGGCAGCCGCGAAAGCGAAGGGCAGATAGATGAAGCCTCCAACGCGGTGAAGTTGATGACTATTCACCAGGCCAAGGGGCTGGAGTTTCCGGTTGTGATCATTCCCGATCTGCAGCGTTCATCAAAGCCGCCTGACAACTGGGTTTTGTTGGACCGGCAACGCGGTCTCACTTTGAAAGTTCCTGACGGCCGCGGCCGCTTGGTGGCGGGCTTGACGTTCAATCGTTTCGAACAGCGCCATGCCTGGCGAGAACAGTTTGAGAGCATGCGGCTGCTCTATGTTGCGGCCACGCGCGCCCAGGATCGATTGATACTTTCAGGGACCACTAAAGACCTGGAAAAAATCGGCGCCAGAAGTGATACGTGGCTGAATTGGATCTGGCAGTCGCTGGACTTGCCGCCGCTAAGGAGAACGAGCCTTGTTGATTTGACTCCCGATCTGCAACTGCAAGTGACGCTGAATATTGCCGACGAACAACCCACTGAGGTGCCGGTGGCAGAGGCCCTCGCTTTTCCTGGTGACAGTATTAACGAGCAAACTCCCAGTATTAACGGTTCGAGTGCCTCGGTGGAGCTTAGCGCGGCCACAGCTGAGACAATTCCTGAGGCGTTTCCCTTGCTGGGAAGAATTGAAGCTGACCGCGATGGCACGATTCATCGTTTCAGCGTTACGCAATTGATCAACTATCAGCGCTGTCCCCGCCAGTACTATTTCGATCGGGTGTTGCATGCGCCGGCGCCTGACGCGCTCGCCGTTTGGAATAACGCCGAAGCGCCCGAGCCGCCGGCAAATCTGACCGCCACCCTCAAGGGCGCAGTGATTCACCGTTTCTGTGAGACTTACACAGCCGGCGATGCCACCGAGGAGCGGCTACGTACAAGTTTTGCTGACGTGGTGCGCAACCGTCAGGCGGAACTCGCCGAGCGTCTCCTTGAGATCAACGTCTCGGAAGCCATCGCGGAGTTGCTGCCGCTGGCTAAGAATTATTTATCGAGCGCCGTGTTTGAACGCGTCGAGCGCGCGCGCGCGATTTCTAATCAAGGCTCGCAACCCAATTCTTCGTTTACGAAGCCACGTGGTGAGGCAGGCCTATGGAGTGAACTAAGTTTTCGTTTGCGTCGACCGTTGGGAATCTTAAGCGGCGCCATCGATAAGTTGTTGGTCACACCTTCCGAGAGTGGCGCAGGTTTCGATCTCGAAATCATCGACTTCAAAACTAACCGTCTGAATCGCCGGAGTTCAGCCTTGGGGGATCAGTCAAGCTCTTCACTGGGACCGCGGGCGTCCCGCCCGCAGATCGATGAAGTAACTAACATTCTGAATGCAGACAAACGAGTGCGGGCGAGACGCCCGCGGTCTCAGTATGGAGTTGAACAGATAGCTTTCGACTTTAATGCAGCGATACCAAAAGCAGTGAAAACGAATGGAGCCGAAACTTCCCTGGAGAATCAGGTTCGTATTGCAGCGTTGGACTACGAACTGCAGATGCAGGCATACGTGTTAGCTGTGCGTGAGCTCGTGCCGTCTTTGACCCCAGGATCTATGGTTATCTCGACTCTTCATTTCCTCGAGCCCAATGTCGAGTTTCATCTGACGTCGGATTTGCTTTCCCCCGAGGCCTGCAAGCGCGCCATTGATGATGCGATGCTGAAGATTGTTTCGTCTGGCAAGCCGGACGAATTTCCAGTGCATACTGCCACGCATTGCCGCATGTGCAACTTTCTCGGCATCTGTAAAGCGGGGCGCGATTGGGTTCGCTCGCACCAGAAGTAATCGGCCATGTCCACTAAGATACGCGATGTCGCTCCTGACTGGACGCCAGACCGTCGCAGGGAGTATTAAAAAGTAACCCCACATTGAACGAACATAAACGGGAGGTTAGACAACGCGTAAATCCGCGGCCAATTTCGTAACCGACCAAGCGGACAATTATGAGCAAACAAGATGACCCACAAGTCGGCGCTGCGGCGCCTGACTTCACTCTCAAAGACGCTGACGGTAACGAGTGGCGGCTATCTGAGCAGCGCGGCAAGGTGGTCGTTCTACTTTTCTATCCGGGTGACGAAACACCTGTCTGCACTCGTCAGATGTGCTCGGTGCGTGACCGTTGGGAGGATTATTCGGCAACCGGTGCTGAAGTCGTGGGCCTATCAACTGACTCGGTTGAATCGCATCAGAAATTCGCGGAGCACCACGAGTTGCCGTTGCGGCTGCTGTCTGACGCTGGGGCTGGGGTAGCAAATCTTTACGGTGCGCGTTCGCTCATTCCCGGCAAAGTTGCGCGCTCAGTTTTCGTGATCGACGCGAAGGGAGTCATTCGTTACCGCGACGTGCGGCCGCTGGGCCTGTTTCGACCGAAAGACGATGAAGTAATTAAAGCGATTGGGGAAGCCCAGAAATGAGTTTCACGTTCCAAGTTTCAAGTTTCAAGTTAACGTGAGGCCCGTTTTCGATGCAAACCCAATTCAAACTTCAAAATTCCGAACTTGAAACTTGAAACTTGGAACTTGAAACTTAAAGGAGATTAATCATGGCTGACAACATCAAATGCAAACACTGCGGTGAGAAGCGACCGGCGATTGGCTTCGCGCCTTTTCCCAATGAACTCGGACAGCGAATCGCGACCGAGATCTGTCAGCCCTGCTGGGCCGCCTGGCTACAAAAGCAGACTCAAATAATCAATCACTACGGTCTGGATCTCACCAGTCCGGACGCGCAAAATTTCCTGTTTGACAACATTAAAGGATTCCTCTTCAACGAATCACTGCCAATCAATGAACAGGCTGAGATCGACACGACCAAAGAAGGCACCGTGAAATGGTAAGGATGAAGGATGAAGGATGAAGAATGGTAAGGATGAAGGATGAAGGATAAAGGATGAAAGTAAGCACTACGGCCGACGTTTTTGCTTATTCATCCTTCATCCTTGATCCTTTACCTTTCCCCTTGGCCCGGCAGTTGCTGCTATTGAATTGTTCTGAGGACCACCCCCGATTCTGACCCGAGTAAAATCGTAAAGTCTCCCCAAAATTGGAAAACCCACAGCGGGCTGGTTTGGCTGTCTGGCGGGTTTACATTCGCACGTACGTTTTCCGAACTATGGGTTCGAACAGGAGGGCCGAAAATGAAGATGAAATTCCTTGGAATCATAACGCCGTTTGCGCTGGCGTTTTTGTTGGCAGGTTGCAGCGAGTCAGCTAACAACGCAAACACCACCGCAAACCTCAACGCAAACACAAATGCAAACGCAAACGCGAATCGCAATGCAAACGCGAACGCCAACACCAATCAGCCGCCAACTCGCGCGGAGTATGAAAAGAACAAACAAACCTACTCCGAACAGGCGAAAGGCCTGGGTAGTAAAATAGGCACCGGCCTAGACGACGGCTGGCTTTGGACCAAGACGCGCTTTGATCTGGCAGCGGTCGACGATCTGCGCGACTCGACAATAAACGTCGATGTCGATAATGCAGTGGTGACGCTGAGCGGCACGGTTGCCAATGCGGCACAGAAAGCCAAGGCGGAGTCCACCGCGAAAGCAGTCGAAGGCGTGAAGGGTGTGAAAAATATGCTGAAGGTTGTGGCCGCGCCAAATGCGAATGCGGCCAACAGAAACGCGAACGTCCCCAGGAAATAGAGTCGCTCACTGAATTAGCCGCGGGTTTGCGGGATGACCACGGATCTGAGAATTCAAATTAGTAGTTCAGAGTTCGACCTTGGGTTGCGTCGCGACGGTAATACACAAGCTGAAGCTTGAACTCTGAACTGCTTGATTGTGCTGATCCGCGTTCGCCCGCGTTGATCCGCGGCTAATCGGGCGTTTACTACGCCGTATTTCTAAGCTAAGCTTTCGCCTTCCGTCAGCAATACGCGTCAGTGTTCTGCCCCCGCGGACATCCCCAGTAACCTCGGGTGAACAAGTCAAATCTTAAGCCGAGAATTTATTCTCAGGAGGATCGCCTTGCTTAATCGAAGCATACTTGATTTTACGTTTGGCTCAGTCGTTTTCATCGCTCTTCTTTTTTGCCTTTCAACCAGCGCGCAGTCCCAAACCAAGCTGCTGCGTTTTCCTGATATCAGCGGTGACCGAACCGTTTTTACTTACGGTGGCGACCTTTGGACCGCGCCCGCGTCCGGCGGTTCGGCCATCAGGCTGACGTCGCATCCCGGCATGGAAGTGTTTGGCAAGTTTTCGCCAGACGGTAAGTGGATTGCCTTCACCGGACAATACGACGGCGATGAACAAGTCTATGTAGTTTCTTCCGGAGGCGGTGTGCCGCGGCAACTCACCTTCTATCCGGCGAAAGGACCACTAACGCCGCGCTGGGGCTGGGACAATCAGGTTTACGGCTGGTCGCCTGACGGCAAACGGATTTATTTCAAGTCGCAGCGCGACTCCTGGGCGCTGCCCATCGCTCGTCTTTATTCCGTGTCAGTTGAAGGCGGACCTGCTGAAGCTTTGCCGATGCCGGAAGCCGGTTCGGGAGACTTCTCACCCGATTCGAGCAAGATCGTTTACTCACCGCAATCGCGCGATTTTCGTCCGGAGAAACGTTATGGCGGCGGTCAGGCTAATGCGCTTTACATCTTTGATTTGAAGACGCACGACGCGAAACGCATTACCGAAGGTCCGCGCGCTACTCGCGATCCGGTGTGGGTTGGTAACACGATCTATTTCAACTCCGACCGCGACGGACATTTCAACCTTTACTCGTATGACACTTCCAGCGGCAAGACGGCGCAGGTAACCAACAACAAAACCTGGGACGTGCGTTGGCCCAGCTCAGACAATGAAGGCCGCATCATTTATGAACTCAACGGCGAGCTGCAGGTGCTTGATACCAGCAGCCAGCGCAGCACACCGATTTCAATCTCGGTCCCGAATGAAGGTCTGGCCAGCCGGCCGAGCCGCATCTCGGCAGCGAATAACATCGAATCAGTCGGGCTAAGTCCGAAAGGCGAGCGCGCCCTCTTCAGCGCGCGCGGCGATATTTTTACCGCGCCAATCGAGAAAGGACCGACACGCAATCTCACTCATTCTTCCGGCGCTCATGACAAGTGGCCCTCATGGTCGCCTGATGGCAATCGCATCGCGTTCATTTCAGACCTGAGTGGCGAAGAGGAGCTTTACATTATTCAACAGGATGGCTTGAAGCCGGCTGAACAGATTACTCGTGGCGGGGCCGCGATGCGTTATCAGCCGGAGTGGTCGCCCGATGGTAAGCGCATTGCCTTTTCAGACAAGGACGGCAAACTGTATGTGGTCACGCTTGCGGATAAGAAGATGGTCGAAATCGCCCACGCGCCGCACGGTCAGATTCGCGATTACACCTGGTCGCCCCGCGGAAACTTTCTCGCGTTTAGTTATGATGACAACCCTAATCGCTTCTCGGCTGTCCGCATTTGGAACCCGGCCGACAGCAAGGTGACGAAAGTCACTGACGACATGTTCAATGCCGTTAGTCCCGCCTGGGACCCCCAGGGTAACTATCTTTACTTTCTCGCCGATCGCGAGTTTCAACCGCAGATTTCGCAGATAGAATTCAACTACGCCACCAATCGCACCACGTATATCTACGCGCTCGCTTTGCGCAAGGACGTTAAGCATCCGTTCCCTCCCGAGAGCGACGAGGTAACCATTACTAAGCCCGATGAAGCTCCGAAGCCGAAGGGAGCGCAGCCCAGTGAAGAGCCGAAGCCGCCGGCGAAAGACATCAATAAGGAACTAAAAGAACCGGCGAAGGAACCGGCAAAGGAAGCATCGCCCGAAGCGTCTCCCACGCCCGCGGCGGCGCCAGGTGAGTCGAAGCCGGACGCTAAACCACCGGCGACCATGTCCATCGACTTCGACGGCATAGCCCGCCGCGCCGCGCGCGTACCCGTCGGCGCAGACAACTATGGCGGCTTGTCCGCCAAGACAGACCACCTGCTTTACGGAGTTGGATCGGCGTTTTACTACGGCCGCACCGGCGATCGGCCCACGGTACTTAAGATCTTTGCGTTCAAGGATCGCAAAGAGACTACCATTGCTGAAGACATTCGTGGTTACGTGTTGTCCGAAGATGGCTCGAAGGTTTTGGTGGCCCAGGGGCCTGGCTATAACCTTTACGATGCCACTCCGCAGGGAGACAAGAGCAAGAAGCCTGTGGGAACAACCGGATTGATGGTTGACCGCGTGCCAGCGGAAGAGTGGAGCCAGATTTTCAACGAAGTGTGGCGGCGTTATCGCGATTGGTTCTACGTTCCCAACATGCACGGTTACGACTGGGTGGCACTGCGCGAGCAATATAAGCCGCTGCTGCAGTACGTGGCCCATCGCTCAGATTTGAACTACGTCATTAGCGAGATGATTGCGGAGTTAACTATCCAGCATGCTTACGTTGAAGGGGGCGATTTTACCATTCCACCACGGCCGCGCGGAGGCTTACCCGGCGCGCGCTTTGAAGTGGACCAGAAGGCAGGCCGCTATCGCATTGCGAAAATCTTCGACGGCGAAAATGAGGAAGATATTTATCGCTCGCCGCTCACCGAGGTCGGAGTTAACGTCAGTGTTGGTGACTATGTGTTGGCTATCGACGGCGATGAGTTGAAGGCGACTGATGACATTTATCGACTGCTGCGAAACAAGGCGGACAATCCTGTAAGTCTTACTGTTAACAAAATGCCTTCGCTGCAGGGCGCGCGCATAATCTCATATCGCCCGATCACTGATGAGTCGAACCTGATCTATCTGGATTGGATCGAGCATAACCGGCGCAAAGTGGATCAAGCGACGGGGGGACGAGTCGGCTATATTCACATTCCAGACATGGGCGCCAACGGCATACGCGAGTTCATCAAGTGGTATTACCCGCAGATTCGCAAGGAAGGTTTGGTCGTTGACGTGCGCGCGAATGGCGGCGGCAATGTTTCGCGCATGCTGATCGAGCGGCTGCGCCGAAAAGTGCTGGGACTCAATTATTCACGCACCGACGATGAAGCAAACACCTATCCTGACTCTGTCTTCAACGGTCCGATGGTGGCACTGCTCGATCAAAACTCCGCGTCTGACGGCGACATCTTCCCCTACATGTTTCGCAAGGCGGGACTTGGGCCATTGATTGGCAAACGATCGTGGGGCGGCGTGGTGGGCATCCAGGGGCGCGGCGCCTTAATCGACGGCGGGCAAATTTTTGTACCTGGCTCCGGTTTAACGGATGAAAACGGCAACTGGGTAATTGAAGGTTACGGCGTTGATCCGGACATTGACGTTGAGAATGATCCGAAGTCGGAAATCGCCGGCCGTGACCCGCAGCTCGAACGCGGCATCGCTGAAGTAATGGCGCGACTCAAGACGCCCGTGAAGCTGCCTTCGAAACCCCCGGGACCAGTGAAGACGATCAAGTAATACCTGTGTGAGATGCAAGGCGACTCGTTTCTGACCATCGTGGGTCCACGAATACAGAACAGGGAGCGGTAGCGACCTGCTCTCAACTCGCTTATCACGAACCCATGAGGGAACGCGGTCGCTACCCCGAGGCGTCGGGGTTCTGAATTTGTGTTTGCAAAAACGCATTCTTTGGCGCAAACATCAACTTGCCGATAGTTCCGCGTGCACCGGCGGCGAACGCGGTAGGTTGACCTCGAAGCCCGCGGCTGGGCGCGAAACTTAGTGTGTCGAAGCCAGGGCCTTCGAGTACTTTCCAGGTAAGTCCGTCGTCGGTTGAGTAGTCAGTGCCTGATGGGCCAACGGCTACGAGTGTTCCAATTCCAGATCCACTGTTGGCATCCGGCACGTACGCGACGACTGAACGATAGCCAGTAAGACCTTTCGCCAGTGTCCACGTAACCCCGCCATCGCTGGTCACGGCGAGATTGTCGACCGCCTCGTTTTCTTTCCTGTAATCACCACCAACAACGACACCATGCTTCGCGTCGCGAAAGGCGACGGAAAAAATTCCGGCAGATGCCCCTGCGATCAGTGGCGTCACGGCGATCTTCCAGGTGCGGCCGCGGTCTTCGGTACGCAGCACGCGCGCTTTGGCGCCGGCGCCTGTGCCGATCCATGCGTGCGACTTCCCGAACACGGCGATGTTGGTGCCGCTGGCGGCAAACGCACCTTCATTCTCAAGTGCGGGCGGTAACGCGCTCGCGGGCACGCGCACCCAGGTCCGTCCACCATTCTCGGTGGTCATGATGCAGAACTGGCCGTCGATCGAGTCGCCGAAAACAACGCCGTGGTTCCGATCCCAAAAAGACATTGCATCGTAGAAGGCTTTGGGATCGTCGTTCTTGAATTGCAGCGTCCAGCTCGCCCCGGCATCGGTCGTCTTGTAGATGCGCGATGCAGGTCCGTTGCCGATGCTGAGCACGTAAGCGGTGCGGGCATCAACGGCGTCGATATCGCGGAAGTCGAGAGCGTCAGTTGTTACTTTGAGTTTCTTCCAGCTTGCACCGCCATCGGTGGTACGCAGCACGGTGCTGTCTGCGCCGCTGGTCCAGGCCACGCGATCGCTCACCGTGCTCACCCCGCGTAGGCGCGCTGTTACACCACTGGTTTGCAGCGTCCACTGCGGTGCGGCCAGGATCGACATGGTTGCGAGAACGAGTAGCAGGTTCATAGGTGACAACTTTGTCCGAAAAGCTTCAGCTTGTCGACCGTTGAGGACATTCAACCGTAGACAGACTAAGTTTGGCGGCTCAGCACTATTCAATTGGCACAACCGGAATCATGCTGGGCATGCCTTTGTGTTGCCAGCAGCGCACCGGTCCATGCACACGTCTGGAACAAGGTGTGCCTTTCTTTGTGCGAGCACCACAAATGTAGACCGGTTCATCAAGAGCATTCGGCGACGTTGTCCTTTGTGTTCCAGGACCGGAGGTAATGGTTGCGGGAGCCGAACCCATCGTTGATGGCTGGTTGTCAGCAAGAGGGGAATCGGCTCTTCGTTCGATAATCAACGGCGGTGGCAAGGGACGACGCGCGCGGCCCACGAAGTAGCCTGCCGCCAGCAAACTAATCGAGCCGATGAGCAACGGCAGGAAACGGGCTTTTCGTAAACGATGGGCGCAGTCGTTGCAAAACTTGCGGCTCGTCCAAAAGTGCCAACGTAGACGCAAAAGCTTGTGACCACATTCCGAGCAAAAGTTTGGTCTGTACATAGTGAGGGTTCCGTTTCCAAATAAGCGCTCGCGTCTTCTGGCCCGCAAGACCGCGAACCCACGAGCCTTTGAGTGTTCGTGTTTTGCCACGACGGCCATTGGGAATCACCTCGCTTAAGCAACTTAAACGTGGATTGATGCGTCCGAAACTGGAGTGTGCACGGCCGCCAGATTGTAGTTATAGATTCGGCTTTACTGAAGGAAGAGGAGTGAGGGCGGAATCTGGCTCGATTGCAAAAAGCCTTGCTTGCCGGGATACTCACTATTTCACGAGCTCGCGAAGGAAATCCATTTTCTGATGAAGCGTTCATATTTTCCGCAGACGGTGTTATTCAAAACCTTTTTACCTGCTCTTATTTTAGTTGTCTCATTGTGCGGCGCGTTCCGGTCAGCCGGAGCGCAGGAGCCGGATGACGTTGTACGTACGGAAACGTCGCTGGTGCAATTGAATGTTGGTGTGGTCGATCCGCGCGGGCGCGCCGTCACTTCGCTATCGCGCAACGACTTCACCGTTTACGAAGACGGTGTGAAGCAGCAGATTCTTCATTTTGAACCAACCGACGCTCCCTTCAGCCTGGTCCTCTTGTTGGACACCTCCGGTTCCACCATAAATTTTCGACAACAATTTAAGTCAGCAGCGTGGAGATTCCTCGACGCACTCGCGCCCGAGGATCGGGTAGCGGTGGTCCAGTTCAACGCGAAGGTCAAAGGTCTGTCGGGGTTTTCAACTGACAGGAAGAAAACGGCCTACGCAATTCAGATTGCAGAAGGCGCCGGCGAAACACATTTTTACGAAGCGTTGAAATATGCGTTGAATGAGTTGGACAAAGAAGGGAAGCAGCGGCGTAAAGCCATCGTGGTCATGACGGATGGACTTGATACCTTGCAGCGAAACCTGGACCGTCCCGTTTTGACTAAGGCGAAGACTGACGCCGAAGCGATCGCGGCGATTGATGCCAAAGCCAGCAGCGCGCTTAACGCCATACTCACGGCCGCGGACCGTCAGGGCGTTTCGATATTTCCGCTGGCGTTGCCGTCAGGCGATCCAAAACGTCTGCCGTTGCCTGATCCTGTCATTACCGGAATCTACAGCGCCGCGCGCACGCGTCTGCAAACTCTGGCCGATCGCACCGGCGGTCGTCTGAATGAAATTCGACAGCTCAGCCAGATGGCGCAATTGTATGCGGAAGTGGCGGCGGAATTGCGGACGCTCTACACGGTCGCTTACCAGCCGAGCGGTGATCGCTCGCGAAACGGCAAATGGCACGAGATAAAAATCGAGATTGATCAACCGCAATTGATTGTGCGCACGCGACCGGGATACTTTGCGAGATAGTGTTAAGTTCCAAGTTTCAAGTTCCAAGTTCGGAGTTTAGGGAACGCAGAATCCAACCTGAACTCAGAAGCATCGAAATTCGAAAGTTCGAACTTGAAACTTGAAACTTGAAACCTGGAACTTTTCCTCCCGACTTCACTATTCACGATTTACCATTTACTATTTACGAAACCACGCACCCGTAGCTCAGTTGGATAGAGTACCTGACTACGAATCAGGGGGTCGCATGTTCGAATCATGCCGGGTGCACCATTGCTACCAGTACTTTCCGCCCCTGAGATTACAAATCTCAGGGGCGTTTGTGTGCCTATAGTGTGCCGGTTTTGTCCTTGTCTGCTTCAGAATGCGCGCCCGCTTGTTCGTAGAGAACTGTCATTGTAAAATTGCATCGTTTTCACTCTCCTAATTATTTCCTGAAAATCAAGACTCCATTAGTCGTTTTGCTTGGGAAACGACTGCTGAATACTCGCGTCTGAGCAGCAATGCATCGCTGAACCAGCGATGCACCGGTTAAGCCGATTGCCCGATTCGGTTTGAGATTTAAAGTGACTGAAGTTTGGCAGCAATGGATGCTACGCTGAATAAACCTGGGTTACTGGATGTGGTCGCAGAGCTCACCTCCAGCGGTGAGAGTGGACGGCTTCAGATCACCGGCCCCGGCAGGCGGGGTGTCTTTTTCTTCAAGAACGGTAAGCTGATAGATGCTCGCATGGGTCCTTTTTCGGGCTTCCCGGCTGTGAATTTAGCAGTTTCGATGGCTGACGCAACTTTTAGATTTGACTCTACAATCGAACCGCCATCAACCGCCGGTCTTATCACCAACAACGAACGATTCCTGCTCAAAGAACGCTTTGGGATCGAGACAATCGATGTCGATACGATCGAAGCTCAAACTGGCGAGACCGATGGTCTTAATCTCCCTGGCCCAGTTACGACTGAAATTGCGCTCCCTGAAGATTCCCATCCCCGCAAAGATGGAGCTGCACAAGATTCTGAACCTAAACAACCTGGCGAAGCCGACGTTAGAAAGGGATCTGGAGTAAGAGAAAGCAGACGAAGGGCGGCAAGAAATCTAAGAGCGGTCCGAGCGCGAAACGAAACACAAGCCGGAGCGGATCAAGTTCGTAATCAGACAGTGCCGGAACTACCCACTCCGATCGCTACGGAGCAGCGCTTGGATATGGCCCTCCCCCTGCCTGAAGCTACAAAGCACGGCGACAGATCTGATTCTGTGATGGCGCTGGAACCCGCGCCAAGCGAATCGGACAGTGGTCTCACTACGGAAAAGACTCCTCAAGAGGGGAGGCCCAGCCAGGCATCTACTCCCGCATCAATGTTCGCATCCTTCGTGATGGATGCTCGCACGAATGCCGGAACGAAATTGTTTTGGACCTCGGTTATCCTCATGCTCGTAGTAGGCGGTGTCTGCAGCTACTGGCTCAATAGTTACTTCTCCGGTGAGCCAAGTGGCGGTACGCAGATTAAAGTGGAATCAAACCAGCCTGCGAATGCTGACGTGGAGGCACCTGTAATTGAAGGCGCTCTACGTGGGAAGGAAGCCACACTCGTGATGCCGGAATACCCGCTGAGCGCCAAAAATAAAGGCGTAACCGGAAAGGTTACGGTTTCAGTTCTAGTAAATAAACAGGGCCTCGTTGTATCAGCCCATGCTTTGAATGGCGATCAGCTTCTGAGAGCCGCGGCCGTAACGGCGGCCAGACAAGCGAAATTCTCACCAGAGAAGTTAGTTGGCGATAAGTCAAAAATCCCGGGAACCATCACTTACAGCTTCAAGTTATGAATACTTTGTAAGTAATGCGAAGCTGAACGCCTACGCCCACACCCTTAGAACCGGATCAAATCCGGCCTTCGGTTTTGGGCTTCGCGTTTACGAATAAGTCTATTTCCGCCTGCGTTAGCGGGAGTTGGGTTCTAATTACCACCAAGCCTGGATTAGCCTCGAACTAAACTTGGTTTGTGCGCCCTTTAATTAACCTGTAAACACCCAGCAACACTATTGCTCCGACCACGGACAGCACCAGGCTCATTAAAAATCCCGGCCGGCTCAGGTCGTTACTGTCATTAACAGCGCGGCCATAGCCGAACAGAGCCTGTCCCAGAAAACCACCGATGACGGAGCCCGCGATACCGATCAGTATCGTGACAATGACTCCACCAGGATCTCGCCCCGGCATGATTGCCTTAGCGATTAGCCCTGCGATCAAACCGAAGATAATCCAACCAATTATCGCGATCATTTTTTGCTCCTTTTGCAGTGTACTTAGCAGACGCACGTCAGTTTTGCTGGATGCGCCCCAAGCCAGATTACAATGGGTCTATGCAGCCCTCTTATTTACCGCAAGATGCAACTGACCTCCTAATCAGGCAAATCATTTACCGGCAGCTTTCGATTTCTCTTCAGCCGAGTCGCGGTCGATCAGTTTTGAAAACCGGCTCTCAGAACCGTCTTTCTTTTCCTCCTGATAAAGGAAAGCCAGGTTGTTGTCCTCAAACGCTGTGAAGAACTCGTCCCAGGAAATTACTTCCAGCGTGTCCTCGCCGGAAAATCCGGGATAATCAATTCTCAACAAGCCGACGCCTTGTTTGCCCTCGGTTCCCTTCACGCGAGCGGGACGGCCTCCTCGTTCTTCCACCCACCGTTGTATCTCTTGATGATCGGTAGTCACTTTTGATTCTGCTGATCCTTCTGCCATAGCGTCCTCCTTTTGCCGTTTGTTTTTTAAATCGACTACTGTTCGTTTCTTCTCTGGGCTTTGCACTTTGCACTTTGAGACTTAAACCTTCAGTAAGACTGCCAACTAAAGGCTAAGCTCAAAGTTCAAAGAACAAAGCAAGTCTGCCGCGTGTTAGTGCACGCTGCCGTTACCGTTGCCGTTCGAGCCTGCGTGCAGTTCCGGTTTCAGAATCACCTTGATGCAGCCATCATTGTGTTCCTTAAAAGTCTGGTACGCTTCCGGCGCCTCATCGAGACTAAGCCGGTGTGTAATTACAAACGATGGATCGATTTGTCCCAGTTCAATCAGTTCAAGCAACTGCTGCATGTACCGGTGGACGTGAGTCTGACCCATCTTGAAAGTCAGTCCCTTGGAAAAAGCCGAGCCGAACGGAAACTTGTCGAGCAGCCCTCCGTAAACTCCGGGCACTGAAACGGTGCCGCCCTTGCGACACGAATAGATCGCCTGACGTAGAGCGTGCGGGCGGTCTGTCGCCAGAAACATTGCCGCTTTGGCGCGATCATAAAGCGCGTCAATCGAAGTGGCGTGTGCCTCCAGACCGACGGCATCAATACACGCATCGGGGCCCATGCCGCCAGTCATGCTTTTCAACTTCTCGAAAATGTCCTGGTCGCTGAAGTTGAGCGTTTCCGCAAGTCCATCTTTGGCGGCCATGCGCAGTCGGTCGGGATTGTCGTCAATTGCGATCACGCGTTGAGCGCCGAGCAGAAAGGCACTCTTGATGGCAAACTGTCCCACTGGACCACAACCCCAGACGGCAATCGTGTCACCGCGCTGAATGTTGCAGTTTTCGGCGGCCATGTAGCCGGTGGGAAAGATGTCAGACAAGAACAGCACCTGTTCGTCTGCCAGACCATCGGGAATCTTTGTCGGCCCGACGTCGGCAAACGGCACGCGCACATATTCCGCCTGCCCGCCGGCGTAGCCGCCCATCATGTGTGAATAGCCAAACAGTCCCGAGGGAGAAAAGCCGTATAGAGTTTCAGCCATGGCGGCATTCGGGTTTGAGTTATCGCAGGCTGACCAAAGCCCGCGTTGACAGAAGAAACATCGACCACAAGAGATGGTGAACGGCACAACCACGCGATCGCCAATCTTGAGATTGGTGACCGCGCTGCCGGTTTCGACGACCTCGCCCATAAACTCGTGGCCGAGGATGTCACCCTTCTGCATCGTCGGGATGTAACCATCGTAGAGATGGAGATCGGAACCGCAGATGGCGGTCGTAGTTACTTTGATAATTGCATCGCGCGGATTGAGAATCTGCGGATCAGGCACGTCCTGCACGCGCACGTCGTATTTGCCGTACCAACAAAGCGCTCTCATCTGCTCTCCCCTCCGGCGCTAAACGCCGAGTCGGCGGCGGCAGCGTCGCCAACCATCTGGTTAGCAGATTCGGGGAGAGTTGAACCCTCCGGCATAGGTTCGCGTCCCGAAGTTTGTCCTGCCGTGGTGGGAATCTCTCCGGCCTCGATCAACTGTTTGAGACGTTTCAGATTGCTTTCGACGAGTTGTCCCGGCTCACCTCCGAAAAGTTTTGCAAACAACGCGGCGGCTTTTCCCCCCGGAACGTTGTAGTTGAGGACCACTTTCAGATAGGTGCCACGACCACCGGGTGCTGTTTCAAAATGAACTGAACCGGCGTTCGTGATGTCCGACTCGGGAAGTGAACGCCACGCAATGAACTCGCCCTGCTTCTCGTTGTAAATTTCTGCATCCCATTCGACTTTTTTGCCGCCCGGTCCCTTCGCGACCCAATGAGAACGGTTACCATCAAGCTGAGTTACTGATTCCAGGTCCTCCATAAAGCGTGGCAGATTTTCAAAGTTTCGCCAGAAGCTGTACAAATCTTCGGGCGCGGCGGAGATGGTGATCGATTTTTCTACGTGGACATCCCGCGCCACGTCTTCGCCGGAGTCAGTCGCTGTATTGACTCCCAGCGCTCGGTAGGCTTCACATTGACCAGTGGCCCCGCGGTAAAGCAGTCCGGCACCGATAAGTCCCAGCGCAATTCCGCCTTTTGAGCGATTCTTCAAGGCATATCCAAGCAGGGCGCCACCCCCGACAGCGCTGGCAATCCTTTCGTATTTACCAACATTAATACCCCTTTTATCGTGCCCATTGCCTTCTTGTTCCGACTCGTTGCGTTGTTCGAATGTAACTTCCCAGGTATCCATTGCATTCCCCTTCTGTTCGTAAATTTAATGACAGACGGCAAAACTCATAGCTGTAGCCTTCCGGTACAAGCGTACGCCTGCGCCGTTCCCTTTCAGTTTTCGGCCGCGTGAATTTCGCGTCAAAAATTAATGACTGCTCTTGCGAGGGTAAGTGAGTGCAAAGTGAGTGCCGGAGAAAGCAGTGAAGAGTGAATGGTGAAGAGTGAAAAGTAGGAAGGGGTGGTGGGTCGAAAAATTCAGAACCGGGAGCCGTAGCGACCGGGTCAAAGGGAGGCTAGTGACACCGTGTAGAGCACCTCGTTTCGGGGTTTCGCATTCGAGTTTTGTGTATGACCCGGTCGCTACGGCTCCCGGTTCTGAATTCTTCGACCCACGGTAAACTATTGCAGATCGAAAAGGCTCAGAGTCAGGGACCCTGAGCCTATCGGTCTTAATGATGCTCTTCTGCTGGGCTTCTAACTCTTTCGCTAAGGTTTCTGTAACGCGGCCAAGGCGGCCAGCACTTCTTCACTATGGCCTGCCGGACTCACTTTAACAAAAACCTTTGCGATTTTTCCCTGCGGGTCAATGATGAACGTGTTTCGCGCCGAATACGTTGCGCCGTTGTATTCCATGGTTGAGCCATACTGCTGCGAAACCGTTCCTCCTACGTCTGCCAGGAGCTTAAAGCTTAGGCCTTCTTTGGCGCAGAAACTCTTATGCGATTCCGCGGTATCTACGCTCACGCCGAGAATCACAGCCTTGGCTTGTTCATACTTCGCAAGGTCACGTTGAAAGTTGTGAGCTTCCAGTGTGCAGCCGCTGGTGAAGTCTTTCGGATAAAAATAGAGCACGACCCACTTGCCCTTGAAATCCGACAGGCTGGCTTCTTTGCCTTCGTTAGTAGTTAGTTTGAACGCGGGAGCGGCAGCACCGACAGCGGGGATCTCACCCGGAGAGAACGCCCTGACGGCCACCGTGGTAACAATTAGTAATGCGAACAGAACGATGTACTTCCTCATGATTGCTCCTTTGTTAGTAGAACAGACATTGCCGTCTGTGTTGTTGAACGTGCTGTTGGTTGTAGAACGAAGAAATTTCCATTTACCATTTGAGATTTTTGATCTCCGTGGGTCGACTAATTCAGAACCGGGGGCGGTAGCGACCGGGTCGTAACTTCAACGCGAATGTGAACGCACAGAACGAAGTACTCTCGACGGTCACTAGTCCACCTGTTACCCGGTCGCGACAGGTCCCGGTTCTGAATTAGTCGACCCACGGAGATCAAAAATCTCAAATGGTAAATGGAAATTTCTTCGTTCTACAACCA
>DASZDU010000183.1:0-4680 GCA_035941655.1 Pyrinomonadaceae bacterium | reverse complement strand
TCAGTTCGCCGGTCAGAAACTCATAGGTCACGATGGCTACGAATTCATGGGAAGGCTCTATCCGCATCGCCTGACAGATTGGCTCAACGGAATACCCTGGTACTTTTACCATGTATTCCTGATCGTGAAATTGCCGCTATTAACCGTCGCCGGCTTCGTTGTGGGCCTGCCTCTGCTGTTTCGGCGGAAGCTCGGAGACGGACGTTTCTTCCTTCTTTTATGGATGTTCTTATGGATGATGACCTTTTGTTTAGGCGGCGGAAAGTTTACTCGCTATTTCACCACTGTGTTGCCGGCAGTGCTGATCACTTGCGCGATCGGAGTTCAGACTCTCGGCAATTGGCTTGGTAAAAAGCTTTCATCGCTCCTGTCAACAGACTGGCCCAAAGCCTACCTGCGCCCGGCGTTGGCGCTCGTTCTGGTGGCCGGATCGCTAACTACATTAATCAAAGCGGCGCCTCACTTCCGGCTGTACACGAATGCTCTTGGTGGCGGGGCCGGCAAGGCGGGTTATTACTTTCCACACGACGAGTTCTACGACAGCAGCGTGCGAGAGGTTATGCTTGAGATCGCGAAACGCGCGCAGCCCGGAGCACAAGTGGCCAGCGAGAGTCCAACTTTAGCCAGCTACTATGCACAACGCGCGGGCCGGACCGACCTGGTGGCTGTGTTGCTTTCAGATGCAAACGCGTTGCAGCAACTGCGTGAAGGAGACTTCGTGATCGTGGCGCGCGGCCGTCGCTACTTCAGTAACGAGTCCATCTTGAATGCACTCGAACACTCGAGCACGCCGGCGTTTCGCGTCTCGCTTGGCGGTGTGCCGTCGGCTTCAGTGTATCAATTGGACCAAAGATCTTTGCAGGCATTGCTTGGAGCGCGAGTATTTCAGTCCGAGGACTATCGGTAATCTTCGCATAAAGAGTGTTTGGACCAGGAAGGAGCGGGGGCAAGCCCGCCTTCCCGACCTGGAGACTCATACTCTTTCGATTGCTTTCACCTTGAAAGCCTTCCCCGCTGCGATCAGAGCCTCAACTCTTATCAGCTCGGGGTCAGTTTCAAAACGGGAGGCCAGGTTTGAAAAGACTTTTCATCGTCACACTGTTCTTTTGTTTCTCCGTCGCTCTGATGCCGGTAACGGCTCAGAACCCAAAACAATTCACGCTCGAGCAAGTGATGAGTGCGCCGTTCCCTTCGACCATGGTCGCTGCGCCGATTGGAGGCAGCGTCGCATGGGTGCAGATTGCCAGGGGCGCGCGAAACATCTGGGTTGCGAGCCCGCCGGAATACAAAGGCAGACAGTTGACTTCCTACACCGGCGACGACGGCGATGAACTTGGCGAACTGGTTTGGACCGGAGACGGGCGCGCGATTATTTACACGCGCGGCGGCGATCTCGACAACTTCGGCGAAAGCCCGAATCCTCGCAGCGCAACCGACGAACAAAAACAACTGCTCTGGATCGTCACGCTTGACGGAAAACCGCCGCGACAAGTGGCCGAAGGACATTCCGCAGCTGTGTCGCTCAAGGGCGATCGGGTCGCATATGTTTCCAAGCGCGACATTTGGTGGGTGAAGATCGACGGCAGCGACAAACCAGCTGCGCTTGTCCAGTCGAAGGGTCGCAGTAGTTCACTTCATTGGTCGCCAGACGGCTCGAAGCTTGTGTTTGTCAATGGCCGCGGAGACCACAACTTCATCGGTGTTTATGAAGTTGGTGCTAAGAGTGTGCGCTACCTCGATGCCAGCGTCGATCGCGATAGCGAGCCCGTTTGGTCGCGAGACAGCAAACAGGTGGCGTTCATTCGCGTGCCTGCATCGCGAGAGGCGGCGGCGTTCGCTCCCAAACGCAGCGGTGAGCCATGGTCGATCCGAGTTGCCAATGTCGAAACGGGGATAGGTCGGGAAGTCTGGAGAGCGGACAAAGGCGCGGGAAGCGTTTTTAGAAACATCGTCGCTGACGATCAGCTGATCTGGTCGTCGAATAATCGAATCGTTTTTCCCTGGGAAAAGGATGGCTGGACACACCTCTATTCAGTTTCGGTTGACACTGATTCGCGGGGGGCTCAGCCGGTTCTGTTGACGCCGGGCAAGTTTGAAGTCGAGCACGTGTCAGCAAGTGCCGATGGCAATGAAATCATCTACTCCTCAAATCAAGGTGACATCGATCGCCGGTACATCTGGCGCGTCCCCGCAGCGGGAGGAAAGCAACCGACGGCGGTTACTGCGGCAATAACCGGCGGCAACTCAATCGAGTGGTCTCCGGTGGCAACGAGCGATGGCAGAGCCGTTGTTTTCTTCCATTCCGATGCACGCCGTCCGGGTCGCGCCGCGATCCAGATAGGTACGCAGATGCGAGATCTCGCAACCGCATCGATTCCTGCTGAGTTCCCTGAAAGTTCTCTGGTTGAACCACAACAAGTGATCTTCGACAGCGCCGACGGCATGAAGATCCATGGACAATTATTTTTGCCGGCAAATCTTGATAAGACCAGGCGCCATCCGGCGGTTTTGTTTTTCCACGGCGGCTCGCGTCGCCAGATGCTGCTGGGTTGGCATTACATGTACTACTACCGAAACGCTTACGCGATGAATCAGTATCTTGCGAATCGTGGTTACATTGTTCTGTCAGTGAACTACCGTAGTGGGATTGGCTACGGGATGGAATTTCGCGAGGCGTTGAATTACGGAGCAACCGGCGGCAGTGAATTCAACGACGTGATGGGCGCGGGTGTTTACATGCGAAACCGTCCGGATGTTGATCCGCAACGCATCGGATTATGGGGCGGTTCATACGGTGGCTACCTGACCGCGATGGGACTCGCTCGTGCGTCGGATCTTTTCGCCGCGGGTGTCGACATGCACGGCGTCCACGATTGGAACATCGTAATTCGTAATTTCGTTCCCGCTTACGACCCGCAAGCAAAACCCGAGGCCGCCAGACTCGCGTTTGAATCGTCGCCGCTCGCTTCGATGAAGACGTGGCGTTCGCCGGTGCTGCTAATACACGGCGACGACGATCGCAACGTGCCATTCAGCGAAACCGTTCATCTGGTCGAGGCGCTGAGGAATCAGGGTGTGGAGTTTGAGCAGTTAATCTTCCCGGATGAGATCCACGATTTTCTGAAACATGAGGATTGGCTGCGCGCCTACCACGCGAGTGCCGACTTTTTGGATCGTCACTTGAAGAAGTAGCCTTCACTAGATCGTATTTAAGGGACTCCAATGCGTGGCCTACATGATCTGAGGATTAGGTTTTAGCTGCGGACGGACTTGCGGAATTCCGGCTACTTGACCACTTCTTGAAAGAATCTTGACTTTCGCCTGACGGGCGTCCCAACAACAAGTTCTCAACGCTGATGTCTTCATCCAGGTCGGGCCAATGAACTCCCTCATTGTTTCCGATCAATCGCCAGTTACGGCGCTCTTCAGGCGTTCCTTGCAAAAGGCGCGGATACCAGGCAAGTGGAACCGAGATTGAGCGGCCGTCACTCAAGTCGACTGTAAGACTATCGTCAGTAACAACAACGTTCTGTGCTTTGACGTCAGCCGTTAAAGAACTCATTCCAACTCCTCACAAGAATCTCATTGTTCTCTTCAACAAGTCGGCGAATGCGAATGATATCGCCTCTACTAAACCGTCCACTCGTTTGTAATCTCATCGGTTCAAGCCAAAATTTCGCCACCCCTATCATCCCGTTCAACGTGAACGTGTTTCGGTTCGCCTCAGTCGCCGGAGTAAAAGAAAAACCTATAAGGTCCAACTCGCAATACTGTCGGCATCCCCACACGATATTGCGCGTCTAAAGGATATTCCAGTCGTGGCCTTCCCATCACTTCTTTCAGGTGATGCAAGAAGTCTTTTCTGACTAGGGCTCACCGTCGTACTTCAACTTCCACCGGCTTTGCATCATGCGATTCGTAGCCTTCGGGCCAGTTGGAAATGTTGACGCCATAGAGCCAATCAGATTCAGGCGAGACGGTGAACCGGATCGCGATCGGCTGGCCGCGCATCGCGCGAAGGCGCGTTAGCAAACTGTTCACACGCCATTCCTGAATCAAGGGTTGGCCCACAGGTTCGACCGGAATCAGCCGCGAGCCGCAGTTCTTACCGTTAACAAAGAGCGTCACGCGGGTTCTGATCCATTCGGGGTTTGCGTCGATCGGCAGCACCGGTTGAATGTGTGCGCGCACGACTATCTCGCTGACACGACGACGATCAGCGCGTGCCGGAACCGTGTACTCGAGATGTCCCACCCCAAACCCCCAAATGAATCCGGGACCGTCGCCAACCTTTTCGAAGCGTTCGCTGGCCGCCATCTGTGGTTTGAAGCGATAAAGAATTGATTTGTCTTCCCGCACAATCATCAGCGGTTGCGTGGCCGGATCGTCCGCCGTACGCAACCAGACAAATTGTCGCGGCACGGAATGATGGGAGGCGTTAAGCAAGCGCTCTGGAGGATCGGCCGTGGCCAGCGCCGAAAACATTTTCGCAGCGCGACTGATTTCAGCCAGCACGGCTTTGTCGCGATCAGTTGAATACGTCACGCCATAACCACGCGCTTGATCGGGGGTCAGGATCCAAAACATGGCGCCGGCTGTCCCCGCCGCGACATTGCTTTCAAGGTACGCGCGATACCAATCGACCTGGGAAAAGCCCTGATAGCCTTCAACCCCCATTCC
>DASZDU010000182.1:0-4587 GCA_035941655.1 Pyrinomonadaceae bacterium | reverse complement strand
CGCGTTCATCTCCAATCACGCGGTCAAAATCTGCGAAGTCAATTTGCACAACAAAAACAGGTCGATTGGCTGCGGAGGCTTTTTTCCATCTTCCCGGAATGACACGACCGAAAGCCACATCTGCACTGTTGCTTGCATCTTCAAGCACCACCGCATTGCGACCGTCGATTGCATTTAGGATGAGGTCTCTAGCCGTTGTGGAGCCGCCTGCAATCTGATTGGTTGATGCTGAGAGGGTTCCGTCGTCGTCAAACTCCAGATCGGAAAGACCAGTAATCTTGCGCAGGTCAATAGCTAACTGTTTGCGATGTGCGGGTGACAGATCTTCGCGGCAAACGATGTTGCTCCGACTGTGCCCGGCGAACAAGTCAATGGGCGCGAGTAATAGAAGCATACCTGCGAGCCCCGCTCGAGAGATGTGAGAGAAGAAAATCCTAAGTGTTCCGGGCAGCATTGGGCTTCCTCCCAGAGTTAACCGGCGACCTTGTTTATGAGTGTCGGTGCTGCGATCGACGTGATCGATTCACGCCTTGGGGACGGCGCAAGTGGACGCATGTTACCAAAATGTTAACGGTGCGAACAGAACTTTTTCCACAGACGCGCACGGGGTGTGAACGATATCTGAAATTTGGCTGAACACAGGCCGCGTCGAGCCGGTTCTTAAATTCAATTTAATCGTCCAGCCACTTATGCGTAACACGATTGCGCGACGATTGTGCGAAAAGAAGTCGTGAGGTTGAAGCAATGAAGGAACAGAGGAAGATGGATCCCTTATTCAAAGTGATCTGCATCTCGTGTGGAGTGAAGATGCGTGACAATGCGAGCGATGATTCTTATGGAATGTGTTTGCGTTGCTTCTATGCGATGCTGGCTGCCAGACTGCGCAAACAAAGGCGCGTGGCAGTCGGAGAATTTGTAAGTGAGCGTTGACCGAAAGCGATCACATGCCCTGAATGGGTACGTGATCGGCCTCAAATACCGCATCTTGTCACCTATGAAGAATGATTTATTTGTGATTCAAGATGTCGAGGTCTAACAATATTCTTGCGATACAGTGACTAATCAGTAACATCTTCACCACACTACAAACAATACAACGTTCCTCGCCTCCCAATATTACAACGGCTCAATCTAAAGCGAAGGAAGTGCGTGCAGGGCATGCAGCTTGCGAAATATTTCATGGATTAAGTGCAATAAGGAACTGCTTCGTGAGCGCAGGCGACCCGCGTCGCTTAGCGAGAATGATGAGCGTGAATAATCTATTTGAAGTTGCGTTTGTTCGGCGCGGTGCACGCGGGACGCGTGCAGCCTCAGCGTCGCAAGACGATGGCCTGCAGTGCGAAGCCGCGTGCGAAAGACTGGTTTTTACGGAATTGAAGTCTGTCGTTTGGACTGACTTTCAAAAAGGTGAGGAGGTCTAGCAATCATGAGTCAAATAAAAGTATGGCCGCACATGACGATCATGGCGGTTCTGGTGGCGCTTATCGCCGGTCTGGGCGTGGCGTTCTATATGAAGCACGAACAAAAAGTGCAGGCTTCAGCTCTGCCAAATGCAGCGCGCATTCAGCGTGTGGATGGCGAGGTCGCATTTAGCGATGGTCTGAATCCAGCTACAGAAAATGCTGAGGCGAATACGCAGTGGACCGCCGCCACCGTTAATCAACCCTTCTCGGTCGGTGATCGAATTTACACGCGCGACAACGCACGAACGTCGCTGGCATTTACCGGACGCAATTTCGCGCGTCTCAATCCCAACACTGAGCTCGACGTTATCGACCTCTCTGATAACCGCACACAGCTGGCGCTGCGCGACGGCTCGGCAATGTTTGACGTCGGCTATTTAAACCCCGGTGAGTTGTTTGAAGTGGGAACGCCGTATGGCGCCGTCGATTTTGACCAACCGGGCCTTTATAACGTGGGTTTCGATAACAACGGCAGCGTGCTGGTCTCAGTGTTGAGCGGGCTTGCCCAGGTCGTCGGACTCGGCGGATCGGGTCGTATCAGCAAAGGGGAGATACTGACGCTTGCCGGAGCTACGGCAGCACAGGTTTTGCTGGGGCGTCTCAACGGCAACGATGCCGGATATCTTGTCGATGACTATTACCGCTATCAGTATTCAAATTACGACGGGCGGTACAGCAGCTACGATGCTTACCTTAATGACCCGTATTACTACGATCCTTATCGGTATGATCCCAGTTACCAGTATGCGTCGGGCATCATTCCCGGTCTGAATGATCTCACCTATTACGGTGACTGGCAGAACCTGAGCGGCTATGGCTACGCGTGGCGGCCCCGGGTTGACGCTGCCTGGGTCCCCTATCAACAGGGCTATTGGGCCACCGACTATCCCTATGGTCCGACGTGGGTTTCCAGTGAGCCGTGGGGCTATGCGCCCTATCACTACGGGCGTTGGGCCAATGTTGGGAATCAATGGTTTTGGGTGCCCGATGCAGTAAACACAACACCGGTTTATTCACCCGCGCTGGTGGCGTTTCTGCCGCTGACTGACTCGAACCAAATAGGCTGGGTGCCGCTTGGACCTGGTGACGCCTATGCGCCGCGCTATTACGACGCCAATTGGCAACCGTACTATCTGACGCGGACCGATCTGGCGCCGGCGCAGCTCGTCAATCTTGGTATTCCGAACGCGGTCACGGTAGTGCCGGTCGACTATTATGGCCGCACGATCGACCCACGCATTGTCACCCGAGTTGATCGCCAGATGTTGGCCCAGGTAAGGCCGACGCTCGATCCATTGTTGCTGACGCCGCTCAGAAATGCGGTGGTACATTCCGCCTGGGGCCGAGGCAAGATTGATTTGCCGCCGGGAATAGCGAAGAAACTGAACGACACGCGTGTGATCGTGGGCACTGCACCGGCGACGCCGCCGTTTGGAAAACATCTGGCGAAGAACCTGCGCGTCGACGCAGTCCCGGACAAAGTTAAGAGCCAGAAGTTAAACGTTAGGGATGAACGTCAGAACGCGAGCGCTCAAGCTCCTGGTCGTCAGAGCCCAGGACAAACTGCTGCGCCGGGGATGGATGTTGCACGCAAACAGCAGGAAGCCAGGCTTGCTGCTGAAGCAGCGAAAGGAAGCCGAGATGCGCGCAAACAGTTGCAACAGCTGGAACAGCAACAACGGAAGCAGGCAGTCGAACAGCAGCAAGCTCAACGACGTGCTGAGCAGCAAGCACAGCAAGAGCAACGGCGTGCTGCGCAACAAGCACAGCAAGAGCAGCGGCGTGCTGCGCAGCAAGCACAAGGTGCGCGTGTAAGACAGCCAGCGGCGCAACAACCGCAAAGAGAAATCATGCGGCCACAACGCCCGCAGGCTGAGCCGCGCAGAGCTGCGCCAACGCAACCGCGTTTGGAGCGGCCACAACCGCGCGCTCCGCACGGCATGACCCAACCGGAGCCTGCGCGTCAAGCTGCTCCGGAGCAGCGGCAGGCGCCGCAACGGCAGGAGCGATCTGGACCTCCGCAGAAGGCAGAGAAACATGGGCCACCGGCGCAACCCGCAGCCCAGCCGCAAGGCCAGCCCGGAGGCGGTAAAGGGAAAGGGAAGAAGCCCTGAAAGCAGCGAAGAGTGAAAAGTGAAAAGTAAGAGGTAGGAAAATCAAGAAGGCGGTCGTTCAAGCGACCGCCTTTTTTTGTTGAACCCAGCTTGGGCGAATGAGCGCGAAAACTACATTACTGGGACCGCGGGCCTCCCGCCCGCATCAAGCAGCGGGTTCACTCGACAATAAATTCGATTACCTCACTTGAGTGGCAACTCCACGAAAGTGAGTGGCAACTCCACGAAAGCGGGGCGGGACGCCCGCGGTCCCAGTATTCAGGTGACGAGTTCAGCCGAGGGCAAGCCTTTTACTTTTCACTCACTCTTCACCCTTCACTCTCCACTGCCTTCACTGGTAGATCTCTTCGCGCGATTTTGCGAGCGCGTCAGCAACCCGTTTCGATCTGACATAGTCGGAAACATGATCGCCATAGCGGTCAACAAAGCTCTCGCGGTAATCCGTCCCGCGGATAATCCCTCTACAGTCGTTGGCGCCGCAGTGACAGAGGAAGTCTTCCATTTGTTCGTTGTAAAACGTGGCGTAGTCCATCGTGATTTCGTCGCCGGCCTGAATGTCCCGGCGCGCCACCATATCCAACCCTTCGAGCCAGGCGTTGGGATCGCAGGAATGATTTATCGGTTTCCAATGCTCGGGATTAGGACTCCAACTCACAAACACCTCGTCAGTCAGCGGGTAGGCGTACTCTGAAAACCACTGCTGCTGTTCGGCGTTCCAGTTTTTCCGCACATACATCTCGCTTACCAGCACATGTGGCTGTTCTTCGTGGGCGTCAATTAGACTTCCGGCTTCGATATGCTCAAAAGCGTAAATGCCATAGCGACTCTTACTATCGAGTGCCAAATGCCATTTCTTGTGCGCGCGTTGCTGCCGCTTCAAAGCGGCGCAAATAATTTTTTCGAAGAAATCTCGATGGCCCCACGGTTGATGAAGCAAAATGAGATCAGCGGTGCCAGATTGTTCCAATGGGTACGCTACGTCGCAGTTTGGATTGATCTCCAGCATGAAA
>DASZDU010000181.1:0-2343 GCA_035941655.1 Pyrinomonadaceae bacterium | reverse complement strand
AGTCACCGAAATCCAAATCAATTTTTCCGAGCGAGTCTTTTAGAGCAACAATGGTTATCTCGGTTTTGGCGCTTGTAATTTCAGTTAACGCGTCGTTGAAGGTGAGTGACACTTTGTAATTCGTTGGCTTCCAGCCGTCGACAAGCCGCTCAGTTCGCGCCGCGAAAGCTGAGGTAACGAAGATGAACGCGAGCAGGAACGTTGCCGCGAAGATAAATCCAAAGCGTTCCAATGTCCCACGTCCAATGTCCCACGTCCGGATTTGCTTTTCACTTTTCACTTTTGACTCTTTACCGTTTTTAGCGAATCCCGAGCAGCAATAATGCTGAACGATCAGAGACTTTCCGATCGTCTGACTCTTCCCACTTGCGCAAGCCGGCAAGCTCCGCTTCCGTCAATGGGCGATTCCCCAGTCGCGCCGCGGGTGTTCGTTCGAAAGCGCGATCCGTTAATGCCATGTGAAGGTTGCGTATGTGCAGCGCGCCCGCCTGGTTAAGTGCTGCTTCGGCCGCTTCCACGTCGGGAAAAAATTCCTCGTAGGCGAGTAGATGCCAAACGGTCTCGCGGCCTTCACCTTCAACCGCGAGAATACGCAGCAAACCCAAACCGCTTTCAAGTTGAAATATTAGATCGTCGCCGGGACTGAATTGATGCGCCATGGTCGTTTTAGAGTCAAATCTAAATTAGTGGGTCAGTTTGGCGTTGTCGGCTGCGTTTACAGAACCGAGCGCGCTAGCGCCGGATGCTGGAGTCTACTTTAATAATAATTTTAGGCATAGGAGATCGCCTGTTGAAAGTTGCCTTTATGATCCGGCGCTACCGCGCTCGGTTCTGTAGGCTGGCTGCGGACTGAATTCAAACTAATCTACGACCCAAAGCTTACCTCCAATTGTTCTTTCTCCTTGACCAGAACTCAAAAATCTGAAACCTGGAACCTGGAACTTGAAACTCATGTATCGCAAATCTAAAATCGCGCCACGCATGAGCCAGCTTGATTCCAACAAGAATTACTACGAGATTCTTGGAGCCGACGAGCACGCCAGCCAAAGTGATCTTGAGCGACTGTATAAACGTATGGCCGCCCGCCGCCACCCCGACAAAGGTGGCAGCGAGGAGGATATGAAGTCGCTGAATGAGGCCTACGGCATCTTGCGGAATGAGGCAACCAGGCACGAATATGACGAGCTTCGCGTAAAACGTCCGGTCCGCTTTACGCCTGTGACCGCGCCTACAGCTCAAGACGTCGGGCTCCTGGGCCAGGGTCTGAGCGCATTTTTCTGTTTGTTGATTGGGTTGTTCCTGCTTTTCCTGGTGCGTTTTCAATGGATGTGGTTTTTGTGGCCTTTGGCGATCCTGGCCGTGCTGGTAATCGTCTTCGGAATCGTTATGGCCCGCAGCACCATGCGCGCCTTCAACCAATCATTGCCGGTGTCAAACTATTTCCGGCGCTTCACGCGTCTGCAGGAAGCGTTTTTTTGGGGCGTCGTAATCGCCGGCGGTTACGGCGTCTACCTTTTGCTCAGCGCGGTGTGAGAAGCTGTCGGCATGAAAGTTTTCGGGTTAGATCTACTGGTGCTCGAAGTCAACAGCATTGAGGAGTCCCTCGCCTTTTACAACGGAATACTCGACTTTGAAATCAATAAGCACACGGCCGAATCAGAACCACCGATGGCCACACTGCAAGCAGGAGCTTTGAAAATTACGCTTGCTCAGCAACTCGAGACAATGTTAAAGCGAGGTCGCGGCGTCAATTTTTTTCTGGGTGTCGACGACATTGACGAATACTATCGACAGCTAAAGCAACGCGGTGCCGAGGTTTCATCGCCGGTTGATGAGGGGTGGGGCGGCCGCTTTATCACTCTGCAAGATCCTGATAAGTATCGTTTGTTCTTTGTCGAATGGTCGGAAAAAGAATCTGAAAATACATGATTGCGTGCGATCCGCAGTAGGACAGTTTTGATTCAGGCAGTCAGCCTACGCTGACGGCAAACTGACCTACTAATATTTTGCGCAAATCCTTGACACCACATGGAGCAGCCACATGGAACGACAGCACACCGAGAACTTGTTTCGCCGTTATAAAGGACAGCCAGTGACGATAAGAAGTATCTCCGGTGGCGTCTACAAGGGTCATGTGGGGGAGATTAGCAACGATTATGTTTTGCTCAACGATCGCGGGACAGACGACGGAACGCAAACGTTTGTGTTTTACGAAGCAATCGAATCGATCGTGGTAATAGTGACACCTGGTTGACTCTCGCTTACCCCCTCGCCAAATGCAGCCCACTTCTGGTATTCTGTTTCATCGATAAAACAGAAATTTCCGCGCGAACCCCAGGCGCG
>DASZDU010000180.1:0-8080 GCA_035941655.1 Pyrinomonadaceae bacterium | reverse complement strand
GGGATGCTTCTAATTCTGATTGGCGTGGCTTTGGGACTGGCCGGCGCTTATGTGTTGACGAAGTATCTGGAAAGCCTCACGACCATGCTGTACGGAGTGCGGCCGCGCGATCCTTTGACGTTTGGCGTAACCGCACTGTTGTTGACGCTGGTGGCACTGTTTGCCTGTTACTTCCCGGCACGTCGGGCGGCAAAGGTCGATCCGCTGGTGGCATTGAGATACGAGTGAAGTTTTTGGAATGCGCTGACCTATCAGCGCTTTGTTCGGTTGCGACCGGTCGCGACTATGGTTGGCTTAAGTTGCTCTGTGAGATTGCGGCGGCAGGCCGCCGCGGAACCAAAGCGCTGACAGGTCAGCGCACTCCAAAAGGTGGAGTAACTAATGAAAAGTATTTTCCAGGACTTACGTTACGGGCTGCGGATGTTATGGAAGACGCCTGGCTTCACAGTCGTCGCTGTGGTGTCGTTGGCGCTTGGCATCGGCCTCAACACAGCAATCTTCAGCATCGTCAACGTGCTGCTCATTCGTCCGGTGCCGGTGATTAAGGATCAGGGAAGCGTGGTGTGGCTGCGCGCGCCCGTTTCTTATCCCGACTATGTCGACTACAAAGAAAAGACTCAAAGCTTCGATGGAATGGCCGCCGCCACCGGCACGAGTGAATTCAGCCTTGCGCGCGGCGGCGAGCCGGAACTGATCAAGGGGGAATATGTAACGGAAAACTACTTCGACGTACTCAAAGTTGGCGCACTCAAGGGTCGCACGTTTGCGGAAGACGAGGGACGAACGCCGATTCCAGTTGTCGTATTGAGCGAGCATCTCTGGCGCACGCGCTTCGACTCAGACCAAACGATCATTGGCCGGCAGATAAGTCTCAACGGACTCAGCTTCACCGTGATTGGCGTGGCGCCGAAAAATTTCATCGGCACGGAAGTGGGACTCGATCGCGAGCTATGGGTGCCGCTACTGATGCAGCCGGTCCTCAACCCGCCTGAAGCTTCGAGATCGGCGGATCCTATATCTAACCGATTCCAGGAGCGTGACAGCCACTGGCTGGCCGTCTTCGCTCGTCTGAAACCGGGCATTTCGCGTGAGCAGGCAGGCGCCGAGTTAGGCACGGTTGCGCAACGTGTCGCCGAGAGCTACCGCGGGAAAGTCTGGCCCGAGACCCTGCGCGGTGTTCAACTCCTGAGCATGAGCGGCGGCATGGACCCGCGAGACCAGCAGGAAGCTTTACCACTTGCGGGGATCGTGATGGTTATTGTTGCACTCGTACTTTTAATCGCTTGTGCAAATCTCGCCAGCTTGCTACTGGCCCGCGCGGCCGTTCGTCGACGTGAAACTGCGATCCGCCAGGCCCTCGGCGCAACGCGCCCGCGCCTGGTTCGTCAGTGGCTGACCGAAAGCATACTGCTCGGTGTTGCCGGCGGTGGACTTGGTTTGCTGCTTGCCCTGTGGGCGAACCAGTTACTCATCTCTTATCTCCAGACCACGCCGTTGGCTGCGCTGGATCTCAGACTAGATTGGCGTGTGATCGCGTTCACGTTTGTTGTCTCGGTCGCTACCGGCATCGTATTCGGTCTCGCCCCGGCGGTGCAGGCTTCACGACTCGACATACTAACCGCGCTCAAGAGCGAAGACGCCGCGCGCGCAGGCTCGCGTCGTTCACGTCTGCGCGCGGCCTTCGTGACGGCGCAGGTGACCCTTTCGGTGTTACTCCTAATCGGCGCCGGCCTGTTTATCCGCTCGTTGCAAAAGGCGAACACCATCAACCCTGGCTTTCGCGTCGATCATGCGCTGACAGTGCCAATCAACCTCGGGCTTTTGCGTTACAAAGAAAAAGAAGGCGGAGACTTCTACCGGAATTTGTTGGCCCGCGTGCAGGCGCAGCCCGGCGTGGAACGTGCCAGCCTGGTGAGGTTTGCGCAACTCGGCTTTTCCTACGCGCAGTTTCAGGTGTTTCCGGAAGGGCGTGTTGGGAAAACAGATGAAGGCATCAGCACCGGCTTCAACGTCGTTGGACCAAACTATTTCAGGACGATGGAGACACCACTGTTGCGGGGCCGCGATTTTACAGATGCGGATCGCAAAGGTGCTCCCGAGGTTGCAGTACTCAACGAAACCCTGGCTCTTACGCTCTGGCCCGGGGAAGAAGCTTTGGGCAAACGGGTCAGCGTCAGTGGGCCGGAAGGTCCGTTCCTTGAAGTAGTCGGCATCGCACGCGACGGCAAGTATCGATCACTGGGTGAGACGCCCCAGCCATACATCTATCAACCACTGCTGCAGTCATACGATCCAAAGATGACTCTGGTAGTTCGCACTACAGGCGAGCCTCAATCCGTCGCCGGCGCGGTGCGTGAGCAGATTCGCGCACTCGACCCAAATCTCCCTGTTTCCGAAGTGCAGACGTTACGTGACCAAATGGATTTGTCACTGTTTCCGTCGCGAGTGGCGGCGTGGACGCTGGGCGGCTTTGGGGTGTTGGCGCTGCTGCTTGCAGCCATCGGGATCTACGGAGTCGTGTCTTATTCCGTGGCGCAACGCACCCGAGAGATCGGTGTGCGAATCGCGCTCGGCGCAAAAGAAACGGATGTACTGAGACTGGTGCTGGGCGAAGGAATCTTCGTTATCGCAATCGGACTCGGCCTGGGATTGCTCCTGGCAGTCGCGGCAACACGCGTGATAGCCGGCTATCTCTACGGCATCGGTGCGACAGACCCGCTGACCTTCGCGGGAGTGCCGCTGGTGTTGGGTTTCGTCGCGCTCGTCGCTTCTTACATGCCCGCGCGACGCGCAACCAAAGTCGACCCGATTGATGCGTTGAGATACGAGTGAGATTTTGGAGTTCGCTGACAGGTCAGCGCGCTGCAAACAGGAAAACGATCATGGAGACACTTTTACAAGACGTTCGCTATGGCGTGAGAAGTTTGTTGAAGCGGCCAGGCTTTACGGCCATCGCCGTCATCACGCTGGCTCTGGGAATCGGTGCAAACACCGCCATTTTCAGTGTCGTCAACGCGGTACTGTTGCGACCATTGCCATTCAAAGAACCAGCGCGCCTCGTAATGGTCTGGGAGAGACGAGCAAAGTCTGCGAGAGCGAACCTCCCGATCTCCGCGCACGAGTTCATGGCCTGGAAAGAGCGGGCGCATTCCTTCGAGTCCCTCACGCTTTTTCAACCGGACGGACTAAACCTTACGGGTAAAGGCGACCCAGTAACGGTCACTGCGGCGCAAGTCTCGGCAGAGTTCTTTTCCGTTCTGGGCGTCCAGCCTTTGTTGGGCCGAACTTTTGTCAGCGGTGCTGACCAGGCAGGCGGAGCTAAAGAGGTAGTACTCAGTCAGAAGTTGTGGACCCAGCGCTTCGCTGCTGACCGAGACCTTATTAACCAGACGATCACCTTGAACGATCAAAGCTACACGGTCATCGGCGTGGTCCCATCCCTGGAATTAATTCCCGATGCAATCCTGCCGATTGACCTGACGGCCGAGGCGCGCCGGGTAGGCAAGCATAGCAATGAGGTGATGGGGCGGCTAAAACCCGATGTCACTCTGGAGCAGGCACAGGCAGAACTGACGCACATTGCTGCTCAACTGGAGCAACAATATCCGCGTAACAACGTCGGCCACGGCGTGCAGGCGGTTTCTCTTCACGAAGACACCGTGGGCCATTTTCGTCTGGCCTTGTTTGTTTTGTTTGGCGCCGTCTGTTTCGTCCTGCTGATCGCCTGCGCGAATGTAGCCAATCTCTTACTCACTCGTGCGGCTGCACGTCGCCACGAAATGGCGATCCGCACAGCGCTCGGTGCCGGTCGCTTCAGATTGATTCGACAAATGTTGACCGAAAGCCTGCTGCTGGGCGTCCTGGGCGGCAGCCTGGGGCTGCTGCTGGCCGTTTGGCTGATTGACCTACTACCCAAAATCAAAGCGATAAATGTTCCGCGTTTGGAACAGGTAAATCTGGACGGCCGAGTGCTGCTGGCAACCATTGGCTTTTCACTACTCACCGGAATACTCACCGGCATAGTTCCAGCCTGGCGCAATTCCGGGCCTCGGTTGAGCCGGTGGATCAGTGAAGGGCGCCGAGGTTCCGCCGGACCCGGTCGCCGCCGCATCGGCAGCACCTTGGTAGTGCTGGAATTTGCGCTGGCAATGATCCTGCTCGTCGGTGGCGGTCTGATGCTCAAGAGCTTTGTGCGCCTGGTGCGCGTTGACCCTGGCTTCGATCCGCACCAGGTGCTGCGCCTCGATCTCACCCTACCGGGCCAGAGATACCCGGAGGCGCGACAGCAGCTGGCGTTTTATGAGCAGCTTATCGAGAAGCTCAAAGGCTTGCCGGGGGTTGAGTCGGTCGGGGCAACAACGCGAACGCCATTGAACCCCGGTGACAACTGGGCCGGTTTTGTTATTGAGGGTCGTCCCGAGCCGCCGCCTGGGCAGGAGCAACAAGCCGCGCTGCGTAGTGTCAGCAATGACTATTTTCGCAGTCTGAAGATTCCTTTGCGGAAAGGCCGGTTCTTTAGCGAAGCGGATGCGCGAGTCTCTTTGCCGCTCATTCGGTGGTATGAACAACAACCTTACCCGCCGCATTTCAACGAGCCGCAACCCGCACCTACCGTAATCATCAATGAGCGAATGGCCCACCTCTATTGGCCTAATGAAGATCCGCTTGGCCGCCGCCTGCGGATAATTGCCAGCCCCTGGTTGACCGTCGTGGGAGTAGTTGGCGATGTGCACCATACCGCGCTGAATTCTCAACCTAACCCGGAGATGTATTTGTCGCACCTCCAGGAACCGGACGCTTCTCTGGCAATAATGATGCGCACCACCGGAAATCCTTTGTCGCTGGTCCCGGCTGTGCGCGAGCAGCTTAGATCGCTCGACAAAGATCAGCCTCTGACTCTAGCGACCATGGACGAAGTCTTTTCCAGCTCCGTTGCCGGCCAGCGATTCAATGCCCTACTGCTCGGTCTCTTTGGTGGTTTAGCGCTGGTCCTGGCTATGGTCGGTGTCTTCGGCGTTATCAACTATTCCGTGGCCCAGCGCACACACGAAATCGGCATTCGCCTGGCGCTCGGGGCGCAGCGCCGCGATGTTTTTAAGTTGGTGGTTGGCCAGGGACTGCTTTTGGCTTTGCTGGGAGTAGCCATCGGTTCGGGTGGCGCTTTTGCGCTGACGCGTTTGCTCACAAGTTTGCTTTACGGTGTGAGTCCGACTGATGCAGAGACGTTTGTGATCATTTCCCTGTTGCTTACGGTAGTCGCGCTGTTGGCTTGTTACATCCCGGCGCGGCGCGCCACGAAGGTCGATCCATTAGTGGCGCTTCGATATGAGTGACCGAAAGGGAATTAGACGTACCGTTCAGTTTAGATAGGGCACTTGTGCCCCGCATCGGGGGCGGACAAGTCCGCTTCCTAAACGGGTTCGGAGGGTTCAAGAAGGGAAGACATCGATGAATACACTTTGGCAAGACATACGTTTCGCAGTGCGAATGCTGACAAAGAATTGGAGCGTAACTGTGATCATCGTTGTCGTGCTGGCGCTGGGCATCGGC
Source organism: Pyrinomonadaceae bacterium (assembly GCA_035941655.1). Classification (GTDB taxonomy): domain Bacteria; phylum Acidobacteriota; class Blastocatellia; order Pyrinomonadales; family Pyrinomonadaceae; genus PSRF01. Next base: position 2,530 of record DASZDU010000180.1, on the reverse strand, counting down.
GCCAACACCGCAATCTTTTCGGTAGTAAACGCGGCGCTCTTGCGGCCCTTGCCTTACGCCGATCCGGACAGGCTGGTCCGGCTCTCTGAAGACAGTCCGAATGTGCCAGGGATGTCCATCTCGTATCCGAACCTCCTCGACTGGCGTGAGCAGAACCAAGTTTTTTCAGGTATTGCGGGGATGCAGTTTCGCAGCCTGAACCTGACCGGCAACGATGAGCCCGAACGCCTGCCGGGACGAGCTGTGTCCGCCGAGTTGTTCGACGTGCTCGGCGTTAAGGTTGCGCAAGGCCGCAGCTTCCTACCAGAGGAAGATCGCCCTGGGGCAAATCCCGTCTGCATCATCAGCAACGCTTTGTGGCAACGTCGATTCGGATCGGATCCGGCGCTGGTTGGTAAACAAATCACCCTAAGCGGCACGAGCTACACAGTCATTGGTGTACTACCCGCCAGCTACGCATACGGCACACCAACCGACGTGTTCGTGCCCCTCGGACTGCGCGCCGATGAGATGAAAGAGCGGAGCAGTCATCCCGGCATCTACGCGGTTGCGCGTCTGAAGCCCGGCGTGTCCGTTGAGACGGCACGCGCCGAACTGATTGCCATGGCCCAGCGCATCGGCGAGCAGTACGGCATGAAGGGAAACAGCGCCACCCTCATGCCTTTGAGCGAGGCGTTTGTCGGCGATATCCGGACCACGCTGCTCATCCTGCTCGGCGCCGTCGGCTTCGTCCTCGCCATCGCCTGTGCAAACGTCGCCAACCTGCTTTTGGCCCGTGCGGCGACACGACAAAAAGAGATGGCGATTCGCACCGCACTGGGCGCCGGACGCATGCGCATTGTGCGTCAACTGCTCACGGAGAGCCTGCTGCTTGCGATCCTGGGTGGTGGCATCAGCGTGCTCTTCGCGTGGTGGGGTGTCGACCTGCTGCGCTCGGCCAGCGCTGACACCTTGCCATCGACCGCGGTAATTAAAGTTGATGGTAGCGTTCTGCTCTTTACGCTGCTCATATCGGTTCTTACCGGCATCGTCTTTGGCTTGGCGCCCGCTTTCTCAGCCGCGAAGACCGACTTGCACGATACGCTTAAAGAGGGCGGGCGTAGTTTGACCGCAGGACGATCATGGCTGCGCAACACGCTCGTCGTCACTGAAGTCGCGCTCTCGCTCGTGCTCTTAATCGGTGCGGGACTATTGATCAAGAGTTTCGTACGCATCCTCGACACAGACCCCGGCTTCAAGCCTCAGAATTTGCTGACGATGCAACTTTCGCTCAACGCAAAAGAGGATGAAGGCGGCAAGGTGCTCAACTTCTTTAACGAACTGAAGGGGCGCATCGCCGGACTACCCGGCGTCGAGTCGACGGCGTTCTCCAACGGGATACCGCTCGGGCAGACCGCCGACACTTCATTTGCCATCGTCGGACGCCCGAAGCCCGAACCAGGAAAACAGCCGCAGACGATGCTGTACATCACCAGTCCCGACTACCTGCAGGCGATGGGCATCCGCCTGGTCAAAGGCAGATTTTTCACCGCGCAGGACACACCGAAAAGCCCGCGCGTCGCGGTGATCGACGAAACGTTCGCCCGCCAACAGTTTCCCGATCAAGAGGCGCTGGGACAATACATCGCGGGTGATGGCAAAGATAATCCGGATGCGGAAATCGTCGGCGTTGTCTCGCATGTCAAACACTTTGGACTGGATGCTATAGAACGGGTCCCGCCGCAACTCTATCTCCCCTTCAACCAGGCGCCCAACAACATCCTTCCGTTCCTGGCGCCGCGCATGAACATCATTATCCGCACCACGGCAGACCCTTTGAACTTGACGGCGGCCGTGCGCCAACAGGTCCAGGCACTTGATCCAAATCAACCTGTGTACAACGTGAACACGATGGAGCGGACGCTGGAAGAATCGCTCGTTACCCAGCGTCTGTCGATGTCGCTGCTCGCGTTCCTCGCCGCTCTGGCGTTGATCCTGGCCGCCGTCGGCATTTACGGCGTGATGAGTTACACCGTCACCCAGCGCTCGCACGAGATCGGCATTCGCATGGCCATAGGCGCCCAACAGCGAGATGTCTTCAAGATGGTGATCGGACGCGGAATGATGCTGACTCTGATTGGCATTGTGTTTGGTTTGCTTGGTGCGTTTGGCCTTACCCGATTGATGGCGACGATGCTTTACGGAGTTGAACCGACGGATCCGACTACCTTCGTCGGCATTGGGATTTTACTGGCCTTCGTCGCCTTCGTTGCTTGTTACATGCCAGGCAGGCGCGCAACGAAAGTCGATCCGTTGGTGGCGCTTAGGTACGAATAGCGATGCTGGGAGCGCAGACATCCTGTCTGCTGCTACGTGGCCACGAACGTTGAGGCAGGCAAGATGCCTGCGCTCCCAGCTTAGCAAGCTGAGTCTCCCCCGGGACTGTTTTAGAGAGCGGACTTGTCCGCCGCGCGTTAACCGTTTAGATGGCGAACTTGTCCGCCCACGAAGGGGACACAAGTGCCCCATCTAAACGACGTGGCTTTTAAAT